>JANPMA010000028.1:0-22158 GCA_031422595.1 Novosphingobium sp. | reverse complement strand
TTCGACCGCGTGCTGCCAGTTGTCACGCGGTGTTACGCTCTGCCGTTTCACCGCCTAGGAGCGTCCGCCGCCGAACGATCGCCCGCTGGAGCCAAAGCCGCCGCGCGACTTTGCCGCCGAGCGGGTCAGGTTGGTGTGGGCCGGTGCGCTGGCATAGTTTTTGCCCGCGAGCGGGGTCTTCGAACCCTGGATCCCCAGCTTGGCATCGTTCACCGAATCCCCGTAATAGGGCAGCCGCGAGCCGCGATTGACGTAGTACCAGCCGTAGTACCCGCCGCCGCGGATATGGCTGCCGCACTGGCTGTCGTCGACCCGGTTGCCGGCTTCGTCGACGCAGACCCGGGTGTCATTATCGGCATAGCTGCCATCCCAGTCACTGCCGCTGGAGCAGGCCGAAAGCGAGGTGAGCGTGGCCGCCATGGCGGTGGTCAGGGCCAGTTGCTTGTTCATCGCCATAATCCTCAGGGCACCATGCAGGCGGCCTGCAGGATCCCGATCCCCAGGCCAATCCCGCCGACGAACTGGCCCGAAGCCACGCAGCCCTCGGCAATTCGGGCCGATACTGTCTTGAACAGGAAGCGCGAGATGATCACGAAGACTGTCAGCTGCACTACGCCTGCCACCGCGCCCCACAGCACCATGTCCAGCAAGCTGACCGAATTGGCGATCACCGAAGCGACCGGAACGGCAAAGCCCAGAAAGGTCCAGGTCAGCTGCACTGCGGCGGCCGTGTTGCCTTCGCGGATCAGCGCGAATTCGCGGTGCGGGGTGCACAGCGAATAGAGCCACAGAAAGGCAGCAGCCAGCCCCACGGCAGAACCGAAATAGGCCAGGAAGTGCGGTAGTGTTGCCACGAAATAGTCAAGCATCGCTCAGCCCCTTTGTTGGCGCGATCTAAGCATCTTACGCCGGGGCTGGCAACTCACCCCTTGGTGGCCGAAATCCAGCGCTGGATCTTGGCCTCGAGCACCGGCATTGGCAGCGCCCCTGATCCCAGCACCTGGTCGTGGAACACGCGAATATCGAACCGCGGGCCCAGCGCAGCTTGCGCCTGCTGCTTGAGCCGCTGGATCGTCAGCGCGCCGATCTTGTAGCCCAGCGCCTGCCCCGGCCAGACGATGTAGCGCTCAACCTCGGCGGTCGCGTCGCTCTTGCCCATGCCCGAATTGCCCAGCATGAAATCGATTCCCTGCTCGCGGCTCCAGCCCTTGGCGTGAAGCCCGGTATCGACCACCAGCCGCATCGCCCGCAGCATCTCGTCGTCGAGCGTGCCCCAGTGCTGCATCGGATCCTTGAACAGACCCATGTCGAAACCCAGCGTCTCGGCATAGAGCGCCCAGCCTTCGACATAGGCGTTGTTGCCGCCGAACCGCTGGAACTCGGGCAAGCTGGTGTCTTCCTGGGCAAGGCTGATCTGGAAGTGATGCCCCGGCGCGCCTTCGTGCAGGTACAGCGTGTTGATTCCCGTCAGGAACCGGCTGGGCAGGTCATAGGCGTTGTAGAAGAACACGCCCGGCCGCGATCCATCGGGCGATCCCTGGTTATAGCTGCCGCCAGCCTCGAACTTCTCGCGGTAGGCGGGGTAGGGCTGGATCAGCAGCCTGGTCCTGGGAACCCGGTTGAAATAGGTCGGGACCTGCGTCTCGACCGCGCGGGCGACCTTGGCAAAGCCCTCGGCCAGATCCTCGCGGGTCTTGGGGTGATAGCGCGGGTTGGTGCGAATATCCTCGAAGAAGGCCTTGAGCGGCCCGGCAAAGCCCAGCGCGCGCTTGACCTTGTCCATCTCGCCCTGGATCCGCGCGACTTCGCTCAGGCCCAGCTGGTGCACCGCTTCGGGTTCGAGCCGCAGGGTCGTATGATCGATGATTGCCTCACGGTAGAACGCCGCGCCGCCCTTCATCGCCGCAATGCCGACTGCATCGCGCGCGGCGGGCAGGTATTCATCGTTCAGGAAGGCGCGCAGGCGGCGGTAGGCGGGATAGATCTGTTCGGCGGTCGTCGCGGCATAGAGCCGCACCAGCTCGGCCCGGTTCGCTTCGGGTACTGCCGCGGGAAAATCGCGGACCGGCGACGTGAACGGCGACTGGTCGACCGGCTGGGCCAGCAGGTTGTCGAGCTGCGCGACCATGTTGCGCACGGTCAGCTTGCTTTCGACCACCCCGCTGTCGAGCCCCTCGCGGAACCGGGCAATCGCATTGTCGAGCACCTGGGGGAAGGCCGCGATCAGCGTCTGGTTGCGGCGATAGTCAGCCTCGCCCGAATAATGCAGCGCGCCGCCCTTGGCGACGATCGAGGGAAAATCGATGTGCAGTCCGCCGAAATGGTTGAAGGGGCGCACTGCGATCAGCGCCAACATGTCCGGGCGCAGCCACACCGCCGACTGGCGCTGATCGGCCTTGAACGCATCGTAAGAGATCTGGCGCTCGGTGCTGAGCTTGCGGCGGTCGATCCGCTTGAGACCCGTCAAAGCCATCTGCACCACGCTGCGCCGCGCGCGGACTTGCGCGCTGGTATAGAGCAGGCGAAACGCCGCGACATTGGGCGCGCCGCCCTTGTAGATCGAGACGAGCGGATCGAGCGCGTCTTCCTTGCGCGCCACATCGCGCAGCAGCGCCATCAGCCGGGCGTCTTCGCCGCTTTCGGCGGCCAGCGCGGGCAGTGGCAAGGCAGCAGCGCCCGCGGCGGCCAGAGCGCTTTGGGCAAACATCCGGCGGCTCAGCATCGATCCCGGAGTCAGCCCCATTTGCGGGTCCGGTACCACTTGGTGATCACGTATTTGGTTCCTTTGATCACCGGCGTCCCGGCATGCATCGTATCTTCGTTGGGGCGGCCGTCGGGCAGGGTGTTGTTCCACACCAGCAGCATCCCGCGCTGCGGCGGCACGCCGATGCCGATCTGGGTAAAGGCAGTCTCTCCGCCTTCATCGACATCGTTGAGATAGGCCATCGCGGTGATCGAGCGTTGCCCGCCACGCTTGGTCTCTTCCTTCCAGTAGTCCGCCTTGGTCCAGAACAGGTCGAGGTGGTACTTGAATTCCTGGCCTGGCGTGTAACGCTGACCCTGCATCGTCTCGCCAAACAGATGAGGAATGCCCAGCAGCTTGTCGATCCGGCTCTCGAGCCGGTGAACGAAGGGGTCGTCGCGCTCGACATTGCCCGACGAGCTGGTCCGCCACACTTCGGTCGAGCCGTGATCGAGCACTTTTGAAGGCTCGGCGGTGCGGTCGATCATCGCGATCAGTGCGGTGCATTCCTCGGGGGCAAGAAAATCGGCGACCGTCCAGATCTCGGCCCGGTCGGTTTCGATCCGGTAGGCCCGCGGATCGGCATTGAGCCGGCGACGGACATGCGCGCCGGTGCGCAGCAGCGCGACCTTGTCGGGGTTGGGGGCATCTTGGTAGGCGCTGGTCACGCTGCTTTGACTATCGAATTGACAAGCAAGAGCAAGGGCTAACCATGCCGCTGGTCGACAAGGGACTTGCTCCTGTCGAGAGTTTGGGCCAGCTTGCGGCGCCATGGATACCGCAAGCACCGCCTCCGCCCGCTATTCGCGCGGCGCCATCGTCCTGCACTGGCTGATCGCCGTGTTGATCGTTCTCAACGTCATCGGCGCATTTGTCGCGGAAGATCTGCCGAAAGCGGATCGGTTCATTCTGATGGGCTATCACAAGGCCACCGGGATCACGATCCTGGTGTTGACCGTGGCCTGGATTGTCTGGCGGCTGATGCACAAGACTCCGCCGCTAGTCGAATCGCTCAAGGCCTGGGAAGCGGCACTGGCTCGGGTTACGCACGCCGGTTTCTATTTCCTGATGCTGGCGGTACCGTTGGCGGGATGGGCCCTGTCCTCGGCCTCCACCAAGGGCAAGCCGGTCAGCCTGTTCGGCATCGTCAATATTCCGGCCCTGCCGGTCGGGTCGGACGAGCCGACCGTGGACATGTTCGGCGAATTGCACGAAGTCCTGGCCTTCCTGATGATTGGACTGTTCGTGCTGCACGTCGTCGCTGCGCTCAAGCACCAGTTTTTCGACAAGGATGAAACCATGCGGCGCATGGTGCCCTGGTTGAAATAGGCCGACCAAACGAAAGGGCCACCGCACCTGAGTGCGATGGCCCATCGTTGTCATCCTACCCGGATCAGTAGAAGAAGTCGTAGATCACATCGACCACTTCGCCGGTGTAGATATCGACCATCACCGCATCGTCGTAGTAGCGCACCCAGCGGTAGGGGCCATAGACATCGGGCAGGCGGTAATAGCCCGGATCGGCGATCCAGTAGTCCTCGCCGAAGAACAGCGAATCGAGCATGTAGCCGATGCTCAGCCGTCGGTACGAGTAGCTCCGGTAGGGGGCATAGTAGATCCCGACCGAGAAGTAGCTCGGATAGCGGTTGCGCCAGCCATACCAGTCATAGCGGTTGTTGTTGCGCCAGTGGCTGTCCCAGCGGTTGTAGTGGCTGCCGTACTGCCAGTTCCAGGCACTGTGCCAGCCGGTCCAGTTGCGGTGGCGCGAACGGTCCCAGTGGTTCGACCAGTTGTTGTTGCGCCAGTAATCGCGGTTGCCGCCGTGGCGCCGCCAGCTATCGCGGTCGCGGTCATGGTTGTCGTCGCGGCGGACCCGGTCGCCCCAGTTGCGGTCGTTGCCATTGCGGCCTTGCCAGCGATCGCCATCGTGATCGCGCCGGGTATTGTCGGTCCAGTTGCGATCGCCATTGCGATCGCGCCGGGTATTGTCGGTCCAGTTGCGATCGCCGCTGTCACGGTTGCGCCAATTGCGATCGTCATTGCGACCTTCGCGGCTGCGCGCGTTGTCTCCACTGCGTCCATCGCGGTTGCGCCAGCTGTCTTCGCGGCGACGCTCGCCGCCGGTGGTGCCTTGCGGCGGGGGCGTGCTGCTTCCGCTCCAGGTGCCGCCGCGAGTCCGGCCGCTCCAGCCGCCCGAAGGTGCGGGTGCAGGCTGCGGGTTGGAGGTTTCGGTGGTCCGCGAGCCGCCATTCCAGCCGCCGCCATTGTTGCCTCTGCGTCCGCTCCTGCCAGAGCTGTCACCGCCGCCATTGCCGCGATCATTGCCATTCCAGCGCGGCGCAGGGGCCGGGGCAGGCGCTTCTGTGGTCCGCGAACCGCCATTCCAGCCGCTGCCGTTACCGCCTCTGCGTCCGTTCGAGCCAGAGCTGTCACCGCCGCCATTGCCACCATTGTTGCCGCTCCAACGCGGAGCGGGTGCCGGAGGCGGGGTCGGAGCCGAGCGCGAACCGCCGTTCCAGCCTTGCTGACCGCCACCGTTGTTGCCGCCACTCCAGCGCGGAGCCGGAGCCGGTGCCGGAGCCGGGGCGGGAGCAGGGGCCGGAGCCTGGGCTTGGGGCTGCGAGCGGGGTGTCCAACTGGACTGCCGTTCCTGCCGTTCCTGCCGTTCCTGCCGTTCCTGGCGCGCTGCCCCGCGATCCTCTCGCTGGTTGCCCCAACCGCCGCGGCGATCTTCCTCGGCATTGGCCAGGCCTGGCAGGGTAAGTGCCGCAATCGCCAGCGCAATCAGGCTGGTGTGGCGCAGTGACTTCGAGTTGCGAGCGGCCATGGCCGTTCCTCCATCCAACGCGCCGGACGGTTTGCCGGCGACTCTGGACACCGGACTATCCGATTCGCGCTGTCGGGAGTGTGAACGGATTGGTAAGCTTTGCATTCAGGTTGGGGGGCGGGCGCAATGGCCTAGACCATCGCGGCGATTGACACGGCGTTTCAACTCTTGTGCATTGTCCACAAAAGAGGGGGAATAGGCATGCCGATGGATCCCAGTCTGCGCTGGCCGCTGGTGTCGAACATCATCCGCCGCGGCGCGGTGTCCAACACGTTCGGAATGGTTCGCCACAATGCCGATGGCAGCAAACGCGCGCACCAGGGCTGGGATTTCTTCGCGCCTTCCGGGACCCCCTGTTTCGCGATCGCCAATGGCGAAGTCGCCCATATCGGCAGAAGCGGCGCCTATGGCAATCTGGTGGTTCATTCGTTCGTGGTGGGCGGCCAGACCCGCTACGCCGCTTTCGCGCATCTCAGCCGGGTCGATGTTGCGCTGGGCCAGGCCGTCCAGCGCGGCGCAAGGATCGGGTTGTGCGGAACCAGCGGCAACGCCAATGGCATGACCGGCATTGACCAGCACCTGCACTTTGAAATCCGCACCCAGGTCACGCCGGGTCTGGGCCTGGCCGGGCGGGTGAGCCCGCTGGAAATCTTCCGGCAGGTTCCGCTGGATGGGGTGGTCAGCGATCCGGTTTGAGCACCCTCAGCGCGTCAGCTTCTTGTAAGCCAGCCTGGTTGGCCGGTCCGCCGCATCGCCCAGCCTGCGCCGCTTGTCTTCCTCATAAGCCGCGAAGTTGCCTTCGAACCATTCGACGTGGCTGTTGCCTTCGAAGGCCAGGATATGCGTCGCCAACCTGTCCAGGAAGAAGCGGTCGTGCGAGATGACCACGGC
The DNA here is from genome assembly GCA_031422595.1 of Novosphingobium sp. Taxonomy (GTDB): domain Bacteria; phylum Pseudomonadota; class Alphaproteobacteria; order Sphingomonadales; family Sphingomonadaceae; genus Novosphingobium. The sequence continues at coordinate 15,697 of JANPMA010000028.1, read as the reverse complement.
GCAGCCGGCGAAGTTTTCGATCGCGTCTTCGAGCGCGCCCAGGGTTTCGACGTCGAGGTCGTTGGTCGGTTCGTCCAGCAGCAGCACGTTGCCGCCTTGCTTGAGCATCTTGGCCATATGCACGCGGTTGCGTTCGCCGCCGGATAGTTTGCCGACGTTCTTCTGCTGGTCGGCGCCCTTGAAGTTGAACGCGCCGACATAGGCGCGAGTGCTCATTTCCTGCTTGTTGACGGTCATGTAATCGTGCCCGCCGCTGATTTCCTGCCAGACGTTGTTGGTGGGGCCCAGGTCATCGCGGCTCTGGTCGACGAAGCCCAGCCGCACGGTGCTGCCGATTTCGACCGTTCCGCTGTCGGGCTCTTCCTTGCCGGTCAGAATCTTGAACAGGGTCGATTTGCCCGCGCCGTTGGGGCCGATGATCCCGACGATCCCGCCAGGCGGCAGGATGAAGCTGAGGTCTTCGAACAGCAGCTTGTCGCCGTAAGCCTTCGAAATGCCCTTGGCTTCGATCACCTTGCCGCCCAGCCGCTCGGGCACCTGGATGATGATCTGGGCCTTGCCGACGGTGCGGCCGTCCTGCGCGTTCTGCAGTTCCTCGAACTTGCGGATACGCGCCTTGCTCTTGGTCTGGCGCGCGGCCGGGGTCTGGCGGATCCATTCGAGTTCGCGGCTGAGCGCCTTCTGCTTGCCGCTCTCCTCGCGCTCCTCTTGCGCCAGGCGCTTCGCCTTGGTCTCAAGGTAGGTCGAATAATTGCCTTCGTAGGGGAAGTATTTCCCGCGATCGAGCTCGAGGATCCAGCCCACCACATTGTCGAGGAAATAGCGGTCGTGGGTGATCATCAGCACCGCGCCGGCGTATTCCTTGAGGTGGTTTTCCAGCCATTCGACACTCTCGGCATCGAGGTGGTTGGTCGGTTCGTCGAGCAGCAGGATGTCGGGCTTCTGGATCAGCAGCCGGGTCAGCGCGATCCGGCGCTTTTCACCGCCCGAGAGGTTTTCGACCGACCAGTCGCCCGGCGGGCAGCGCAGCGCTTCCATCGCGATCTCGAGCTGGTTGTCGAGCGTCCAGCCATCGACTGCGTCGATCTTGTCCTGAAGTTCGCTCATCTCGGCGCCCAGCGCGTCGAAGTCCGCGCCGTCTTCGCCCATCTCCATGCCGATCTGGTTGAACCGCTCGACCATCTCGGCGGTCGCCCGCGCGCCTTCCTTGACGTTTTCCAAGACGGTCTTGGTCTTGTCGAGCTCGGGCTCCTGCTCAAGGTAGCCGACGGTGATGTATTCGCCCGGCCAGGCCTCACCGGTGTAATCCTTGTCGATCCCGGCCATGATCTTGATCAGGGTCGATTTGCCCGCGCCGTTGGGCCCGACGATGCCGATCTTGGCACCCTGGTAGAATTGCAGGCTGATGTTCGACAGCACCGGCTTTGGCGCGCCGGGGAAAGTCTTGGTCATGTCCTTCATGACATAGGCGTACTGCGCGGCCATTGGGGGTCCTCTTGGGGATAGGCGTGGATTGGAGATTTGCGCGGCCCTTACAGAGCGCGGGGGCTGGCTGCAAGCGTGGCGAGCGGGCAGTTGCAGGAAACGCAAGTTGATAAAGTGCATGCGCACGGCGTTCCCCAAAACAGGTATTAAGGAAACCAAATGCAGCAAAGCCGCGCTGGGGGGCGCGGCTTGGTAAAGGCTGGGCAGGGCTGGCAGACATCGCTGCGCCGCATCGGGTAAGGTCATGACCGGAGATTGACAGGCCGCCTCGATGTAGGAAAGCTGCGAATTCACCGGGGAGGATCTGCAGTGCCCGAAGCAATGCCGGAATACGATCCCACAGTAACCGTGAACCTGCCTGTGCTGGCGGTGCTGCTGGGATTGGCAGTGCTGCTGGCGGTCACCGCGGTTTTCAACAATCGCCTGGAGTGGCGCGTGGGCAAGCGGTTTGCGCCGTTGTTGCGGGTGCTGGCGCTGGGGATGGTGCTGCTAGTTCTCGCGACCGAGCGCGGGAACTACTTACTGGCGATCGATCACGACCGAATGAGCGATGCTTGGTTTCAGTTGAAAACCAGCTTCTTGCAGGAATACCGCTTGCTGCACCTATTTGTGATCCTGTGGACCTTTCCACTGATTGCGGCCGTTCTTGTGATCGCTGACATCAAGAGCCTGTTGGGCAAAGGTTCGATCGGGTTCCTGCTGGCGGAACTGCTGGCACTTGCCGGGCTTGTGGTTGGCATATTCTCGGGACACTGGCTGGATATCGTCTCGACCCACGTGAATTGAACGAGGCCGCCAGCCTTGCCAAGCGTGGTGCGGGCCGATAGCCAGCCGGGCATGAAACAAACCCTCCGCGCCGCCGCGCTCTCCGCCTTGTTGCTCTCCACTACCGCGATTGCCGGTCCTGCCGATTCAGTCGCCTGGGACATCACTGCCGACCTGACCACCGAGATCGGTGCGCGCCCGGCCGGGTCTGAGCGTGAGGCCAAGGCGCGCGATTGGGCGGTGGCGCGGCTGAAGGCGCTGGGTTTCCGGAACGTGCGGGTTGAGCCGTTCACGGTCACCGGCTTTGTGCGCGGGGCCGAAACTGCCGAGCTGACCGCGCCCTATCCGCACAAGCTGCACATCACCGCACTGGGCTATTCGGTGCCGACTCCCACAGGTGGGCTCAAGGCAGGACTGGTCTATTTCCCGACGCTCGATGCGCTGAAGGCCGCGCCCGAAGGTTCGCTGAAGGGCAAAGTGGCCTACATCGACCATGCCTTTGCGGCCAGCCAGGATGGCTCGGGTTACGGTCTGTTCGGTGCGGCCCGCCGCCAGGGACCGGCGATTGCTGCCGGCAAGGGCGCCGCGGCCGTGGTGATCCGCTCGATCGGAACCGATGGCAATCGCGATCCGCATACCGGAGCGACCAATTTCCCCGATCCGGCCAAGGCGATCCCGGCGGGCGCTGTCTCGATCCCCGATGCCTTGCTGATCGCGCGGATCGCCAGGACTCGCAAGCCGATGTCGATCAATCTGGTGCTTGAAGGGCGCCCGCAGGCGAACATGCCTTCGGGCAATGTCGTTGCCGAACTGCCCGGCCGCGATCCCTCGCTGCCGCCGGTCATGCTGGCCTGTCACCTCGATAGCTGGGATCTGGGTACCGGGGCGATTGACGATGCCGCGGGCTGCGGGATCATCACCGCTGCCGCGCTGCGCGCCCAGCAGGGTGAACGCCCACTGCGCACAATCCGCCTGCTGTGGGCCGGCGCTGAAGAGATCGGCGTGTTCGGCGGCGCGGCCTATGGCAAGGCCCACGCCCTGGAACCCCACGCGTTGGTGATGGAAAGCGATTTCGGCGCCGACCGGGTCTGGCGGGTGCAGTTCAACCTGTCAGCCGCGAACAAGCCGCTGCGGGACCGGATCGCGGCCGGGCTGGCCCTGATCGGGATCGTGCCCGGCGCCGACAAGGCCGGTGGCGGAGCCGATACCGGCGCGATCATCGCCGCGCAAAAGCCGGCGGTGATCGACCTTGACCAGGACGGCACCCGCTATTTCGACCTGCACCACACCCCTGACGATACGCTCGACAAGATCGACCCGGTGCAACTGGAACAAAACGTCGCGGCCTGGACCGTGGTGCTGAAGGAAGCGGCGAACGAGGCAGGGGCGATCGCGGCGGCGGACGACTAGGTCCGCACCAACCCATCGATCGCCTTGCCGCCGCCGCCCGGAAACAGCCCGGGCACCGCGCGTGCCGGGTCCAGCCCAAAATGGCCCGCCACCGCACTGCCGATCAGCGCATCGAGGCTGATGGTCGGCCTGAGGTCGCGGCCTTCGTAAAGTTGCGATGGCCCAAGCCCCGGCCAGTCGGCCACAATCCGGCCGCCCGCCACCGTGCCGCCCAACAGCATGGCCATTGATGCCGTGCCGTGATCGGTTCCGCCGGTTCCGTTGGCCGCGGCAGTGCGGCCAAATTCGGTGGCGACGACCACCAGTGTATCGGCCCAGGCCGGGCCCAGGTTATCACGCAAGGCGGCCAGCATCGCATCGAGCCCGGTCAGCTGGTTGTTCAGCCGGGCCTTCTGCCCGGCGTGGGTATCCCAGCCGTCGCTCTCGACCATCACCACCCGCGCGCCCTGGGTACCCGTCATCAGCGAGGCGATCAGCTTGCCAGCCGCCGCTGCGCCGCGCCCGGGATTGGCCAGATCGCCGGCCATCGCACGGGTTTGCAACGCCTCTTCCCACAGCGCGTGAAGCTGCGCGTCGGCCGCGTACATCGTCGAAACCCGCTGGAGCAGGTCTTGCGAGGCATCGGGCAGCGCAGAAGGGGCATAGCTCGATACCTGCACCGCGCCGCGCAGCGCGGTGGGGATCGTCGTCGAAACGGCCAGCCCGCGCGCGCCTTCGGCGGGCAGCATGGCTAAGAGGCGGTTCATCCAGCCGTCCTTGCGGTCATAGGGCAGCGCCCCGCCGGTCTCGAGCACGTTCTGCCCGTCGAAATGCGAGCGATCGCGATAGGGCGAGGCGACGGCGTGCGCGAACAGCGCCTGCCTGGCGCCGTATAGCGCGCCCAGCTGCTTCAGCGCCGGGTGCAGCGCGAACAGCCCGCCCAAATTGGGCTGCTGGAGCAGTTCGGGGATCAGATCGCCGCGCAGGGCCCTATAGGCCGGATCGCCAATCGGCGCGAGCATGGCGAGGCCATCGGCAGCGCCGCGCTGGATCACGAAGACCAGCCGGCGCTCGGTTTCGGCTTTGGCGAAAGCGATGGTGGGGGCGAACAGCGCGGCAGAGCCGGCAACGAGGATCTGGCGGCGGTGAAGCAGCATGGGGTTACCTCCGCATCATATCGGGTGAGGCGAGCAGCAGCGCGAGCGCCTGCGGTCCGCTTTCGGCGCGGGTGATCGCCTGACGGGTCGCTTCGGACAGACTTTCGGGGAAGAGCTGGTCGGCAAGCTTCCTGGCATCAATCCCCGGCGCGGTCCGCTCGGCGATCCGCTGCGCCACTTCGACCCGGCGATAGAGCGCATCGGGCCCGGCCCAGCTGGCGGCCACATCGTCGTAACCGGCGGGCGAGCCGGGCTTCCACACCGCCTGACCAAGCTGGGTGAAGGCGCCAGCGGCGGTGCGGCCCGGCAGCGCTCTGACCCCGGTGGCGCGCAGCGCGGCGAGCGTCCAATCCCACGGAGTGCGGAATTTGGGCGCAGCGTTCCACACCTCGGGCGCGGCGATCAGCACCTTGTAGAGCGACTTGAGGTCGCCGCCGCTGCGCAGGAAATCCTGCTCTAGCCGGGCAACCAGTGCGGGCGGCGGATCGTCGGCGGCGAAGTGGCGGGCAAGCTTTGTGGCGATGTGGCGGGCAGTGGAAGGATGCCGGGCCAGGTCATCGAGCACCGCCTGGGCCTGAGCCTCGCCCGACTGGCCATAGCGCTTGCCCATGATGGTGCGGCCGCCCGGCTGGTGGATCGGCGCGGCAAACCAGAAGCCCGGGCCGGGGCCGCGCAGCAAGGGCTGCTTGGCGAGGCCGCCGACAGTCCAGCCGGTCAGCGCCCGGGCAAATTCGGTGACATCGGCCTGGCTGTAGACCGTGCGCACCCCCAGCGTGTGCAGCTCCAGGATCTCACGCGCAAGGTTCTCGTTGAGCCCGCGCTCGCGCCCACGCTGCGCGGCGCGCTGGGCCAGCGGGCTCTCGGGGCCGATCGATTCGGCCTGGTCGAGGTAGAGCAGCATTGCCGGGTGGCGCTCGACCGCGTTCAGCAGGTCGGAAAACCTGCCGAGCACGTGCGGGCGGATCGCCTCGAACTCGAACGCCCCGGCCAGCCCGATCACCGCGACCTTGTCGACCGAAACCGCGAAGTGGTTCGACCAGAAATGGACCAACCGCTCGACCAAAGGTGTGTCGCTGGCCAAGGCCACATCGGTGCGGAGGCCGACCGCGGCGGTATAGGCATCGCGCAGGTCTCGGAACGGACCAGGTTCGCCTTGCTCGCGGGGTTTGGGCTCAGTCCCGGCAGCCTTGGCTTCTTGCTGCTGTTCGCGCCGGCCATCGCGCGCCTCGCGCAGCATGGTGACCAGTTCTTTGGTTCCGGTTGCCGCCGCGATCGGAGCGGGACGGAGATTGAAACGGGTGAGCTGGCTTTCCAGCCAGGCCTGCAAATCGGCCGGTGGGCCCATGCCGCCCATCCCGCCCAGGCCGAAACGATTGAGGGCCGTCGCGCTCTTCAGCATGCCGCTCTCCCTGCCACAGTGATGGTGCAAACTGCCGACTGCAAAGCCTGCTGTCTCTTCGCAAAATGTAATTCATTGTCGCGGCTGAACCCGCACTGACGCGTTAGAGCTGGTCGGCGATCACGCCCTTGGCTTGCAGCAGGTCAAGTTCTTCACCGGACAGGCCCAACTTCTCGCCAAGCACCGCGCGGGTATCCTCGCCCGATCGCGGCGGGGCTCTGCGATAGGTGACCGGCGAGGCTGAGAACTTGCCCGGAAAGCCCACGAAGTGCACTGGAGTGCCGTCGCTGCGCGGCAGTTCGTGGACCATTGCGCGGGTGGCGATTTGCGGCAGCGCCAGCGCCTCGGGGATCGAATTGATCCGCCCGCCGGGCAGCTTGGCCGCCTCCATCGCGGCGATCAGGTCTGCGGCCTTCCACTGGGCCACTTCGGCCTCAAGGACCGCCAGCATCGCGCCGCGGTTGACGCTGCGTGTGGCGCTTTCGGCAAAGCGCGGATCGCTGCCCAGTTCAGTCAGGCCGAGCATTGTACAGAAGTCGCGGAACTGCCGGTCATTGCCGAGCGCGACCAACACATCGCCGTCGGCGCAGGCGAAGTCCTGATAAGGGGTGATGCTGGGGTGCTGGTTGCCCATCCGCCCGGGCTCAAGCCCGCCGTTGAGCCAACCCGAACCCTGGTTGGCGAGAAGCGCGACCTGGCTGTCGAGCAGGGCCAGGTCGATGTACTGCCCCTCGCCGGTGCGGCTGCGGTGCTGCAGCGCGGCCAGGATCGAGATCGTCGCATAGAGCCCGGTGGACAGGTCGACCGTCGGCACGCCGACCTTGGTCGGGCGGCCGTCAGCCTCGCCGGTCACGCTCATCAGCCCGCTCAGGCCCTGGATCAGGAAGTCATAGCCGCCCTTGTCCTGGTCGGGGCCGGTCTGGCCGAAGCCGGTGATCGAGCAATAGATCAGGTCCGGCTTGATCGCGCGAAGCGAGGCATAGTCGAGCCCGTACTTGGCCAGTGCGCCGACCCGGAAGTTCTCGATGACAATGTCCGCCTCTTGAACAAGCTGGCGGATCAGATCCGCACCTTCCGGCTTGGCAATATCAACCGCGATCGACCGCTTGTTGCGGTTGGCGCAGAGATAGTAGGCGGAATCGCGCGAGCCATCGTCCAGGAACGGCGGCCCCCACTTGCGGGTATCGTCGCCCTGGCCGGGCTGTTCCAGCTTAATCACTTCGGCCCCCAGATCGCCCAGCATCTGTGTGCACCATGGCCCGGCCAGAACGCGCGAGAGATCGAGGACCTTGATGCCTGCGAGCGGGCCGGTTGGGGAAATAGTATCGGTCATTTACTTATACTTACTCGAATGTCTTGATGATGGCTGAGAAGTCCATGCCGCCGTTTCCAGCTTCGGCAAAAGCAGCGTAGAGTTCCTCGGCGTGCTGGCCCATCGGCACCTCGGCACCGGCGCTGGCGGCGGCTTCCATCGCCAGTTTGAGGTCCTTGAGCATCAGCGCCGCGGCGAACCCACCCTGATAGCCGTTGTCTGCTGGGCTGGTCGGGCCAACGCCGGGAACCGGGCAATAAGAGGTCATCGACCACGACTGGCCCGAGGCCTTGCTGGAGATGTCATAGAAGGTCTGCAGGTCCAGCCCGAGCTTTTCGGCCAGCGCAAAAGCCTCGCATGTCGCGATCATCGTCGCGCCCAGGATCATGTTGTTGCAGATCTTGGCCGCCTGGCCCGCGCCGCTGGCCCCGGCGTGGATCACCGCCTTGCCCATCGCCGCCAGGATTGGTTCGGCCCGGGCAAAGGCCTGCTCGCTGCCGCCAACCATGAAAGTCAGCGTGCCGCCATTGGCCGCCGCGATCCCGCCTGAGACCGGGGCATCGACCATTTCGTACCCGGCGGCGCGGGCTGCATCCTCAACCTTGCGCGCAGTGGCAACGTCGATGGTCGAGCAGTCGAGCAGCAGCGCTGAGCTGGGGGCATGGCCGATCACATCGGCAGCATAGACACTGTCCACAATCGCCCCGTTGGGCAGCATCGAAACCACGGCCTCAGCGCCTTGAACCGCCTCGCGCACCGAGGTGTAGGTCGAGCAGCCGTTGTCCTGCGCGCGGGCGAGGGCTTCGGCGCTGAGGTCAAAGGCATGAACCTCATGCCCCGCCTTGACCAGATTCGCAGCCATCCCGCCGCCCATATTGCCGAGGCCGATGAAGGCGATTTTCATGTCAGTCTCCTTCAAAGCCCCTCCCCTTCAGGGGAGGGGTTGGGGTGGGGCATGTTGCCGCAACAAGCCCCACCCCTTCGCCGCTTCGCGGCTCCTTCCCCTCCCCTGAAGGGGAGGGGCTTGAATGTCACTTACCCTTCCACACCCCGGGGCGCTTCTCGATAAATGCGGCCATACCTTCAGCCTTGTCTTCGGTCGCGGTCAGGACCTGGAAGATCCGGCGCTCGATCAGGATCCCCTGGTCGAGCCCGGTTTCGAACGCGGCGTTGACCATTTCCTTGTTCGCAATCGCGGCCAGAGGCGGCATCGCGGCGATCTCGTCGGCGGTTTTCAGCGCTTCCTCGATCAGGTCGGCCAGCGGCACCACGCGGGCGACCAGACCCGAACGTTCGGCTTCTTCGGCGCCCATCATCCGCCCGGTCAGACACATTTCCATCGCCTTGGCCTTGCCCACCGCGCGGGTCAGGCGCTGCGATCCGCCCATCCCGGGGGCCACGCCCAGCTTGATCTCGGGCTGGCCGAAGCGGGCATTCTCGCTCGCGATTATGAAGTCCGCCATCATCGCCAGTTCGCACCCGCCGCCCAGCGCAAAGCCGTTGACCGCTGCGATCCACGGCTTGCGGGTGGTCTTGACCAGGTGGCTGGTCCAGCGGCTGAAGAAGTCGGCGGAGTAGAACTCGGCCGCTGGCTTTTCGGCCATTTCCTTGATGTCCGCGCCCGCGGCAAAGGCCTTCTCGCCCGCGCCGGTAAGCACCGCGCAGCGCTGGCCCGGATCGGCTTCGAACGCCGCGAAGGCCGCGATCAGCTCCTCGAGCACCGAGGAATTAAGCGCGTTCAGAGCCTGCGGCCGGTTGAGCGTGATCAGCGTAACGGCGCCGCGCTGTTCAGTGAGGATGTGTTCAAAGCTCATAGCGGTTTCCATTCTTCATCGGCCGGAAGCGGGGCGAAGATGCTGTCGATCAGTTCGTCCGTCACGCCTTCGGGCGTCGCCGGGTCCCACTTCGCGTCATTGGTCTTGTCGACAATTACCGCGCGCACGCCTTCGGCAAAGTCGGGGCGGATCAGCACGCGGCTGGCAATGCGGTATTCCATCACCATGTTTGCGCCGAAATCGGGGCACAGCGCACTGTCGTGCAGCTGGCGCAGCGCGACCTTGCAGGTCTGGGGGCTCTTGGTGCGCAGCGTGGCCAGTTCCTTGGCGGCCCATTCGCTGTCGTCGGCCTCGAGGCTGGCTAGGATATCCTCGTAGCGATCCGAGGCGAAGTGCTTCACGATCTGCGCGGCATTGCCCTCGATCCGCGCCGGGGGCGGGGTAACCGCGAGCGCGGCGAGGACCTGCGCCGGATCGTGGCCGTGGACCAGCCGCTCCTTGGCATCGGCCAGGCTGTCGTGCGGCAGGTAGTGGGTCGCAAGCCCGGTCCACAAGCATTCCGACCCGTCGAGCCGCGCGCCGGTCAGTGCGAGGAACTGCCCCATCCGGCCCGAGATCCGCGACAGGTGCCAGCCGCCGCCGACATCGGGGAACAGCCCGATCCCGGTTTCGGGCATGGCAAAGCGGGTGTTCTCGGTCGCCACCCGGAACCGCGCCGGCTGGCTGATCCCCACGCCGCCGCCCATGGTGATCCCGTCGATGAAGGCCACGACCGGCTTGGGGTAAGTCATCAGCAAGTGGTTGAGCTGGTATTCCTCATAGAAGAACTTGCGGCCCGAGACCCCGCCATCGTTCACCGCCGAATTGCGCAGGAAGGCGATATCACCCCCGGCGCAGAAACCGCGGCCTTCGCTGTGGTCGATGATCACCACTTGCACCGTCGGATCGTCGCGCCAGGCCAGCAGCGCCTCGGTCATCGCGTGATCCATGCCTTGCGTCAGCGCATGGATCGCCTTGGGGCGGTTGAGGGTGAGGAAGCCAACGGCGCGCTCTTGGCGGATGATCATTTCCTCGGTCATTGGCGCAGCAGGTCCCGGCCGACAATCATCCGCATCACCTGGTTGGTCCCTTCAAGGATCGAATGGACCCGCAAGTCGCGCCAGAAGCGTTCGATCGGATAGTCCTTCAGATAGCCATAGCCGCCGAACAGCTGCAGCGCATCGTTGACGATCTTGCTGCCGCTGTCGGTCGCCAGGCGCTTGGCCATGGCGGAGAAGCGGCTCTTGTCAGGCGCTCCGGCGGTGACCTTGGCGGCGGCCATGTAGAGCAGCGCGCGGGCCGCCTCGAGGTCGGTTGCCATGTCGGCCAGCATGAACTGGGTGTTCTGGAATTCGGAGACCGGCTGGCCGAATTGCTGGCGTTCCTTGGTGTAGTTGACCGCCTCATCGAGGCAGCGCTGCGCTCCGCCGAGCGAGCAGGCGCCGATGTTGAGCCGCCCGCCATCAAGCCCGGCCATGGCGAAACGAAAGCCCTCGCCCTCACCGCCAACGCGGTTGGCCACCGGCACACGGGCATCCTCAAACACCACCTGCGCGGTGGGTGAAGCGTTCCACCCCAGCTTCTTTTCCGGCGCGCCGAACGACAGGCCGGGGGTGTCCTTTTCGACCACCAGGCAAGAAATGCCCTTGGCCCCGTTGTCGCCGGTGCGGACCATGCAGACATAGATGTCGTTATAGCCCGCGCCGCTGATGAACTGCTTGGTGCCGTTGAGAACGTAGTGATCGCCATCGAGCCGCGCGCTGGTCTTGAGCGCGGCGGCATCAGATCCGCTGCTTGGCTCGGTCAGGCAATAGCTCGCGATCCTCTCCATGCTGACCAGTTCAGGCAAAAACCGCGCCTTCAGCTCGTCCGAGCCGTAGGTGTCGATCATCCAGGTCGCCATGTTGTGGATCGAGATGTACGAGCTGGTCGCGGGGCAGCCATAGGCCATCGCTTCCATGATCAGCGCTGCCTCGAGTCGGCCAAGCCCGATCCCGCCGTTCTCTTCGGAGACATAGATCGCGCCAAAGCCCAGCTCGCCCGCGGCCTTCCAGACATCGACCGGGTAGTGGTGCTTTTCATCCCACTCGGCCGCATAGGGCGTGATTCGGTCGGCGGTAAACTTGCGCGCCATGTCCTGGATCGCAAGCTGGTCCTCGGTCAATGCAAACTGGTCGGTCGTCACATGTCCCCCCGTCGGTGTTTAGCCGCAGCTGATAGTGGTGATGGTCATAGCCCCATCGTAGGCAACAGTCAGCCGCCCGAATTTGTAGTCAGTGGTGACAATGGTGCCGGGCGGAACCCAGCGCAGTATGCGGCTGCTGGTCACGCGGAGCAGCTCAGCGCCGACTGCGGAACTGGCCGCGCGGCCGATGAAGGCCTGGCCGGGGGCGGCCCGGCAGGTGTCGCCTGGGTTTCCGGCGCTGACGCAGGCAGGCAGGGCGAGGATCGCGGCGGCGGCAAGGATCGACCTGGCCATGTCAGTTTCCAGCCTGCGACTGGCAGCGATGATATTCGAACGGCTCGGCGGCGGCTTCTGCTCCGAATTCGCGCCGGACCAGGGTCTTGCCGTCGCCGGCAAGCTCGAGCGTCAGATCACGGGTCCAGTCCATTCCTTCGCCAGTAAAGCTGAAGGCGGCATGGATGCGACTTTCGCTGCGCTCGCGGACCGCGCCAAGCCGGGCGACCGATTCGTAGAATTTGAGCCTGGACCGCTCGATCACCAGCAGTCCCTTGGCATCGCCACGCTGCGAGGTGCAATCGCCCGGGACCAGCCCCCAGCGTCCCTGCATCGCGGCAGGAATCGCGGCGACGAGCACAATTTTTGCAGGCGCGGGCTGGGTTGACTGACTGACAAGTTCGGGATCGCTATTCACCGTGTCCCGGCTTTCGGTTGGGGAATTGTCGGGCGAACAGGCGGCCAGCACCAGCAGGCCAAGTGTAGAAGCAAAGTTCGGTTTCATCGCTAGGACTCCCGCAGCCCGGACCCCAAACGGGACCGGCCGTGTCTACCAAACCATCTGGCTGCCACGCTGGTTCCATCGCCGCCTCACCCCATCGTCGGAATGATAAACGCGTTCGACCCATCGCCGCCGCCATCGGGCCAGCGCGCGGTGATCTTCTTGAGCTTGGTCCAGAAGCGCAGACCTTCCAGCCCATATTGGTCGGTATCGCCAAAGCCCGAGCGCTTCCAGCCGCCGAACGAGTGATAGGCGACCGGGACCGGGATCGGCACGTTGATCCCGACCATGCCGACGTTGACGCGGCTCGCGAATTCGCGCGCGGCGTGGCCGTTGCGGGTGAAGATCGCCACGCCGTTGCCATACTGGTGCTTGGAGGGGAGGGTGAGGGCTTCCTCGAAATCCTTGGCACGGACGATCTGCAGCACCGGTCCGAAGATCTCGTTTTGATAGCTCGACATCTGGGTGGTGACCCGGTCAAGCAGCGTCGGGCCAACGAAATAACCTTCTTCATGACCTTGCAACGTAAAGCCGCGGCCATCGACCACCAATTCGGAACCTTCGTCCACCGCAGTCTGAATCCAGCGTTCGATGCTGGCTTTGTGCGTGGCAGTGACCACCGGGCCGTATTGCGCCTCAGGATCGCTTGAAATGCCGATCTTGAGCGCGTGAATCGCAGGGATCAATTTCGCCCGCAGCCGCTCGGCGGTATCATCGCCCACCGGCACCACCACCGGCAGCGCCATGCAGCGCTCGCCCGCTGAGCCAAAGGCCGCGCCGCACAGATCGCCAACCACCTGATCAAGATCGGCGTCGGGCATGACGATCCCGTGGTTCTTGGCCCCGCCCATCGCCTGGACCCGCTTGCCCGCGGCAACTCCGCGCGAATAAACGTACTGCGCGATGTCTGACGAGCCGACGAAAGAAACCGCGCCGATTGCAGGGTGATCGAGGATCAGGTCGACCATTTCCTTGTCACCGTGAACCACCTGGAAAATCCCATCGGGCAGGCCCGCTTCGAGCCACAGCTCAGCGATCCGCACCGGCACCGAAGGATCGCGCTCGCTAGGCTTGAGGATGAAGGCATTGCCCGCGGCAATCGCCATCGCGCCCATCCACAGCGGGATCATCGCCGGAAAGTTGAACGGGGTGATCCCGGCGCCGATCCCGATCGGCTGGCGCATCGAATAGACGTCGATCCCGGGGCCGGCGCCCTGGGTGTATTCGCCCTTGAGGACATGCGGCAGGCCGCAGCAGAATTCCACCACTTCAAGCCCGCGCTGGATATCGCCCTTGGAGTCGGCGATGACTTTGCCGTGTTCGCTGGACAGCAGCGCCGCCAGATCGTCCATGTCGCGTTCGATCAAAGCCTTGAAATTGAACATCACCCGGGCGCGGCGCTGCGGGTTCATCGCCGCCCAGCCGGGCTGCGCGGCCGAAGCTGCGGCAACCGCGCGTTCCAGCGCGTCGGCTCCGCCCAGCACGACTTCGGCCTGCTGACCGCCGTTGTTGGGATCCATCACCGCGCCCTTGCGGGCCGAAGCCAGACCGCCAGTGCCGCCGTGGATGAAATGATCAATCATGCGCATGAAACCGGCTCCTGTTGAGTCCCTTTGGGTGACGCCCTGCACGCTCGCAGCAAGGCAGACAAGACGCATTTTGCGCCTATGATCTGCAATCATGCAGGCCTTTGACTGGAGCGACTATCCGGCCTTCCTGGCCAGCGCCCGGGTCCGCGCCGGGCGTGGGTGGCTGGGCGAGGCGGTCCAGCAGCACCGGGCGGTGCTCTAGGCTCCTTCGAGTTCCGGCACAGCATGCGAATCGCGATAGAGTTCCCACAGCGCGATTGTCACCCCGGCCACCAGCGGGCCGAGGATCACGCCGTGGAACCCGAACAGGCCGACCCCGCCCAAGGTAGAGGTCAGCACCAGCCAGTCGGGCAGGCCGGTATCGCGCCCGACGATCATCGGGCGGGCGACATTGTCGGCCCCGCCGATGATGAACACCCCGCAGAAAACCAGCGCCAGCCCCTGCCAGATTTGCCCGGTTGCGAGCAGGAAGATCGCGGTCGGCACCCAGATCAGCCCGGTGCCGATCACCGGCAGCAGCGTGGCAAAGGCCATCACCGTGCCCCAGATCAGTGGCGAGGGGAGGCCCAGCACGGCAAAGACGATCCCGCCGATCACGCCCTGCAGCAGCGCAACCAGCAGCGTCCCCTTGAGCGTACTGCGCACCAGCGAAGCAATCCGCTTGCCCAGTTGCCGCTTGGTCTGGGCAGCCAACGGCAGCACCGCCTTGAACTGGCGGACCATCCCGGACCCATCGATCAGGAAGAAGAACAGCAGGTACAGCGTCACCAGAACCGCAAAAAAGGTCCCGATCAGCGACTGCCCGACCGACAGCGCGGACCTGCTGATCAGCTGCAAATTGGCCTGGAACTGGCCGACCACATATGGGCCGAGGTCGCCGGCATCGGAAACGCCTTTGCTGGCCAGCCAGTCATTGGCCCAGCCGGGCAGGCGCGAGAGCAGCATGTTGGCCTGAGCGGTCAACACCTGCGGATCGGTGGCGATCGGCGAGCGGGCAAGCGCGGCCAGTTCGCCGCCGATCAGCACGGCAATGATCAGCGCCGGAATGATCAGGCACAGCAGCACCAGGGTGACCGTGGCCAGGGCCGCCCGCCCCGTTTTCCCGCCCGCCGCCAGGCGCAGGTAAACCGGCCTGCAGATCAGCGCGAGGATCGTCGCCCACAACAGCGGCACCCAGAAGCTGGAGAGGATCGCCCCCAGCGCCAGCACAAACGCCAAAGTCAGCCAACCCATGAAGCGGCGCTCTTCGCGGTGGTGCGCGGTCGCAGGGCTTGCGGATGCGGGATCGCTCATTGTGCAGCGAGCGCGGCTGAAGACAGGTTGATCGGCATCGCGGTCCCTTGCCCGATTGTAATGGACAATCCTAGCCCGAGCCAAGACGCTGCGCCAGTTGCATTCGGTGATGCCCCCGGCTTGCTCTACGATCCGGTGCCACGCAGCCTCGAAGCGAGATATGCCGGGCGAACCGCCCTGCGCTGGTCAAGCTTCAGAGCGTGGTTCGGAGATTCCGCATGATATTCATCCGGTCGTTGCTCCGGCTTGAAAAGCCGCATCCTTGATCAGGTCCAGTCGAATCGGCTCAGCGACTTCGTCTGGCCTCTCACCTGTTGCAGCGCTGGGATGCCGCCAACGAAAAGGGGGCTGGATTTCTCCAGCCCCCCTCGGTGAACCAAACTGAAAAGGTCAGCTTACATGCCCGAACCCGGACCGTAGGTGATTTCCACCCGGCGGTTCTGCAGTTCGCGAACGCCATCGGCGGTCGGCACGCGGTTGTTGGTTTCGCCGAAGCCCTGGCTGCTGATCGCGCCGCCCGGGACCCCATGCGAG
>JANPMA010000027.1:0-3687 GCA_031422595.1 Novosphingobium sp. | reverse complement strand
CCTCAAGGCTGCGCGCGGTGACCAGCGCAGCCTTGACGATGTTCGAATTGAACGCGCCGCACAGGCCCTTGTCGCTGTTGGCGATCACCAGCAGGTGGACCTGATCCTTGCCGGTGCCCGCGAGCAGCTTGGGGCTGCTCTCGCTGACGGTGACTTTGCTGGCGAGTGAGCCCATCACCTCGGCCAGCCGCGCCGCATAGGGCCGCGCGGCTTCGGCATTGGCCTGCGCTTTGCGCAGCTTGGCGGCGGCGACCATCTGCTTGGCCTTGGTGATCTTCTGGGTCGATTTGACCGAGTTGATCCGCCCTTTGAGTTCTTTCAGTGAAGCCACTCTAACCTCGCGTTGGGCCTTAAATGGGGACAGTCCCTATTTAAATTGCTCTGTTTCAAATCATTCAAATGTCATCGAATTTAAATAGGGACTGTCCCCATTTAATTCAGGCGAACTGCTTCGCGAAGGCGGCGAGCGCGGCGGACGTCTGCTTCTTGGCTTCATCACCAAAATCGCGGCTGTCGCGGATCAGCGTCAGCACGTCAGCGTGTTTGTCGCGCATGAAGCTGAGCATTTCGGCTTCATACCGCACGACATCAGTGGTCGCGATGCTATCGAGATAACCGTTGGTGCCGGCGAAAATCGACACGGTCTGCTCTTCGAACTTCAGCGGGCTGAACTGCGCCTGCTTCAGCAATTCGGTCAGCCGCGCGCCGCGGTTAAGCAGCTTCTGCGTCGAGGCATCAAGGTCTGATCCGAACTGCGCAAACGCCGCCATTTCGCGGTACTGCGCCAGCTCCAGCTTGATCGAGCCCGCGACTTTCTTCATCGCCTTGGTCTGAGCCGCGCCGCCCACGCGCGATACCGAGAGACCGACGTTGATGGCAGGGCGGATGCCCTGGTAGAACAGGCCGGTTTCCAGGAAGATCTGGCCGTCAGTGATCGAGATCACGTTGGTCGGGATATAGGCCGAAACGTCACCCGCCTGGGTTTCGATGATCGGCAACGCGGTCAGCGAACCGCCGCCCATGGAGTCGTTCATCTTGGCCGCACGTTCGAGCAGGCGGCTGTGGAGGTAGAACACGTCGCCCGGATAGGCTTCGCGGCCCGGCGGGCGGCGCAGCAGCAGCGACATCTGGCGATAGGCGACGGCCTGCTTGGAAAGGTCGTCATAGACGATCACGGCGTGCATGCCGTTGTCGCGGAAAAACTCGCCCATGGTCGCGCCGGTGTAGGGCGCCAGGTACTGCAGCGGGGCGGGTTCCGAGGCGGTCGCGGCGACCACGATCGAATACTCCATCGCGCCGCTCTCTTCGAGCTGGCGGACGATCTGCGCGACGGTCGAGCGCTTCTGGCCGACCGCGACGTAGATGCAGTAGAGCTTCTTCTTCTCGTCGGTTCCGGCGTTCGGGCCCTTCTGGTTGATGAAGGTATCGATCGCAACGGCGGTCTTGCCGGTCTGGCGGTCGCCAATGATCAGCTCGCGTTGGCCGCGGCCGACGGGAACCAGCGCGTCGATCGCCTTAAGCCCGGTCTGCACCGGCTCGTTGACCGACTGGCGCGGGATGATGCCCGGGGCCTTCTTTTCAACGCGCATGCGCACGGCATCTTTGATCGGGCCCTTGCCGTCGATCGGGTTGCCCAGCGCATCGACCACGCGGCCGAGCAGGCCCTTGCCGACGGGAACGTCAACGATCGTGCCGGTCCGCTTGACCACATCGCCTTCACGGATTTCCGCGTCCGAGCCAAAGATCACGACGCCGACATTGTCGGCTTCGAGGTTGAGCGCCATGCCCTTCACCCCGTTGGCGAACTCGACCATTTCACCGGCCTGGACACTGTCCAGCCCGTGGATGCGGGCAATGCCATCACCAACCGAGAGCACGGAACCGACTTCCGAGACCTGGGCGGCAGTGCCGAAGCTGGCGATCTGGTCCTTGATGACCTTTGAGATTTCAGCGGCGCGGATATCCATTTTCAGCCTTTCATCGCATGCGCGAGGGTATTGAGACGGGTGCGGATCGAGCTGTCGATCTGCTTTGAGCCGATGCGGACGACAAGGCCGCCCAGCAATTCGGGATCGACGGTAGCGGTAACCTTGACATCTTTGCCCTCGCTGGCCTTCAGCTTGGTGGAAAGCGCCTTGAGCTGTGCATCGCTGAGCGGGTAGGCGCTGGTCACCTCGGCGGTGACCTCGCCGCGCGCGGCGGCGGCGATGGCACTGAACGCGCGGATCATCTCGGGCAGCTTGCCCAGCCGGCCATTGGCGGCGAGCACGCCCAGGAAGTTGCTGCTAAGCGGTGAAAGCTTGAGCAGCTTGCCGATCGCCACCATCGCCTGATCGGCGGCCTGGCGGGTCAGCCTGGGATTGCGAATCAGCGCGGCCAGATCG
Organism: Novosphingobium sp.; assembly: GCA_031422595.1. Lineage (GTDB taxonomy): Bacteria > Pseudomonadota > Alphaproteobacteria > Sphingomonadales > Sphingomonadaceae > Novosphingobium. The sequence continues at coordinate 1,303 of JANPMA010000027.1, read as the reverse complement.
GCGCTCTCGTCCAGCGCCTGGCCTAGCGCAGCAAGGTCATGCTCAACTGCACTGACCTTGCCCGCTTCACTGGCGAGCTCGAACAACGCGGTCGCATAGCGCCCTTGCAAACTTGCGGTAATGCCGCCGGAATTCTCCACGCGCGTTGAGTCCTTCACAATGGTGCGTTGACGGGCGGAAGTGGCACGCAGTCCATGCCGCTGTCCCTCAGACGGGGGCGCGCATAGCCATGATTGTGCTGCGATGCAAGGTGGGGCAAGGACATTCCCGGACAGAAATGCGATTGAGAGGATTTTCGATGGGCGAATGGGTCAAGCTGACCATGACCGACGGGCACGAATTGCCGTGCTATCACGTGCTGCCTGAAGGCGAGCTGGCCCAAAGCAGAAGAGGCGGGCTGGTGCTGGTCCAGGAAATCTTCGGGGTGACCGAACATATCCGCGAACTGTGCGAGGAATATGCCGGTGACGGCTATGAGGTGATCAGTCCGTCGCTGTTCGACCGGATCGAGCCTGGGATCGAGCTGGGCTATAGCGGAGCCGACTGGGAACGCGCAGTGCAGATTGCCCGCGATGAGCAGCCGCTGGAGCGCAGCCTTGCCGATGTCGAGACCTGCCTTGAATGGACCCACGCGCGCGGCGGGCCGACTTTCATTGTCGGCTATTGCTATGGCGGATCGCTCGCCTGGCGAATGGCGCAGACCTGTGACTTGCTCGACGCGGCGAGCTGCTATTATGGCGGGCACATTGCCAGCCGCTGGGCCGAGGAGGCACCCAGGTGTGCGACGATCACCCATTTCGGGCGGTACGATTCGATGGTTCCGATCGAGCCAGTCGAGAAGCTGATCGAAAAGCAGCATCCCACCGCGCAGCACTTTATCTATGAGGCCGGCCACGGTTTCAACTCGGACCGGCGCAAGGACTATCACCCCGAGAGCGCCGAACTGGCGAAGCAGCGGACCTTGATGCTGTTCAAGGCGCTGGGCGGCTAGGCATGGCCAAAATCTTGATCGTCCTGCCCGACAGCGATTACGACCCAAGCGAGGTAGCGCTGCCATGGTGGCTCTGGAGCCATGCCGGACACGAAGTGTGTTTCGCAACCCAGAGCGGCAAGTCCGCCTATGCCGACCCGATCACCCTGACCGGCGAGGGGTTGCCGCTGGTCGCTGCATCGCTGAAAGCGCGGATGGAGGCCGAGGCGGCCTATGCAGCGATGATCGCGGCGCCGCATTTCAAGAAGCCGGTCAAATGGGCCAAGGCCCGCGCCGACAAATTCGCCGCGCTGCTGTTCCCCGGCGGGCACG
>JANPMA010000026.1:0-16366 GCA_031422595.1 Novosphingobium sp. | reverse complement strand
AGCTTGAAGCGGTTCATCCACGCGCCCGGCTTGGGCAGCCGCCGCCGCAGCGCGGGGACGCAGGCGAGCGCGAAGAACGGCAGTGCCAGCCCCAGCCCGAGCATGCCGAACAAGGCCAGCGCCTGGCTCACCGGCAACAGCAGCGCCGCCCCCATCGCCGCAGCCATGAACGGCCCGGTGCAAGGGGTGGCGACAAAGGCCGCCAGCAGCCCGGTGGCGAAGGCGCCTTGCGGTGAACCTTCGCTGGCAAAGCCGGGCACCATGAATTCGAACAGGCCGGCAAGGTTCGCCGTGATCGTCACCGCCAGCAGCAGCAGCCCCGCCACCACCAGCGGCTCCTGCAGCTGAAATGCCCAGCCGACTTGTTCGCCGCCTGCACGCAAGGCCAGCAGCAGACCGCCCAGCGCCAGGCAGGCGAGCACCACGCCGGCGGTATAGGCCAGTCCCTCAGCCCGGGCCTGCGCCTCGCTCTCCCCCGCGCGGGCCAGGCTCAGCGCCTTGAGGCTGAGGATCGGGAAGACGCACGGCATGACGTTGAGCAGCAGCCCGCCCAGCAGCGCGGAAAGCAGCAACCAGGGTAATGCCGGGGCCTGGTCCGGTGGCGCGAGCTGATTGACGCCCGGCGGTACATCACCCGGCGCGGCTTCGATGCTGACCCCGTCGCCCGAACGGTTCAGCCGCAACACGGCATGAAGCGCAGTCGGCACGATCGGTTCGAACTTGCCGCGCGGCAATTCGACCACCAGTCGGTCGCCGTCGCGGAAAAACACCTGCGGGGCGGCATAGTCGACTACTTTGTCATCGGCGACGAACAGGTGCGGGGCATCGAGTGCGACCCCGGCCGGCAAGGGGATTGCCACGCGGACTTTGCTGCCCACCAGCGCAAAAGCCGCTTTCGCTCCAAGCGGCGCGGGCAGCGCAGTGCGCCATTGGTCAAAGCGCGGATCGCGCGGGCCCTGGCCGATCATGACCGTGGCGGAAAGCTCGCCGCTTTCGGGAACGCAGATCTTGTCGGTGCAGGCCAGCCACTGGGCCTTGGCGCGGATCGCCAGCCGGGTTCCCGCCGCTGCATTGGAGGGCAGCGTCAGCGGGATCAGCACGGCATAGTCGCGCTCGTAGACATGGTTCATCAGACCCGAGACCAGCAGCGTGCCGGGGGTGGGGTATTGCAGCGCCCCGGCCTTGGCGCCCACGGGCAATTGCCAATCGAGCGTCAGCCCCAGTCCGGCATCGCCGGGGTTGAGCCAGTATCCGTGCCAGCCCGGATCGGGCCGCATCAGCACCGCCAGCGTGACCTGACCGCCCGGCGCGGCGGGGCCTTCAACCAGCAATTCGGCCTTGATATTTGCCGGCCCGGCCAGCGCGGACCCGGGGGCCAGCCAGGCCAGCACGATCGCAGCGAGAAATGCCCGCAGAATTGCCGAGAAACCGCTGTCCTTGTGCTTGCGGGCGGGGGCTGGGCTGGGCATAAGACTTCCGGTCACGTTCACGGTGCCTCTTTGCCCATCATCCCCCCTTGCCGCAAGCGCAAGCAAGGCTGGTGAAGCAAGACGCCCCCAACCGGATTGTCAGCCCATGCGCCGTTTTACCCTGCCGATCGCCCTTTCGCTCACCACCGCGCTTGGCGTCATTGCGGTCCAGTGCCAGGCGGGGCCGCCGGCCGCCGCGCCCAGCGGACCGCCGCGGCTGATCGTAGCGATCTCGATCGATCAGCTTTCGTCCGACCTTTATGCCCAGTACCGTCCGACATTCCGCTATGGCCTGGCGCGGCTGGGGCAGGGCGCGGTGTTTCCTTCGGGCTATCAGTCGCACGCCGCGACCGAGACTTGCCCGGGCCATGCGACGTTGCTGACCGGCACCCGGCCCGCGCGCAACGGAATCATCGCCAACACCTGGTTCGAACCCGATGGGCCGCGCAAGACCAAGCCGATCTACTGCGCCGAGGATGAGCGCGATCCAGCCTCCAGCCCCAAAAATCCAGTGGTTTCAGCCTTTCACCTGAAAGTGCCGACGCTGGGCGAGTACATGAAGCAGGCCAGCCCCGCTTCGCGCAATGTTGCCGTCTCGGCCAAGGACCGCTCGGTAATGATGATGGGCGGGCACCAGATCGATGCCGCTTACTGGTGGAAGGGCGCAGGCTTTGTCACCCTGGGCGGGCGCACACTCTCGCCTGCCGCGGTCAAGACCAATGCTGGGATCACAGCCACGCTGGGCAAGGGTGCCAAGCCCTTTGCGGTTCCGGCCCATTGCGCCGCCACCAACCGGCCAATCGCGGTGGGCAAGGGTAGCACCGGCACCGGCACTTTTGCGCTGCCAAAGGACAAGCCCGACGCATTCCGGATCTCGCCACGGATGGACGGTGCCACGGTCGATCTGGCCACTGCGCTGGTCGACGAGATGCAGCTGGGCAAGGGCGCCGCGCCCGATATCCTCTCGGTCAGCCTCTCGGCCACCGATTACATCGGCCACGCCACGGGCACCGCAGGGGTCGAGATGTGCATCCAGATGGCCCAGCTCGATTGGAACATCGGCCGCCTGATCGGTCATCTCGACAAGCAGAAGATCGACTATGTGGTGGTGCTCAGCGCCGATCACGGCGGTCTCGATGCGCCCGAGCGGCTTGACCAGCAGGCCTATCCGCAAGCCGCGCGGGTCGATATGTCGCTCAGCCCCGCAGCGCTGTCGAAAGCGGCCGGGGCCAAGTCAGGCGTGGTCCTGCTCGATGCGCCGCTGATTGTTGCCGATGGCGGGGATTATTATGTCAACCGGGTGGTGCCAGCGCCCCAGCGCGCCAAGGTGGTTGACGCGCTGCTGGCGATCGTGCGCGGCAATCGCCAGGTCGCCGCAGCCTTTTCCAGCGATGAACTGGCCAAGACCCCGCTGCCCAGCGGCAACCCGCAGGACTGGAGCCTGAAGGAACGCGCCCGAGCATCCTGGGATCCGGTCCGTTCGGGCGATGTGGTGATCCTGCTCGATCGCGCGATCACCCCGATCCCCGAAGCGATGCCCGGTGCCTATATCGCCACCCACGGCAGCCCGTGGGACTATGACCGGCGCGTGCCGATGCTGTTCTGGCGCAAGGGCATGGCCAATTTCGAACAGCCCCACGCGGTCGAGACGATCGACATCGCGCCGACCTTGGCGGCGATTCTGGGGCTGAGGGTGCCCGAAGGCGCATTCGATGGCCGCTGCCTCGATCTCGACGGCGGCGCGGGGAATAGCTGCGGATCATGACCGACAAACGCGATCTGATCATCCTGGGCGGCGGGCTCGTCGGCATGACGCTGGCACTGGCGGCGGCGCGCCAGGGGATTTCGAGCCACGTGGTCGACAAGGCCAAGCCCGAAGAGCTGACCGGCGAAGGCTTCGACGGCCGCGCCTCGGCGATCTCGACCGCGAGCTGGAACCTGTTCGCCAACATCGGCCTGGCCGAGCGGCTTGCTCCGCTGGGCTGCGCGATCGAGGCGATTGCGGTGACCGACGGGATGAAACCCGGTCGGATTGATTTCAAGCCCGGGGCCGACGACGGTTCGTTGGGCCGGATGTATGCCAACCGCGATATCCGCCTGGCGCTGTTCGAAGCCGCGCGCGATGAGCCGCTGATCCATTGGGCCAGCGGGATTGAGCCCGTTGAGCGCCAGCGCGGCGAACATGGCGTGGCGGTAACACTGAGCGATGGGCGCGTGCTCGAAGCCAGCCTGCTGGTCGGGGCGGAAGGCCGCCAGTCGCCGACCCGCCTTGAGGCGGGGCTCAAATCGGCCAAGTGGGATTACAGCCACCGCGCGATGGTCACCGCGATCAGCCATGAGCAGTCGCACGGCGGGGTCGCCTGGGAGATCTTCTTCCCCACCGGCCCGCTGGCACTGCTGCCGCTGCTGGATCTGCCCGACGGGCGGCACCGCAGCGCCGTGGTCTGGACGGTGGACGAAAAGGACGCGAAAGGCGTGATTGCGCTCAGCGATGCGCAGTTCCTGTCCGAAATCGGCAAGCGCATGGAAAGCGTGTTCGGTGCGATCGAACTGATCGCCCCGCGGATGAGCTATCCGCTCAACTTCCACCACACCGCGCGGATCGTCGAGAATCGGCTGGCGCTGGTTGGCGATGCTGCGCACGGGATGCACCCGATTGCGGGCCAGGGGCTGAACCTGGGGCTGCGCGATGTCGGCTGCTTGGTCGAAGTGCTGGCCGATGGCCTGCGGCTGGGGCTGGAGCCGGGCGATGCCCAACTGCTTGCGCGCTACGAGCGCTGGCGCAGCCTGGACAGCACCACGGTGATGGCCACCACCGACGCGCTGGTGCGGCTGTTCGGGATTCCCGGGCGCCTGCCCAGCCTGGCCCGCCGGATCGGCATGGGCGTGGTCCAGCGTTCGGGCTGGCTCAAACGCTTCTTCATGGACGAAGCGCGCGGGATGTCGGGGGATTTGCCGGCGCTACTAAGAGCTTAGGATTCGGACCCAATACCAGCCCCCGTTCGTCCCGAGCGAAGTCGAGGTATCGCGGAATGGTATTCGCTCGACTTCGCTCGGGACGAACGGAAGTGGATCAGTTGGCCGGTGCGAGAGTCGGGCTTGGCATCGCCGAAAGCCCAGGCTGTTGCACTGCCTCTCCGGTCGCGCTCTTCAACCGTTCGGGTTCGTTGAGCGCGGCTTCCTCGATCTGGCCAAGCGCAGCCTGCGCGGTCGAATAGCGCTGCGCCGCGGCGATCCAGTCCTTGGCCGCGGCACCTCCGGGCATGCGTGAAACTTCGGCCACGGCTTCGTCGATCCGGCCACTGCGCAACAGCAACCGGGCGAGGTCGAGCCGCTGGGCAGGCTTTTGGACCGTGCCCTCGACGCGGCGGATCACGAACAGGCCCGACAGTTCGCGCTTGAAGCGGACCCAGCCGCCTTCGCTAACCGGGGTGCCGAGCAGCGCGGGGCCAAGGTCTTCAAGCTGGGCGGCCAGCTGATCGAGCGTCACCGGGGCTTTGGCTGCGGTGACAAGAGTCTTCACAGCCTCGGGCCGGGCAGCATCGAACCGGGTCTTGAGCTGGCCTTCGAGGTAGCCGAGTGGCTTGCCTTGCTCAATCGCGCGGCGCGTTGCCATGGCCACCAGCAGCCCTTCTGCGCGGGCCGAGGTGCCGCCGAAGGCGGCGGACTGCAGGTCGAGCTGGGCCATTCGGCGTTCGAGGTCGGCCAGCTTGGCTTCGAGGGTCGAGGTGGCCGGGGCGGGTAGTGCGGGCGCGGATGCGGCAGGCGCGGGCAGGCTGGCGACTGGCTGAGGTGCATTGTCCTGGCGATCAAGGTCAATCCGGCCGTCCCAGACCAGGTAGCCGATCAGGCCGGCCCCGCCCAGAAACGACAGCGAGACAGCGGCCAGCACGGCCTTCAGTGACGAGCCTTTGCGCGGCGTGGTAGGGGCGTAGTAATCTTCAGGCATATCGATGAACGTTTATTGTCCCGGGCGACCGATTGGCCATGGGTCTTGGCACATCTGGCGAGCCAGCGCCAGCAGTGCCTTGTCTTCGGGATAGGCGGCAATCGCCACCTCGCCCCAGCCATCGCCGGCCGCGGCGCCGATCCGGTTCGACATCGCGGCGATCCGCAAGCGTGCGCGCTTTATCCCGTGGCCGACGCATTGCGCTGCCAGATGCCGTGCCGCTTCGGCCGAATGCAGCGCAATGATCGCGGGACTGCACAGCAGTTGGATCAGCTCGGGCGGGAAGGGCCGGGCCAGGCTGGCATAGACCACGCGCTCATCCATCGAGATGCCTTTGGGCAGGCTGATCGCGACGCGGTCCTCTCCGGCGAGCCGCAGCAAGCGGCGGTGCCCGGGATCAAGGCTGGCAATCAGCCCCTGCATGTTGGTCTCGCCGGTCTGGGCAACCGCAAACCCGGCCTCGCGCGCGGCCTGTGCCGTCGCCTCGCCCACGGCATGGACCGGCAGCTCCCTCAGTGCGGCCAGCCCGCGTCCGCCGTGGCGGAACACTTGCGCACTACCTACCAGCAGCGCATCGAACTGGCCCGGCGGCACCGCTTCCCAGCTCTTGGGGGCAATCTCGAACAGCGCAAACCCGTGGCACTCCATCCGAAGCTGCCGGGCCGCGGCGGCGGTGGCCGCGTTGCCGGGTTCGGGACGGATGACGACCAGCGGTACCATTGCTCAGGCGCTCTCCGGCGGATCGAAGTGAGCGCGGATTGCCGGACCGGCCTGACTGAGCAATTCCGCTGCCAGCGCACTCGGGCCCGCCTTATCGCCCGGCGCGAAGCTGAGGCGCGCTTCGACCTTTTCGCAGCCGTCAGGGCTCAGCAACGCGGCACGCATCGTAAGCCTGCCGCCGACCGCTTCGGTGAAGACCGCGATCGGGCTGTGGCAATTGCCGCCCAAAGCAGCGAGCAATGCGCGTTCGGCCTCGACCGCATGGCGGCTGGGCAGGTCGTCGATCGCGGCCAGCAAGTGAAGGGTTTCGGCATCCCCAGCGCGGCATTCAATCGCGATCGCACCTTGTCCCGGGGCGGGCAGCCACTCGCGCGGATTGAGCGGGGTGCCAAGGTCTCCCCGGCCCAGCCGGTTGAGCCCGGCCATGGCCAGCAGCGTCACATCGGCCTCGCCAGCCTCCAGCTTGGCCAGCCGGGTCTGGACATTGCCGCGAAAGCCGACCACCCGGCAGTCGGGTCGCAAGTGGAGCGCCAGCGCCGCGCGGCGCGGGGCGCTGGTGCCGATCCGTGCGCCGGGGGGCAAGTCGGCGAATGACTTCGCACCCAGCAACACATCGCGCACGTCCTCACGCGGCAGGATCGCGGCCATCGCGATCTCCGCCGGGCGCAAGGTTTCGACATCTTTCAGCGAATGGACCGCGAAGTCGATCTCGCCGGCCAGCAGCCAGGCGTCGAGCTCCTTGGTCCACAGCGCCTTGCCGCCGATTTCGGCAAGCGGGCGATCGAGCACCTTGTCACCGCTGGCGGTCACCGGAACCAGCTCCACTTCCAGCCCCGGATGCGCCGCGATCAGGCGGCCCCGCGCTTCTTCGGCCTGGGCCATGGCCAGCGGCGAGCGGCGGGTACCTAGCTTGAGCAGACGTTGCGGCATGGCCGCTTGTGCTAATAGGCATTGTGGTCCAGTGGAAGCCGGAATGGGGATTGTCCTCGGAATTGAATCGTCGTGTGACGAAACCGCGGCGGCGCTGGTGGACAGCGACCGGCGGATCCTTGCGCAGCGGATCGCTTCGCAAGACGATCAGCATCGCCCCTATGGCGGGGTTGTCCCCGAAATCGCCGCCCGCGCCCATGCCGAGCGGCTTGCGCCGCTGATCGAAGCGACGCTGGCCGATGCCGGGATGAGCCTGGCCGATGTCGATGCGGTCGCCGCCACCGCCGGGCCGGGGCTGATTGGCGGAGTGATGGTCGGGCTGGTCACCGCCAAGGCGCTCGCCATGGCCGGCGACAAGCCGCTGATCGCGATCAACCACCTGGAAGGCCACGCGCTATCGCCGCGGCTGGCCGATCCGGCGCTGCAATTTCCCTATCTGCTGCTGCTGGTATCGGGCGGGCATTGCCAGCTGCTGCTGGTCAGCGGGGTCGGCAGCTATCGCCGTTTGGCGACGACGATCGACGACGCGCTGGGCGAAGCCTTTGACAAGACCGCCAAGATCCTGGGGCTGGGCTTTCCCGGCGGTCCGGCGGTCGAGCGGCTGGCGAAGGCAGGCGATGCCAGGGCCGTTCCACTGCCGAGGCCCTTGCTGGGCAGCGCAGAGCCGCATTTCAGCTTCGCCGGCCTCAAGAGCGCGGTGCTGCGGGCCAAGCAGGCAGGTATCCACCATGACGCCGACATCGCCGCCGCCTTCCAGCAGGCCGCGATCGACTGTGTGCTCGACCGGACCCGCAAGGCCTTGCAGACTATCGACAAACCCACCGCGCTGGTGGTGGCCGGCGGGGTTGCCGCAAACCAGGCCGTGCGCGGCGCGCTGGAGGCTTTGGCGGCTGAACACGGCCTGCCCTTCGTCGCCCCGCCGCTGGCGCTGTGCACCGACAACGCGGCGATGATCGCCTGGGCCGGGATCGAACGGCTGGGGCAGAGTGACAGCCTCGATTTCGTTGCCCGTCCGCGCTGGCCGCTCGATCCCGATGCCGCGCCGGTGCGCGGGGCGGGGGTCAAGGCATGACCCCTATCGGTGTGATCGGTGCTGGCGCCTGGGGCACTGCTCTGGCCCAGGCGATGGCCAGCGATGGCAGCGAGGTGATGATCTGGGCGCGTGAGGCTGAACTGGTCGCGGAAATCAACGCGCGCCACACCAACAGCCTGTTCCTGCCGTCTGCGCAGCTGGCCCAGACAATTCACGCCACTTCCGATCTGACCGCACTTGCCACGCTGCCGGTGCTGCTGGTGGTGACCCCAGCACAGCACCTCGCTCGCGTAGTCTCGGGGCTTCCGGCCGGCCGGCGCGATCTGGTGCTGTGCTCCAAGGGAATCGAGGCCGGGACCGGCCGGCTGATGGCCGATGTCGCTGCCGAGGCGGCACCCGGCGCTAGTCTGGCGGTGCTTTCCGGTCCGACATTCGCGCATGAAGTGGCCGCCGGGCTGCCCACTGCGGTGACGCTCGCCTGCGCCGACGGGGAGGAACAATGGGCGCGGCTGGCCCCGGCGATCTCGCGGCCATCGCTGCGGCCCTACTATTCCGACGACGTCACCGGGGCGGAGATCGGCGGCGCGGTCAAGAACGTGCTGGCGATCGCTTGCGGGGTGGTTGAAGGGCTGGGGCTGGGCCAGAACGCCCGCGCCGCGCTGATCGCGCGCGGTTATGCTGAAATGTTGCGCTTCGGGCTGGCACGCGGGGCCCGGGCAGAGACCTTGGCGGGGCTCTGCGGGTTGGGTGATCTGGTGCTGACCTGTTCTTCAACTTCAAGCCGCAACTTCTCGCTGGGCAAGGCCTTGGGCGAAGGGCTGTCCGCCGCCGAGGCGCTGGCCGGCAAGAACTCCGTCGCTGAAGGCGCGCACACCGCGCCGGTGCTGGCCGGGCTGGCCGCCAAGGCCGGGCTTGACCTGCCGATAGTCGAAGCGGTCGACCGGTTGCTTAGAGGCGAGGCCCCGGCCCGCGCGGTGGTAGCCGAATTGCTCGCCCGCCCGCTCAAGGCCGAGGGACCCGGCCAATGAGCGCGGCAGAGCAGCAGGATATCCAGGCGCTGGCCAAAGGCGGGCGGACCAATTTCTTTGGTTTCGTGCTGCGGCTTGGCGGGACCGCGCCGTTCCTGTTTATTGCCGGGCAGTTCTACGGCGTCGAAGCGATGGGACGCTATGCCTCGGCGCTGGTGATCGTCGAGCTGGCCGCGCAGCTGTGCGCGCTGGGCCAGCGCCGCGGCCTGGCCCAGCGTCTGTCCGAAGATCCACGCGCCCAGGCCCACGTGATCGCCGATGGTCTGCTGATGACGCTGATGCTTTCGGCGACTGTGGCCACATTGCTCTACCTGTTTCCGGCGCCGATGTTTCCCAGCGGGCATTACAGCAAGTTCGACCAGTTCCTGCCGTTGGCGATTGTCGCCAATGCGCTGACCGATGTGGCGCTGGCGGCGCTGGCCTATTCCTACAACATCGGTGCCACAGTGCGCGCGCGTTCGGTAGTGGAACCTTGGGTTCAGACCCTGGCCGTCGTGGCATTCCTGTGGATCGCGCCCGAAAGCGGGCTGGCGCTGTCTTATATCCTAGCCAAGTTCGCGGCCGCCACGGTGGCCTTCGTGCCGCTGCTGCGCGCGGTTGGCTTGCCGCGCCAATGGAGCCCACATCCCTTGCGGATCGGGCGGCTGGCGCTGCTTTCAACTCCGCTGGCAGGCGCGGACCTGGTCGAATGGGGCACCCGCAAGCTCGATATTGCGATCCTGGGCTTCCTCACCTCGCCCACTGCGGTGGGGGTCTATTTCGCTGCGCAGCAAGTCGCCTCGCTGCCGCAGAAGCTCAAGACCAGCTTCGAGCCGATTCTGGGCCCGGTGATCACCCGCAACCTCAAGGAAGGCAACCTCGCCGCGATCGCCGCGCAGGTCCGCCAGGTGGGGTTCTGGATCATTGCGGTGCAGGCCGGAATCGCGCTGGCGCTGGCCATTCCGGGCACCGACGTGATGCGGCTGGTCGGCAAGGACTTCGTCGGCGGAACCGGTGCACTGTCGTTCCTGCTGATCGCCGAAGTGGTCGCCGCGACCGCCGTGGTGAGCGAGGCCGCGCTGGTCTATGTCGCGCGGATGCCCAACCTGGCGATCTCGCTGGCGACGATCGCGCTGCAGGCGGCGTTGACATTCGTCGGGATCGAGCTGGTCCGCGACTTTGGTTACAACGACAAGTTTCAGGCCGCCGCCGCCGCCATGGCGCTGGCGCTGTCGCTGGGGGTTGCCTCGCTGGTCAAGGCCGGGCTGCTGTCGCGGATCCTGGGCGAAAGCGTCAACAACTGGCGCTGGCCCGTGATCTGGGCCGCAGCTCCGGCGGTGCTGGTGGGCTGGGCAACCCAGCAAGTCCAACCCTGGTGGCTCTCGCTATTGATCGGCCTGCCGGCGATCCTGCTGACCTACGGCTTCGTCATCTGGCACCGCGGGTTCGGGCCCGAGGACCGGGTGATCTTCCGCAAGAACGTTGGGGCGTAGCTGCTGCCGCACGCAGGGCGCGACTATTCGCTCGACACTTGAATAAAATAGTATACCATAACATTCATCGAGGCCATCATGGGAGAGCTGCGATGAAAAACCTGACTTCCGCCCAATGGATCGCCGCGCTGGTGGCGCTGGTGCTGACCGTCGGCTCGCTCGGCGTCATGTTGTCGTTCCAGAGCGATTTGGAAAAAAACGCCGCCGAAGGCCGGGCCAAACGGATCGCCGAAGCCGCCAGGGACTGACCGCGCGCCGCACTCGCAACTGTTGCAAACCGCACTGCGGGGCTTGAAATCGGCGCCGCGATGCTGCTCTCCTGACTGTCAAAGACAGGAGTGTGGACAATGACGGATCTGCTCGGCGGGATTGAGGCGAACTGGATCGTCTTTGGCGTGGTCTTGCTGCTGGCGCTGCTGGTCGCCTGGTGGCTGTTCGGCCGGGCCAGTCGCGGCGGGCGGGTGCGCGAATATCAGCCCGATGTGCTCGACGAGGGCGTCGGCCCGGCACAGCGCAACCAGGCGCTGATCGATGCCGCCCCGGCCGCTGCGGTTGTGCTGCCGCCGGTCATGTCCGACGCGCTGGGCGGGATGGGCGAGATCGTTGCGGTGACCGCGCAAGACGAAGTCGAGGAACTGGAAGCCCGCGCCGCTGAAATGGAAGTGGTGCCAGATGTCGAGCCTGAGCCCGAAGTGGCCAAGGCCGCCCCGCCGCCACCGCCACCGCCACCGCCGCCTCCGCCTCCGCCTCCACCTCCGCCACCGCCACCGCCAGTCGAGGTGCCCGAGGTGGAACCCGAAGTCGTTCCTGAGCCGGAGCCACAGCCTGAAGTTCCGGAACCTGAACCCGAGCCAGAGCCTGAGCCTGAGGTCCCGCAACCTGAGCCGGAGCCAGAGCCAGAGCCTGAGCCTGAGGTTCCGCAACCTGAGCCTGAGCCGGAGCCAGAGCCACAGCCTGAGGTACCGGAACCTGAGCCTGCGCCTGAACCCGAGCACGAACCTGAGCCAGTGCCCGAACCGCCTGTGGCCGTTGAAATAGCCCCGGACGACCTGGGCCGGATCAAGGGCCTTGGCCCCAAGCTCCAGACACTGCTGCCCACGCTGGACATCACCACTTTCGCCCAGATCGCCGCCATGTCCGAGGCCGACCTCGCCGACCTAGATCCCAAGCTTGGCCCTTTCGCCGGCCGGCCAGCCCGCGACGGCTGGGTCGAACAGGCCAAGTACCTCGCCACGGGGGATGTGGCCGAGTTCGAGGCGCGGTTCGGGAAGGTTTGACGGCACGCACTTGGCAGGCCTCAGGCTCCTCACTGGTGATGATGCGGCTGCCGCGGCGGATCTGCATCGCCGCGCCGGAGCGCTGATCCCGGGTTACGACACTTCGATCCATACCCCCGAAGAGGATCTGGCCTTTCATCGCGACCAGGTGATCCCGGGCGGCGATTGCTGGGGTGCGTTCGATGGCGAACTGATGCTGGGGTTCATTGCGCTGCTGCCGGGTTGGATCGACCATCTCTATGTCGAACCGGAGCTGCACCGCTGCGGGATCGGATCGCAGCTGTTGGCCTTTGCGCAGGCCCGGCAGGACGAACTCAGGCTCTATACCTTCCAGTCAAACGCCAATGCGCGCGCTTTTTACGAGCGCCACGGGTTCATGATCGAGGAACTGACCGACGGCGAGCGCAATGACGAAAAGATGCCCGACATTACCTACCTGTGGCGCGCGCGTTGATCGCGGCCCGGGCATCCCGTGATGCGGGACGCTAGGGGCTCCCGACCCTAAGCCGCGGCATAGAGAGCCGGGCTATAGCGCGGCTCGGGCACCGGCAGCTCGGCCGATTGCGCCGCCGCGATCCACGCCTCGATCGCCTGACAAACCTTGTCCACCGCCGCACCCGGCGTGGCCCCTTGTGCCGAGCAGGGGCGCAGATCGGGCACGTCAGCGATCCAGCACGTGTCGGGCGGATACCAGAACAGGTTGATGTGATAGCGCGGGGTCTGGGCCATGCGCCAAGGATAGGGGATTCCCCGGAGGTCGCGCAATTGGAACTGGGTCCGGATTGGAGCGAAGGGGGCTATTTGCGCATCCATTCGGGCCTGGGGTGCTTGCTGAACCACTTGCCGTCCTTGTCCGCGGACCAGGGATTGACCAGCTCCCAGCGTTTCCCGGCGAACCTGTCGCCATCGAGCGTGGCCTTGATATGCTGCCTGACTGAGCGCCGCACCTTGCGCGCGGCGGCCTTCTTCCAGGGGTGGTCGGTTGCGGCACCAGTATGGCCAAAAATCGGCGTCTTGCGGCGTGACCGGGACATGCGCCAGCTCCTTGCGAAGCGTCGCAAAGGATCAGCCGGTCAGGAATTTGAACGGCCTGCTTGCGCGCTAATGTCGCAAGCGGTGGCGGTGGCGATATTGGGACATGGTCAGGCTGCCTCGGGAATGCGGGCCGCATAGATTGCAGGCCGATAGCGCGCTTTGGGAACCACCATGCCATGCGCCTTGGCTGTTTCGATCCAGCCTTCGATGGCCAAACGAACTTCGGCAATCGCCTCTTCAGGTGTGTCGCCATGTGCCGAGCATGACTTTAGATCGGGCACATCGGCAATCCAGCACTCGTCGCGTGGGGACCAGAACAGGTTAATGTGATAATGTTGTTCCATCAGTCTTCCAGCGTCAGTGAGAACTCCTCTACCATATCAAGGAACTGATCGATTTGATAGGGCTTTGCCATATTGCCCTTTGGCTGGATGCTGAGTGGGCGAGTGGCAAGCGGGTGATTGTACTGGTGATGGCTGCCGTTGATGCGGTCTAGCTCAAATCCGAACGCCGCCAGGATGCGCTGAAAATCGCGAAACTTCATTGAGGTGCGGGATGCGAGGAGACGGGCGTAGAGTTTGGATGGTTTGATCATAAGTGATTCACTTAGACCAGACGTGCGAGTTCGATTGCTGACCGGACGGTAGCCGGAAGCCGATAGCGGTAACAGGCCTTTGCGTAGTCCCAATCTGATTCAAAGAAGCTCGAATCAACGACATAGCCAGGCGTATAGGCTATGCGTCGGCCAAAGGCACCCATAAGACCAGCAAATTGGCTAGCGGAATAACCAATTTCTCGCTGAAGGTCCGGGGCAAGGGTCCAGTTATCGCCATTTTTATATAGAAATTTCAGCATTTTGATCTGAGCGGGGGAAAGCTTAAGCCTGTTTAGCACGCGATAAGCAAAGCTCTCGCTTGCGTAAGTGAAGTCCTCTGGTTCGACCTCGGCTGGAGTCTGAGTCGGTGACTCCGATTTTAGTCCGTGGAATCGTCGAAAATTCTGAAATTCAGCCAGTTCTTCAGCCGTTCCTTCTGCGATCGAACCGTCGGGCATGGTGAGGCGCATATGAATTCCCCTACAGATGAAGGGTTGCACTAAACGAACCATGCGTCAATGTCAAGAAAATGGTCATTTACGGATTTTAGGCTACCCGAAGCCTTGCCTCACCGCCCCCACCGCTTCTTGCTCTCGCGCCCGAACCGCCCCTTGCGCGTCCCCGGCTTGCCTTCATTGCTCCGCCCCACAATCGGCGCGTGGCTCTCGCCCGGCAAGCCCAGCTCGCTCGCCTCAAGCCGCCGGATCTCATCCCGCAGCCTGCCAGCCTCCTCAAACTCCAGGTCCGCCGCGGCCGCGCGCATCCGGCCTTCGAGTTCCTCGATGTAGCCGCGCAGATTGTGGCCGACGAGGTTGTTGCGGGCATCGTCCTCGATCTCGACCAGCACGCCGTCGCGCGAAGCTGTGTCGGCGACGATGTTGTGGATGTCGCGCTTGATGCTTTCGGGGGTGATGCCGTGCTCGATATTGAACGCGTGCTGCTTTTCGCGGCGGCGGTCGGTTTCAGCCATCGCGCGTTCCATGCTGCCAGTGACCCGGTCGGCGTACAAAATCACTCGTCCGTCGATGTTGCGGGCGGCGCGGCCGATGGTCTGGATCAGGCTGGTTTCACTGCGCAGGAACCCTTCCTTGTCGGCATCGAGGATCGCCACCAACCCGCATTCGGGGATGTCGAGGCCTTCGCGCAGCAGGTTGATCCCGACCAGCACGTCATAAACGCCAAGGCGCAGGTCGCGGATCAGTTCGATCCGCTCCAGCGTTTCGACGTCGCTGTGCATGTAGCGCACCCTGAGGCCCGCCTCGTGCATGAATTCGGTCAGGTCTTCGGCCATCCGCTTGGTGAGCGTGGTGACGAGCGTGCGATAGCCGGCCTGGGCAACCTTGCGGCATTGCTCGATGCAGTCCTGGACCTGGTCCTCGACCGGGCGGATCTCGACCGGCGGGTCGATCAGCCCGGTGGGGCGGATCACTTGTTCGGCGAAGACCCCGCCTGACTGCTCCATTTCCCAGGAGCCCGGGGTGGCCGATACGGCCACCGTTTGGGGCCGCATCGCATCCCATTCGTTGAAGCGCAGCGGGCGGTTGTCGATACACGAAGGGAGGCGAAAGCCGTATTCGGCCAGCGTGATCTTGCGGCGGTGGTCGCCTTTGCTCATCGCGCCGATCTGCGGCACGGTCTGGTGGCTTTCATCGACGAACAGCAGGGCATTGTCGGGCAGGTATTCGAACAAGGTCGGCGGCGGCTCGCCCGGCAGGCGGCCGGTGAGGAAGCGGCTGTAGTTCTCGATCCCGGCGCAGCTGCCGGTCGCGGCGATCATCTCAAGGTCGAAATTGGTCCGCTGCTCCAGCCGCTGGTGCTCGAGCAATTTGCCCTCGGCCTCCAGCTCCTTGAGCCGTTCGGCGAGTTCAAAGCGGATCGCATCGGCGGCCTGCTTCATCGTCGGACCCGGCGTCACATAGTGCGAATTGGCATAGACCCGCACCTTGTCGAGGCTCGCCCCCTTCTTGCCGGTCAGCGGATCGAACTCCGAAATCGCCTCGATCTCGTCGCCGAAAAAGCTGATCCGCCAGGCCATGTCCTCGTAGTGCGAGGGATAGATTTCCAGACTGTCGCCGCGCACCCGGAAGTTGCCGCGCTGGAAAGCGGCATCGTTGCGCTTGTATTGCTGGGCGACCAGTTTGCGGATCAGCTCGCGCTGGTCGACACCCTCGCCCACCTTGAGGTCAAAGATCATCGCCGAATAGGTTTCGACCGAGCCGATGCCATAGATGCAGCTGACCGAGGCGACAATGATGACGTCATCGCGTTCGAGCAAGCTGCGGGTGGCCGAATGGCGCATCCGGTCGATCGCCTCGTTTACACTCGATTCCTTCTCGATGTAGGTATCGCTGCGCGGGACATAGGCCTCGGGCTGGTAGTAATCGTAATAGCTGACGAAAAACTCGACCGCATTGTCCGGGAAAAAGCTTTTGAACTCGCCATACAATTGCGCGGCGAGCACCTTGTTCGGGGCCAGGATCAGTGCGGGCCGCTGGGTGATCTCGATCACTTGCGCCATGGTGAAGGTCTTGCCGCTGCCGGTCACCCCGAGCAGCACCTGCGTCACCTCGCCGTTGGAGATGCCCTCGATCAGCTCGGCAATCGCAGTCGGCTGGTCCCCGGCCGGCTGGTACTCGGACTGGAGCACGAACGCCTTGCCGCCATCCGCCTTCTCGGGCCGCTGCGGCTTATGCGGCACGAACGCGGCGGAAGTGTCGGGCTCGGCAAGGCCGCGGCGGATGACGAGTTCGGCCATGCTGGTCCTATGCGGAACCAAGCGGGGGCGCGCAAGCGCAGAGCGCGCCACAGCGCGGTTACTGCATCGTCGGCGGCTGGATTTCGGCGATCATCGGTATGGC
>JANPMA010000025.1:0-15151 GCA_031422595.1 Novosphingobium sp. | reverse complement strand
AGCCAGAAGTCCACTCCGGCCAGCAACATCCCGGCCCCCGCGACAAGCGCGAGAGCAATTCCGGCAAGGGGAAGGGTGCGTTTGGCGGGCATCGGCAAGCGTCCAATAGAAGGCGATTGGCTGCCTGCCAAATGTTTCACGCAAAAGTCTGGTGACCCCTACGGGATTCGAACCCGTGTTTCAGCCGTGAGAGGGCCGCGTCCTAACCACTGGACGAAGGGGCCGTTTTGAGCCGATGCCCCTATAGGCCTAGAGGGCTGGGAATCAAACTGCCCAGGTGCGCTGGTTGGTGACCCCTACGGGATTCGAACCCGTGTTTCAGCCGTGAAAGGGCCGCGTCCTAACCACTGGACGAAGGGGCCGCACCGGCTGCGCCGTGGGCAGGGGGCGCCTTTAGGGGCGCACGCCGGAACGGTCAAGGGGCAAGGCGAAAGATTGTATCAGTCCGCGAAAGCAGCGTCTTCGACGTGCAATTCGGCCTGCGGGCGGCTGGCCCAATCGTCGATTTTGGCGCGCCCTGCCAGCCATAGCTTGCGGTGATGGGTGGCATGCAGCAGCGCCTGGCCCATTTCAGTCGAGGCGGCGCGAAAGGCGATGGCCTTGAAGCTGGCGCCGTCATCGCCGCGCACGATCAGGCGGACGTGGTCGGTGCCGACCAGGTCGGCCTTGACCATCCGAACCGGCCCGACCGCGATCCGGGGGCCGGGCCAGCCCATGCCATAGGGACCTGCGCTTTCGAGCATTTCGACCAGCGAAGGCACCAGCCCGCCGGGGGCCAGCGCCAGGTCGAGCGTCAGCGCCTGGCCGGTCATGGCCTCGCCAACCTTGCGGCTGAGCAGCTGGTCGAGCCATTCGCCAAGCTGGTCGATCGCGCCCGGGGCGATGGTCAGTCCGGCTGCCATCGCGTGCCCGCCGCCGGCCAGCAGCAGCCCGGCCTCTTTGGCGGCGATGATCGCAGCACCCAGATCGACCCCGGCGATCGAACGGCCCGAGCCTTTGCCGTTGCCATGTTCGTCGGCATCGAGCGCAACCACCAGCGTTGGCTTGCCGGTCTTCTCCTTGATCCGCCCGGCGACAATCCCGATCACTCCGGGATGCCAGCCGCGCCCGGCGAGGGTCAGCACTGCGCGGTTGTGCTGGGCATCGACCTGGGCCTCGGCCATTTCCTGCACCGCGGCTTCGATCGCGCGGCGTTCCTCGTTGAGCTGTGAGAGCTGCGCGGCGATTGCGCGGGCCTCGTCCGGGTCCTGCGTGGTCAGCAACCGTACCCCAAGCGTGGCCTCTCCGACGCGGCCCCCGGCGTTGATCCTGGGGCCCAGCGCAAAGCCAAGGTCGCTGCAAGTTGGCGCGCGGCTGAGCCGGCTGGCGTCGATCAAAGCCGCCATTCCCACCCCTTCGCGCCTGGCCATGACCTTGAGGCCCTGGGCCACGAAGGCGCGGTTGAGCCCGTGCAGCGCAGCCATGTCGGCGACCGTGCCGAGCGCTACGAGGTCAAGCAGCGCGAACAGGTCAGGCTCCGGGCGCTCCGCGAAGAAGCCGCGCTCGCGCAGCACCCGCACTGTGGCGATCGCCAGCAGGAAAGCCACTCCAACCGCTGCCAGATGCCCATACGCTGCGGCCAGGTCGCTTTCGTCGAGCCGGTTGGGATTGACCAGCGCGGCGGCGCGGGGGAGTTCGGGCGAGCACTTGTGGTGATCAACCACCACCACGTCCACTCCGGCCTGGTGCGCCATTTCCAGTGCTTCGAAGGCCATCGCCCCGCAATCGACCGTGACGATCAGGCTCGAGCCTTCGCCGGCGATCTTGACCAGGGCCTCGCCCGACGGGCCATAGCCTTCGAGCAGGCGATCGGGGATGTAATAGCGCGCCTCGTGCCCCAGATCGCGCAGCAGGCGGATCAGCAATGCGGCGCTGGTTGCGCCGTCGACGTCGTAGTCGCCGTAGATGGTGACGGTTTCGTGCGCCAGCACCGCCTGGGCCAGCCGTTCTGCCGCGACATCCATGTCGCGGAACTCCGAAGGGTCGGGCAGGAACGCGCGCAAGGTGGGGTTGCGGTGGCGCTCCAGATCGTCGGGCGCGACCCCGCGCGAGAGCAGCAGCTGGGTCACCACATCGTGATCGAGGCTCGACCCGTTGCCCAGGTCCATGTTGCCCCCGCGCCAGCGCCAGGTGCGGCCCGAAAGCGAACGGTCGAGTCCAAGGATCGAGGGCGGGGCAGAGCTCATCATGCGCGGTGTTAGTCGAGCATGCCCGGCAAAGAAAGTGCGGCAAATTTGATGTCGACTAAAGACAAGTCGGACGACGCAGGCTCTGCTATGGTCCGCATCAGGATTCGAGGGGAAATGCCATGGCTTTCGTTCGCAAAATCGCAATTCTTGCCGGAGTCGGCGCAATGGCGCTGGCCAATTCGGGTTCGGCCCAGCGCGGACCCACCAGCGGGCCGGTGGCGCGCTATGATATGCGCGCGGGTACGGTTTCGGGTATGATGGCAATGGGCGGCGGGATGGGCGGCGCGCTGGGCATGGCCTTTGGCGGCGGCGGGGACAAGGTCCAGAAGGAGCTCTACTTGCGGCTCGGCTCAAGCCAGGCCCCGGCCAAAGGCGCGGCCAAGGCCGACCACTTCATGCCGCCGGTCGCCAAGCTGGGCAAATCGGTCGCGCTGGCCACTCCCAAAGAGGAAAAGGCCGGGACCGACGAACTGCCGCAAAAGCCCAAGGGCCGGATTCTGATCTTCTGGGGCTGCGGCGAACATGCCCCCAAAGGGCAGCCGGTTGTGATCGACCTGGCCAAAGTCGCCGCGGGTCAGGCCCCGCCGGGGTTGTGGACCGCCGCGATCGTGCGTGATTGGGGGCCGACACTGCAGAACAGCAAGACTTTCGCTCGCTGGCCGGCCGAGGACCACAAATTCGTCAAAGCCGACAGCTCGCTGATTGGCGCGCACCGGGTGGCCGGCAACTATTCGCCCGAAATCGGCTTCAACCTGGCCCAGGACTTCATGGCGGCGCTGCGCGCCAGCAATGTGGCCAATGCCAGTGGTTCGACCCAGCTCAGCTGGAATGCGGTGCCGGGCACGACCGGCTATCTCGCCTGGATGTTTGGCGGCAAGATGGGGTCCGGCGGCGAAATGGGCGATATGGTGATGTGGACCAGCAGCGCCAGCCGCCAGTTCGGCGGCGGGCTGTCTGACTGGCTCAGCCCCGGCCAGGTCGCCGGCCTGGTCAAGGACCGCACGGTGATGTCTCCTGCCACCACTAGCTGCACGATCCCGCAAGAGGTCCGCAAGGCCGGACCCGATTTCCGGATGGGCATGCTCACCGCCTTTGGGCCGGAAGAGAGTTTCGCCTATCCGCCGCGCCCGGCCGATCCCAAGGCGGCATGGAACCTTGTCTGGACCGCGCGGGTACGGCATCGTTCGATGACCAGCTGGATGGACATGCCCGGAATGGCCGGGATGCAAGGCCAGAGCGCCGAACAGCCGCAGGAGAAGAAGTGCAAACCCAAGGGTATCGGCGGGATCCTCGGCGGAGTGATCAAGGGCGGTTGCTGAACCGCACAGCCCCGTGCTGTTGATCCTGTGGCACAGCCGTACCGGAGCGAGCCGGGCGATGGCTCAGGCTGCCCTGGCTGGTGCGCAGGGTCGGGCCACTATTCTGCCCGCCGCCGATGCCGGGCCCGAGGATCTGCTGGCCGCTGCGGGCTATCTGTTTGCCTGCCCCGAAAACCTCGGCACGATGAGCGGGCCGATGAAGGACCTGTTCGATCGCTGCTATTACCCGCTGCTCGGCCGGATCGAGGGGCGGCCTTATGCCAGCATGATCGCAGCCGGCAGCGACGGGCAGGGCGCGCAGGCCCAGCTTGACCGGATCGTCACCGGCTGGCGGCTGCGCCGGGTGGCGGAGCCGATGATCGCGATGCTGGGCGCACAGACGCCCGAACAGATCCTGCGCGAGAAGGTGCTGGAACCGCCAGTATTGGCCCAATGCAGCGAGCTTGGCGCGGCGCTGGCCCAGGGGATCGACATGGGCGTTTTCTAGGGCGGATTCGGTTATCCGATCCGTATCCGAGCAATTTGATTCGGCAGGACTCGACTATTCCCCCAAAAAAGTGCCAGAGAAAACAAGTCAAACCGCTTTAATGGTTCGGGGGGAACGGTCATCGTCGCATTGGACGCCCGAAACGATGGGGACGAAGGCGCCATCCTGTCGCTTGCTTTTGCCGCCGGCCAGCGGCCCGATCGTGAAACTGTCCTTGCACTGGCGGACGGAGAAAACGTCGGCGCGCGCTTTACGGCAAGCCACTTGTCCGATCCGGCCGATGGCTGGGTTGAACTGCTGGCAGCGGGGCTGACCTTCGATTGCCGCGGGCTTGCCCCCGCCGCGCCGCAGCCGCTGCCGCGGCACGAAGCGCTGCTGGGGCTCGAAGCCAAACCCGTTGGCGAAGCGATCGCGATCGCGCCCGGGCCGCACCTGGCCGATGCGGCAGGGATGCTGCCGGTGGTCAAGGTCCTGGCCGGGATCGGTGCCACCATCGCCCAGCTTCCCGGCGTCCAGGCGGTGGCCTGGAACCCGGCGCGGTGCTGGATGCCGCCGGCCTATTTCCGCAAGGTGGTTTCGGGCTGGCTGGGTGGCGGGCCGTTCCCGGCATTGGGGCTGACCTCGCTGCAGCGTGACCGTGATGGTTCGATGCAGACTGTCGGTTTGGCGCTGCTGACCGGACAGGAACTGGTTTTCGCGCCGGATCGCAAGCTCGGCCCGGCGGACATTGCACGGATCGCGGTCCGGCTGATCCACGCCCTGATCGAAGTGGAACCGCTGGCTGCGCCGCACCAGTTTACCGGGCCGGATGGGGAGACGATCGATGTCGTGCCCTACGATGAGGGCCAGCAATTGAGTGTTTCGGTGAGGCGATGACCCGGGCAGGGGGCGCTGCTTGGCCCGAATGACCAGGGCAGGCCTTGGCCTGCTTGCTCCCCAGCGTCAGCGTCTCTCGTTCCGCGCGGTCAACCGCTGCGACAGCCCAGGCCATGAACCCGGCCTGCAGCGCCACCACATCCTGCCGCGTGAGATTTTGACCCGGTCGTGCTTCACCCCGATGCTGACCGCACTGGGCCGCGATCATGTCGATTTCGATGACTTTCGCCGTAACGGCCTGTTGCTGCCGGCCAACGATGCCGCCGCGGTGCGGATCGGCCTGCCGCTGCACCGCGGTCCGCACCGCGATTACAACGCCATGGCGATCGAGCGCGTCGGCCAGATCGAGGCGGGCTGGTCGGCGACCCGGCTCAAGGCACCCGAAGTTGCCCTTGTTGAGGCCTATCAGCGGCTCGAACAGCTGCAACGCGCGCTGCGCCGCCGCTTGCTCGACCAGCAACGACGCCTGCTGCTCAACCGCAAGGACCCGCTGGGCAGCGGGCTTGATTTCAGCGAACTCGATGCAATGGCCGACCTGCTTTGGCCGGCTACTGAATCCTAAGCCAGCGCCATCTGCGCCTTGGCGGCCAGCTCGGTCCGCGCCTGGTTGTACTCGGCCTCGAGCTTGTCGACCCGCTCGGCCACGCTGTCGACCGAGTCGACCGCGCCGATCCCCTGGCCCGAACCCCAGATGTCCTTCCAGGCCTTGGCTTCGGTATTGCCGCCCGATCCGAAATTCATCGCGCTGGGATCGCTTTCGGGCAGGTTGTCCGGGTCCATCCCGGCGGCGACGATCGAGGGGCGCAAGTAGTTGCCGTGAACCCCGGTAAACAGGTTGGAATAGACGATATCGTCGGCTCGGCCCGCCACCACCGCATCCTTATAGCCAGCTTGCGCATTGGCTTCCTTGGTCGCGACCCAGGGCGTGCCGATATAGGCGAAATCGGCCCCCATCGCCTGCGCGGCCAGGATCGAGCGCCCGCAAGCGATCGAGCCTGACAGCGCAACCAGCCCGTCAAACCACTGGCGGATTTCCTGCATCATCGCGAAGGGCGACAGCACACCGGCATGCCCGCCAGCGCCGGCCGCGACCGGGATCAGCCCGTCAGCACCCTTTTCGATCGCCTTGCGGGCAAAGCGGTCATTGATCACATCGTGCAGCACGATCCCGCCCCAGGCATGGACCGCATTGTTGAGGTCCTCGCGCGCGCCCAGCGAGGTGATGGTCATCGGCACCTGCCACTTGGCGCAGACCTCGATGTCCTCTTCCAGCCGGTTGTTCGATTTGTGGACGATCTGGTTGACCGCATAGGGCGCGGCCGGGCGATCAGGATTGTCACGGTTGTGCGCGGCCAGTTCCTCGGTGATCCGGTGCAGCCATTCGTCGAGCACCCCCGAAGGCCGCGCGTTGAGCGCCGGGAAAGCGCCGATGATCCCGGCCTTGCACTGGGCAATCACCAGTTCCGGGCCGGAAATGATGAACAGCGGCGAGCCGATAACGGGCAGGCGCAGGCGATCGAAAGGAGCAGGCAATGGCATCGAGCGGTTTCTTCCCCGTTTTGGCGTGACAGGTTTTCCTATGAGACTGATCTGCGCCTGTCGAGGGGCTTGCTACCACTTGGCGCTAGGCATAGCCTTACTGGCATGCACCCCACCATCATCGGCCTCGCCCGCGACGGCCAGCATCGCTTTTCCAAGCAGCCGCGCAAAAGCATCACGCTGCTCGCCGGGCTGGGGGTTGAAGGCGATGCCCACGCCGGGCGGCTGGTCCAGCACCTCTCGCGCATGGCCAAGGAGCCGAACACGCCCAACCTGCGCCAGGTCCACCTGATCCATGCTGAACTGTTCGAGGAACTGGAGGGCAAGGGCTTTCATGTCGAGACCGGCCAATTGGGTGAAAACATCACCACCCGCGGGATCGACCTGCTTGGCCTGTCACGCGGCACCCGCTTGCGGCTGGGTCCGGAAGCCTTGATCGAGATAACCGGCCTCAGGAACTCCTGCAAACAGATCGACGGTCTTGCCAAAGGCCTTATGGCGGCAACGCTGGACAAGACCCCTGACGGCAGCTTGGTGCGCAAGTGCGGGGTGATGGCGACGGTCGTTACCAGCGGGGTGGTTTCGGTTGGAGATGCTATCGTGCTGGAATCGATGCCGCTGGGGTTTGAGGCGCTTGGAGTTGTTTGAGGTATCAGACCTCAATGATCCAGCGCTTGTTCCGCCGGGCCCAGTTCGCGCACCCACCAGCGATGCGGAGCCAGCACCATGACCGCACTGATCGCAGCAATCCCGGCGGTAAGCAGCCAGAACCCGCTGGGTCCTAACGGCTCGTAATATCGGCCAAGCCAGCCTAGCGCGAAATAGGCGACTGCAATCGCCGCCTTGTGCATCGCCATCATGGTCGAAACCACGGATTGCGGCGAATCTCGGCTGACGATCGATTGGACTTGTGGTTCGACAAATCCGCCCACGAAGAAATCGAACACGACGAAAAAGGCCAGCCACATTGCCAGCGGGGTCATTGCGAGGGTGGCCGAAGCGGCAGCAAGCAGCCAGGCCGCGGCAATCCCGACCATCCCAAAGCCAAACATGGTCAGGTCGCCGATGACCTGCCCGCGCTGCGCCCTGGCCAACAGAACCTTGCCGACGATCCAGATCGAAACGATCGTCATCAGCCCGTCGAAAATCCCGATCCAGGTGACGGGTATTTCGGCGCCGAACATGTGCCGGTCAACCTGGCTATCGGCCCAGACGTACATCAGCGCATAAGCTTGCTGCAGCGCGATGGTGTAGAGCATGAAGGGCGCGAAAAGCAGCAGCAGGATCACGCAAATCCTGCGCCACTCGGCCGCCGTCAGCTTTTGCTTGACCGTTTGCGCTGCGACGGCACGCGGCTGGTCCGCAGGCAGTTTGCGCAATCCGCCCAGATAGACCAGCGTCCCCAAAGCCATCGAGCAACCCGCCGCGACAAACCCCCAGCGCCAGTCGACCTGTTCGCCCAGTGTGCCGATCAGCAGCGGTGCGATCATCGCGCCGATATTGCTGGCTATGACATAGACACCGAAAGCGCGGGTACGGCGCAAGTCTTGTGCATCATAAAGCAACCCTACTTGTGCCGCCATGTTTCCGAGCATGCAGGCGCTGCCCATTATGAGCAGCAGCAGGGCGACAAAGAACAGGGTTTCCGAGGCCAGGCCGAAATGGCCGGCAGTCATCAAGATCGCCCCCAGCACGACCGTTCGGATCCGGCCAAGCAAGCGATCGCCAAGCCAGGCCCCGGCCAGCGGCGCCAGGTAAATCAGGCCGGAAAACAGCCCATAGACCTGCGACGCGAATGCGATGTCGCTGAGCGGTCCGGTGACAGCTTCGATGCTTCCCCGAACAATCCCGAGCCCAGCTACCTGCCGGGCGTTCTCTGGCAGGAGCAGATACTTGCTCATGTAAAGCAAGAGGATCGTCTGCGTCCCCCAGAAGGCGAGACGATCCCACATGTAAGTGGTTGCGAGCACGGTAAGGCCGGGCGGATGGCCGAACCGATCGGGGATCGATTGCCCGCTTTCGTTGCCAACCATGGCCCCCCCCTGTCGCAGCAAATCCGGGACGGAAACTCGCTGCAGGCAAGGGTGTCACATGCGACTTGTATCGCTGTCAAACGGTTTGGACAGTGCGGCTTTGCGCAGGATTTACCCCCAGGCGGCCCGGTAAAGACTCATGATTTCATCCGCATGCGGAACCTTTGGGTTGTTCGCCGGACTCCCGCTCGCCAGCGCTTGCTCGGCCATCAAGGGCAGCAGTTCGTCCCAGCGGGCCTTGTCGATTCCGTAGGCTTGGGGCAAGGACAACTTCAGTTCTGCATTGATCCGGTGGAGTGCCTCGATCAGCCGGCTTGATGGAAAGTCAACAACCGGAACTTGCTCGGTGAGTTCTGTTGCTTGTCGACAATCCGAACTATCGCGAAAAGTCCTTCGATGGCCGTGCTGTGCACCATGCTTTCGATCGGCGGCGCAAGACGAAGCGATCATTCAATACTGCTTCATTCGCACCTCAGTCAGTGGTATGCTTGAGAAACCCCGTGATGCAGATCACGGGAATCTCGGGCGCGATTGGTATGAACAAGTGGAGAGCCGCAGGGGTCCGCAAGGCGGGCTTCGGCGCTGCGATCTCACTGCCAACGAACAGGACGCGCCATGGACCATACTTCGATCCACCCGATGAGTGCCAACCTCGCTCAGCTTATCGACTTGCACTTGTGGCGCGGCCCGCCGCAGAACAACGATCCGGAGCACCCGGTGCAGATCCTGGTCAACCACGGCTATATCGTTGGTTTTTGTCCCAGCCGGCTCCAGCCTGCCTGGTCGGCCTACCGGGTCGCCCATGCCACCGGCACCGCCGATTTCGAGCGGCCGATCCACTACCATGACGACCTGCGTTTGCCCGCAGAGCAGCGGATCGGGCGCAAGACCTTTGGCAAGCTGGGCAACATTGGCATCGATGTCGGGCACATGACCCCCAACGAAGTGATCAATCGCCAGTTCGGCCGGCTCGCGCAGATGGAAACTTTCCTGATGTCGAATATGAGCCCGCAGTACGGCACGCTCAACAAGGGGGTCTGGCTCAAGCTGGAAACCGCGGTCCGCGGGATTCAGGACGAACAGGGCAAGGACCATGTCTGGGCGATCGTCGGGCCGGTCTTCGGCGACCAACCGGCCTCGCTCAATCGCGGGTCAGGCAAGTTCGTACCGGTGCCCGATGCCTATTTCGCAGTGGTGGTCGATCCGCAGACCTATCCCTACGATCGCATTTCGAACGCCAGGATCGATTGCTTCATCATGCCGCAAGGAGCGCCGCCCAGTTCGAATCCGCAGGACTATCCCTCTAGCCTGGCCGAAATCGAAGCGGCGACCGGGCTCAAATTCTTCACCGATTGGGGCCGTGAGCTGCCGGTGGCGATCGAGGCCCAGATCATGGCCCAGGCTGACCGGCCCAGCGAGCCAAGCCGCCTGATGCAGGTCCTGGAAATCAAGGCGCAGGAATGGGATGCGCAAAGCGCCGAGGCGGGCGAAGCCTTGCCCGAAGCAACCACAATCGACGGGCTGATCGAAAGCCTCCAGGCGGAAGCGGCAGCGCTCCAGATTGTGGGCCGGGCATTGTCTGACCGTGAGCAGAACCGGCTTGGCATGATCCAACATACGATCTCGTGGCTGCTGGCGGCTCGCAAGATCGTCTCTGAGCCCAAAGCGCCTGCAGCCGCGCCGGTCAACTTGATCACCTACAAGATCGTCACCGACATGGACGATCGCCTCAAGGAAGCGGCGCGGATTGCCTGCAATTTCTGGAACCGGTTCCTCGAACCCGGTTTTTCGGTGGTGATCCGCCTGGGGACTTTCACCCAGCTGAGCAACACGATCGCCCGGGCCTATCGCCCCTATGAAGACGATGGGGTGAAATACGGGGTAGTCGAATTCAATACCAAGTTCCTGGCCACCTATACGCCGTTCGAGACCGCCGGCACGATCGTGCACGAAATTGGGCACACCCTGGGGATCGGCTGGGCCGACTGGGATTCGCTGTTCGACAGGACCAGCGGCAAGTTCAAGAGCGCCGCGATTCAGCGCCTGCCGGCTTTGCAGGCGATGGAAATCGAACGCGATGGCGGTTCGGGTACGGCGCTATCGCACTGGGACGAAGAGCTGTTCGATAAGGAACTGATGACCGGCTACAAGGACCGTGCAGGCGAGACTGTCTTGCCGGTTACGAT
Source organism: Novosphingobium sp. (assembly GCA_031422595.1). Classification (GTDB taxonomy): domain Bacteria; phylum Pseudomonadota; class Alphaproteobacteria; order Sphingomonadales; family Sphingomonadaceae; genus Novosphingobium. The sequence goes on along the minus strand of JANPMA010000025.1, from coordinate 4,483 downwards.
AGATGTGATGCGGCTGCTGGGCCACAATGTCTCCGAGCGGCTGGACGGGGTTCGCTTGCTTGAAGAACTGCTGGGCGAAGTCGCCAACATGGTCTTCTCCCGTCAGGACGAGGCGCGTTCGCTCAACCTCGATCACTTCGAGCCGACCGAGATGTTCGAAACGATTCCGCACCAGCCGGAAGAAGGTTAGGCGAAAGCCTGCCGGTAAAGTTCGACGATCTCGTCCGAGCTGGGCACCCGGGGATTGTTTCCCGGGCTGCCGCTGGCCAGCGCTTGCTCGGCCATCAAGGGCAGCAGCTCGTCCCAGCGGGCCTTGTCGATCCCGCAGGCCTGGGGCGAGGGCACCTTCAGTTCGGCATTGATCCGGTGCAACGCCTCGACCAGTCGGCCAACCGCGCCCTGGTTGCTTATTGTGTCGTCGGCCAGGCTCATCGCCCGCGCGCAGTCGGCATAGCGGGAGAGGGCGGCGGGGGCGCTCCATTCGGTTATCACTGGCATCAGCATGGCATTGCTCAACCCATGGCTGACGTGAAAGTGCGCGCCGATCGGGCGGCTCATCCCGTGGACCAGCGCGACCGAGCTGTTGGAAAAGGCGATCCCGCCTTGCAGCGCGCCCAGCATCAGCGCCTCGCGCGCGGCTCGGTCTTGCGGGTCGGAGCAGGCGCGGGGGAGGTTGGGCCAGATCAGGCGCATGGCCGAGAGTGCCATGGAGTCGGCGAAGGGGTTGGCCTGTTTCGAGACGTAGGCTTCGACCGCGTGGACCAGGCTGTCGATCCCGGTGTCGGCGGTCAGCCGCGCGGGCTTGGTTAGGGTAAGCTCGTAATCAAGCACCGCGATCTGCGGGAGATAGGCAAGGCCGGCGCAAAGCATCTTCTCGTCAGTCACCGTATCGGTAATGATCGTGAAGCGGGTCGCTTCGCTGCCGGTTCCGGCGGTGGTTGGTACGGCGACAATCGGCAGGCCAGGCCTGTTCTCCTGGTGCGGGGCCTTCAGCTCGGGCACCCGGCGGGTGCCTTTCACCGCGATCATCTTGGCGCTGTCGATCGGGCTGCCGCCGCCCAGGCCGATCACGCAATCGTGGTTCCCCTCGGCCAGAAAGGCACAGCCCGCTTCGATCGAGGTTACGGTTGGATCGGGCACCACGCCGGTGAAGGCGCGCGCAGCAATGCCCGCGGCGTTGAGCAATTCGAGCACGCGCTCCAGCACGCCCGAACTCTCGATCCAGCTATCCGTGACCACCAGCGGGCGCGACAGTCCGGCCTGCTCCAGCACCTGCGGCAGTTCGGCGAGGCAGCCGCCGCCGATCCGGATCACGCGCGGCAGGTTGATCGCGGCCATTGACACACTCCGATTCGGTTTAGCTTTCGGGGCGATACCAGATCGGGGAGGTATAGGCGCGTTCCTGGTCCTTCAGGCGCGCATCCTTGGGCGGTTTGGCACCGAACCTGACCACATCGTAGGCTACCCAGCGCGGGGTCGGAATTTCGAGGACGCGAACGTAATAGAACGCGCGCTGGCCTGCCTGAAACTCGGGATCGCGCCAGACGACATTCAGCGCGGGCGCGCCGATCGAGTTGCGATAGGTTGCGGTCTTGAGGTCCACGGTATCGCCCACGGGCGCAAGTTTTCCATTCACAATCCGCCGCTTACCTGGCGAAGACCAGACAACGTCGTAGATCCTTTCGTGCGCTTCGCCGCTGGCATCGACCCATCCTTTGACCACCTGCACGCGGTCTAGGTTGCCGCCGACCGGATCCTTTGCGGCCGCAATCATCAGGCTGGGCGCGCCTTTTCCGGGCTTCATCGAGCCGCCCATTGGCACGCCCCGGGCATAGCCAGCGCGGACCCAGTTTCCGGTCATGTCGCGGCTTGAAAAGTCCCAACCGGCGAAGACCCTGACCGTCATCCGCGGGCCGGTGGTGGCATAGACTTCGCGGCGCTGCATCGCGTCGAAGATGGCCTCGCGGGTGTTGGCGGTGGCCCAGACCGCCGCCAGCCCGCCGGCCTGATATTGCCAGCCGATCCGGCTTTCCTTGATCCCGGGGTTGACCACGGCATTGACCCGCTCTGCGTTGGGGCCTTCGTTGCTGAACTTCCCGAAGAAGTTGTTTTCATCGGCCGAGGCGAATGCGGAGTGGGAATCGGTCGATCCGATCATTCCCAGCATATACGGATTGACCCCGGTCTTGCCCTCGATCAGCAGCCCGCGCTTGAGCGCTTCGCGGACATATTCTCCGCCGAACATTTCGGGCTGTTTGAGCTTGGTCAGCGGGGCATTGCCATTCTCCCAGCCATCATCGCCGAAGCTGGCGAACTCATCGTTGCGCGACAAGAAGGGGTGGCTTTCGCTGTCACCCTTGTACTGGGTGACTTCGACCAGCGGTTCGTGCGCGGCGCGGCGCCGGGCCATTTCGGCGGTTAGCGGAGCGCCGCCCCAATCGGTCAGCATGAAGGCCATGCCGTTCGACAGATTTGGGTTGTGTGGGATCGCCAGCATCTGCCCGCCCGACGCCTTGGCATAAGCGTCCATGTAATCCCACAGCGGCTCCGGCCCTTTCTTTCCGTCGGAAGCAAACGGCAGAACGGTCCGCGCCTTGACCGCTCCGTCGCGGAAAATCACGTTGCGGTGCAGGGTGTTGCCCTTGGGTTGGAGCGAATATTCGAACCCGACCAGCGCAGTGAACTTGCCGGGCTCGTTGTAGCGCTCAACCGCGTCGAGCTGGCTGTCCCAGACCCGCCGCGAGGTTGCCAGCTGGTGGGCCGGGTCCGAAAATTCAGGCGGCAGAGTGCCGCTTGCCGCTGCGGTGACCATCTGACGGAAGGCCTTGTAAGCCTCGTCCCCGCCAATGTGCATCATCGCGCGCCAGCGCTTGAGCGTAGGGTCGGTAATCTGGTCTTCGGGGGTATTGTAAAGCTGCGCGGTCGATCCGATCGCTTCGGCGTGATCGGTTAATGCCAGGAAGTCGAGCGGACGGTGCAGCTTGGCGATCTCGCCATGGGCGGTCTTGACGCCCTCGCCCCGGGCAAAGCGCAGCGCGTCCTCGGGCCCCAGCCGCAGCCCGGCAGCGAAGGCATCGAACGAATTGGCGGTGTGCAAGTGCAGATCGCCCCACAGCACCTTTTGTGGGTAGGGAGCTTGCTTGACCGCGGCCGGACTGGCGGCCTGGGCCGGGGCATCGGGCTGGCCGACCAGGGTCAGCCCGGCACCCAGCGCCAATCCACCAAGCGCAACCGCATGCAGCAATTTCATCGCAGACTCCTCGCCCCGTTTCAGCTCAGCAGGTGCTCCATGCCATAGAACCGCGCCGCCGTACCGGCATAAAGCGCGCGCTTTTCATCCGCCGATGCGCCCAGTGTCAGCCGCTTGAAAGCATTCCACAGCACGGCATAGCTCGCGCCCCATTTGTCGACCGGGCAATTGCTTTCGAACATCGCCCGATCTGGCCCGAAGGCTTCGATGCAGGTTTCGATATAGGGCCGCCACATCGCCGCCAGCACTTCGGACGAAAGCCCCGCCGCTGGGCCGTGATCGGGCATTCCGGCGAACGACATGGCGAGGCCGCCCAGCTTGACCGAGACGTTCTGGCACTGGCCGATTGCCTTGATCTTCTCGCGCCAGGTGTCGAAACGCTCATGCAGCTTGCCGTGATAGCTGCCCATCCCCAGCGGGGTGCCGCAGTGGTCAAGGCAGATCGGCTGATCGGGGAAGGCGCGGGCCAGGCTCAGCACATCGTCCAGCTGCGGTTCGAGCAGCCAGGCATCGAACGTCAGTCCACGTTTGCCCAGTTCGGCAAAACCTTCGCGGAACTTGGGGTCGAGGTAGAGCCCGCCGGGGTGATGGAACGGCGGGCCCAGCACGTCGGGATCGGCATCCCAGGCAGCAGCGTGGCGGATGCCCTTGAAGCGCGGGCTGGCGGCGGCAAGCGCGTCGAGCACTTCGCCGGCCTGGGCGCCCAGCGTCAGGTCGGCATGGCCGATGATTGCATCACACAGGCGGATCTCGCCATAGAGGCCCGAAGCGCTCTGTGCTGCGACGCCGTTCACGTACTCGACCTCGCCGACGACCTTCAGCGCATCGCTGGCCCCGGCGCGGTAGAACGCGCCGCATTCCATGAACACCGTACCGATCACGTTGTGCCCGCTGGTGGCATCGGCGTGGATCTCGTTGAAGGTGTAGTAGGGCGACAGCGCGATTGCGGCGATGAAGTGGTGACGCGGCTCCGGGAAGGCGGCCATCAAGGGACGCAGGTCCCACAGGTGATGGTGCGGATCGATGATTGGCAGGTCTGGTTCGAGGATCGCTTCGCTCATTTGGGCCTCTCCTTGTGCCGCGCAGCTTATGGCCGCTTGCGCGTTTGACAAGCGCGCTTCGCAGGCACATTAATCGATCGATTAAAAATGTGGAGAGGGCAATGGCGGGCGATACCGATTTTTCCGGCAAACGCGTGCTGGTGGTGGGCGGATCAAGCGGGATCGGCAACGG
>JANPMA010000024.1:0-3065 GCA_031422595.1 Novosphingobium sp. | reverse complement strand
CGGGTCACCTCGACCGGGCCGACCGGGGTTACGCAGCCTGCCAGCGCCAGCAGGGCGGACAGCACAAGGACAGGAACGAAGCGCTTCATCGCGGGCAACCTCTCAACAACGGCCTCTGCCGGGATTGTGAATCCGATAGTCCCGCGATGCAAGCACTTAGCGCGGCCAACGATTGTCTGAACCACCACCTCAAGATCCCGCTCAGCCTGAGCCTGTCGAAGGCCCATCGCCCTTAGGCTAAGGCAGCGTAACAGGCGGGTGCTTCGACAAGCTCAGCATGAGCGGGTCAAATGGGGTGCGCTCTACCGCTTCAGCGTCTGCTCCCCGGTGCGGCCTGGAAAGCCTTCGAACAGCACTTTGGCCAGCTTGTCGGCAATTGCCTGGTCGTCCCAGCGGTCGTCGCCTTCGCGGGTGACAATCTCGGCCCGGCCTTCCCACAGCACCGCGCCGCTGGCCTGGTCCTTGATCCGGGTTTCGAGCCGGGTCGAGAGCAGGGCACGTTTGGGTTTGGTGGCGTCGTAACGCAGCCCCAGCCCCATCATCGTACCGTGGTTGGAAACCCCCATCGACATTTCGCCCGACAGCGGCTTGCGCTTTTCTTCCGCCGGAGCGGCTTCGCTGCGGACCACGCGAACTTCGGCAATCGGGCCCTGGCTTGCGCCGCTGGGCGAAGCAGCAAAGCCCGAGGCGAGCAGCTTGCTTTCAACCGCGGCCTGGAAAGTGGCGTTGATCCGGGGATCGCTGATACCTGCCTCATCCGCCATCGGCCCCACCGCGATTGGCCCGGAAGGCTCAAGCGAGGCACCATCAGCGCGGAAGCGAGCGACCTCGATCCGGCCCTCCAGCGAAGGCGCGCGGCGCGGCGATGCCCGGCCCCAATCCGATTCGCCGCCCCAGCCTGACCGCCCCCAAGGCCCCGGCTGCGCCATCAATGCCGTGCCGGTTGTGGCCAGCACGGCGACAGTGGCGAGTGTGAGCAGGGACGAGCGCGAAGGGAGCATGCGGAACCTCAGGCATTGAAGGGGGCAAGGCCATCCTTCGGCCCCGCCACATTGCACGCCGATGAACGCGGCGCGTTAACCACTTGATTGCCGGAGCGTGCTAGGTGCGCGAGCACCATGACCAGCAAAGTCCCCGTCCTCGTTACCGGTGGCGCCGGCTATATCGGCAGCCACGCGGTCATCGCGCTCACCGATGCCGGCTGGCCGGTCGCGGTGATCGACAACCTGACCACCGGCTTTCGCTGGGCAGTGCCCGAACATGTGCCGTTCTACCAGGGCGATATCGAGGATGCCGAACTGCTGGCGCGGATCATTGCCGAACAAGGGATCAAGGCGGTGATGCATTTCGCCGGGTCGATCATCGTCCCCGAATCGGTCGAGAACCCGCTCAAATACTATCACAACAACACCGCCAAGAGCCGCGCGCTGATCGCTGCGGCTGTGGCGGGCGGCGTGCCGCATTTCATCTTCAGCTCGACCGCAGCGACCTATGGCATTCCCGAAGTCTCGCCGGTCAGCGAGGACAGCCCCAAGCTGCCGATCAATCCCTACGGCATGTCCAAGCTGATGACCGAGACCATGCTGGGCGATGTCGCGCGGGCGCACCCGATCAACTATTGCGCGCTGCGCTATTTCAACGTCGCCGGGGCCGATCCGCGCGCGCGCACCGGGCAATCGACCGCCGGGGCGACCCACCTGATCAAGGTCGCGGTCGAAGCCGCGCTGGGCAAGCGGGCCCACGTCGAGGTGTTCGGCACTGACTATGCCACTGCAGACGGCACCGGGGTGCGCGACTATATCCACGTGTCGGACCTGGCCAATGCCCACGTCCTGGCGCTTGAGGCGCTGATCCAAGACCCGGCGCAGTCGCTGACCATGAACTGCGGCTATGGCCGGGGCTTCTCGGTGCTCGAAGTGCTCGACGCGGTTGACCGGGTGACCAACCTCACGATCGAACGCAAGCTCAGCCCGCGCCGCGCCGGCGATCCGGATTCGCTGATCTCGGACAACCGCCGGATCAAGGCGACGCTGCCGTGGCAGCCGAAATACGCCGATCTCGACACGATCGTCACCCATGCACTGCAGTGGGAGCGGCGGCTGGGCGAAATCCGAAGCGAATAACTACTTGGGCCGTATCGCAATAGCCCTTCCCCGTTGGGGAAGGGTTGGGATGGGGGTTCTTCGCTCTCAAACGTGGAACCCCCACCCCAACCCCTCCCCGCTGGGGAGGGGCTTTCGCAGCGATCGGATGGATTCTCGTTTCTCCCCCCTTGGCCTCAGCGCTCAGTTGTGCAAGCAAGCGTGCAATAAGCTGACAGGGAGACTATCAATGATCCGCAGGGCCTTTCTGGGTGGAGCCGCGCTATTTGCAATCGCGGCGGCAAACCCCACGCCCTTGCTGGCCGATGCCAGCGAAGGCCAGGTCGCCGCGGTGATCGACGAAGGGCTCAACCGCAGCGAGGCGATGGTCATGGCCTCGCAGCTGATGGACGGTATCGGCCCGCGCCTCACCAATTCGCACAATTATCGCCGCGCCGCTGACTGGGCGACCCGGCGGATGACCGCGATGGGGCTGCAGAACGTCCACCGCGAGCAATTCGACTTCGGGCTGGGCTGGAATGTCGAAAGCTACCGCGCGACGATGATTGCCCCGCGCCGGATCGAGCTGACCGCGATGCCGGTCGCCTGGTCGCCGCCAATCGATGGCACGCTGCGCGGCGCCGTAGTGGTCGCACCGATCAGCAAGCCCGAGCATTTCGCCCAGTGGAAAGGCAAGCTGGCCGGTAAGGCAGTGATGATCAGCCTGCCCGGCACCAGCAGCGAACCCACCAAGCCTGCGTTCCGGCGGCTCGACGACAAGGCCATCGCCGAACACGACGACTATGACCTGCCGCATTACGATCCCGGCGCGGCCGACCTTCGGCTTCAGCGTTCCAACTTCCCGCTGGAGCTGAGCCGCTTCCTCAAGGCCGAAGGCGCCTTGGCGATGGTCAAGATCAGTTACCGCGACGGCAAGCTGGTCCACGGCACCGGCTACAACTTCCGCCCCGGCGAAGTGCTGGC
>JANPMA010000023.1:0-1959 GCA_031422595.1 Novosphingobium sp. | reverse complement strand
CCAGTCCGCTGCGGAACGCCGGATGTGGGCGGGAATGCGGATGGATCCGACCGATATCTCGGATGTCACCGGGTCAACCTACCACTTTCTCGTCAACGGCCACGACACCGCCGCCAACTGGACGGGGCTGTTTGCACCGGGTGAGCGGGTTCGCCTGCGGATCATCAATGCCTCGGCGATGACCAACTTCAACGTCCGGATTCCGGGGCTGCCCATGACCGTGGTCGCCGCCGACGGGCAAAACGTGCAACCGGTTGAGACCGACGAGTTCCAGATCGGCATTGCCGAGACCTATGACGTGATCGTTCAGCCTTCGGCGGACCAGGCCTATGGCTTCATTGCCGAGGCCATCGACCGGTCAGGGCAGGTTCGCGCAACCTTGGCACCGCGCCTCGGCATGATCGCGCCGATCCCCGCCATCCGCGAGCGACCGCTCCTCACCATGAAGGACATGGGCATGGGCGAGATGGACATGTCCGGTGGCGGTGACATGGCGGGGATGGACCATGCTGCAATGGGCCATGATATGGGCGCGATGAAGATGCGCGATCCCGATGTCGCGCCGCAGGTCAAGCTGGGGCCGGGTGTCGCCACCTTGTCACCCATGCCGATGGACCGGACGGGTGAGCGCCCGACCGGGCTCGAAAAGGTCGATCACCGGGTGCTCACTTACAAAGACCTCAAGTCGCTTGCCCCCAATCCCGATACCCGCAAGCCATCGCGCGAAATCGACCTGCATCTGACCGCCAATATGGAGCGCTACATGTGGTCGTTCGACGGCCAGAAATTCAACGAAAATACCGAGCCGATCCCCTTTCGGCATATGGAGCGGGTGCGCGTCAACCTGATCAACGATACGATGATGCCGCATCCGATCCATCTCCACGGACACTTCTTCGAAGTGGTTACCGGCAATCCCGGTCACCACCCGCTCAAGCACACAGTCAACGTGCTGCCCGGCGGCAAGGTTTCGTTCGATCTGACGGCGGACGCGCTCGGTGACTGGGCGTTTCACTGCCACATGCTGCTCCACATGATGTCGGGCATGTTCCGCGTCGTGACCGTGCGCCATGAGGAGGACGCGGCATGAAGGCGGTCTTGCTCGCGGGCGCTGCTGCCCTGATCGCCGTGCCAGTCCCGGTTTTCGCTCAGGCGGCAATGCCGGGCATGGAGATGCCGGCCAAGCCCCCAGCTGACAAGCCAACGCCACCCGCGCCGCCAGAGCCCGCTCAACCGGCCAGTGATCCCCATTCCGGACACAGCATGCCCGCTGCGACTGGCGGACCGGATAAACCGGCCGCAAAGCCCGAAATGGAGATGCCCGGGAGCGAAGCTGGTGGCCACGATATGTCAGCGATGCAGCCGGATGCGGCGGATGCCGGAAGCGCCCCGGCACCCGCACCGCCCACCGATCACGCCGCCGATGCGCTGTTCGATCCGGCAGAAATGGCGCGCTCACGCGATGCCTTGCGGCGTGAGAACGGCGCGTTCAGCGGATCAATGATCCTGTTTGATCTTGCCGAATATCAGCCACGCCCGGGCGGCGATGGCTATCGCTGGGAAAGCGAAGCCTGGTTCGGCGGAGACATCAATCGCCTGCTGATCAAGAGCGAGGGCGAAGGCACTTTTGGCCAGCCGATCGAGGACCTCGAAGTCCAGGCGCTTTACTCGCGGGCGATTTCGCCGTTCTGGAACGCCCATGTCGGGCTGCGCCACGATATCGTGCCCAACCCGTCGCGCACTTACGCGGTGGTGGGCGTCGAAGGCATCGCACCCTATTGGCTCCATGCAACCGGGCAGCTGTTCCTTTCGGACAAAGGCGATCTCCGTGCCCGGCTCGAAGGCAGTTACGATGAGCGCATCACCCAGCGGCTCATCTTCCAGCCGCGATTTGAATTGAATTTCTCCGCCCAGGACATGCCTAGCATCGGTGTTGGCTCGGGACTGACCAGTTTCGAA
>JANPMA010000022.1:0-3331 GCA_031422595.1 Novosphingobium sp. | reverse complement strand
GCCAACCGATTCAATGTCTTTCCCGGCACCTTTCACGGTGTTGCAGGCAGTTGCGGTGAAGGCGAAGCTGGTCGCGACAAGGGCGAGCAGAACTTTCCTGATCATGTGAATTTCCTTCCAGATGGCAGTCCGAACGCGGTCTGGCCTGCACGATCTGGGGTAAACCCGAATTCCGGCGCGGTGTTCCATCAGGGCTGGTCGATTGCGAGAATTGGCGCGGCTTCAGTAGCTGAATTCCTCATCCTCCGCACTCGCAGCGGCGATTGACTTGGCCGGATCGATGCCCGCCGCGCAGCAGGTTGCGCCGCGCGCCACGCCTTTGTTGGCATGGTCACGCCTGGGCGAGGGTAACCTTCTTGACCCTGCCCAGCCCGATGTCGCGGCGCTTACCGCGCTTTTGCACCCGGCAGACCCAGGAGCGCGATCCGTTGCGGCCGCCCAGCAGTTAGCGGCCATCGCCGTCGCCATAGCGCCCCGGCGCCTTCACTGCCTTCACCGCTGTAGCGGACAAGCGGCCCACCATCTGCTCCCACAATACCTACCACCCACAGCGCGGGTTGCCGCGCTAAGGGGACAATTCGGCATGCACCAGGAAAATGCGAAAAAAGCCTCTAAATCAGCGCATTCATGGTCATATTGAGCTGTCGTGAAACAAGGCTCTGGCGGAGAGGGTGGGATTCGAACCCACGGTACGGTTACCCGTACACCGCATTTCGAGTGCGGCGCATTCGACCTCTCTGCCACCTCTCCGCAGAAGTGATCGCTCGCCCAGGCGGGCGGACCTTGGATCGAAGAAGCGCGCGGTTAGCCGATGGCGGGGCGATTGCCAAGCCCTTTGCCATGGAATTTCGGGGACGCGGGGCGGCTGTACATTGTCTGGCAAGGCAGAAGCCCCTATATTGCCAATCATGGACCGTGCTTCCTTTTTCTCTCCCCAGGCCGGACGGCTGATCGACGCGCCGCTCAAATCGCGCTCGCGCTTTGCGATCGGTGATGTGGTGCGCCACAAGGTGTTCGATTTCCGCGGGGTGGTGTTCGATATCGACCCGGTCTTCGCCAACAGCGACGAATGGTACGATGCGATCCCCGCCGAAGTGCGCCCGATCCGCGAACAGCCGTTCTACCACCTGCTCGCCGAAAACGGCGATTCAAGCTATGTCGCCTATGTCAGCCAGCAGAACCTGCTGGAAGATGGCGAGAGCGGCCCGGTCGACCACCCCTCGGTTGAGGAGCTGTTCGAGGATTTCGCCAAAGGGCGCTATCAGCTGCGCCGCTCGATGACGCACTGAGGCGGATCAGCCCCACAGCTCGCTGGGAGGCGGCAGAGCGCAGCCACTTTCGTACCGCATCGCTGGCACCCGGTCCCGGCTGAGCAGCAACGGACCGTCAAGGTCCGCCCAGCGCGCTTGCCGCGCCACCAGAAAGGCCGGGGCCATCCCCAGCGAGGTGCCGCACATGTTGCCGACCATCAGCTCGAGCCCGGCGGCGCGCGCGGCCTCGGCCAGGGCCAGCGCCTCGGTCAGCCCGCCGCTTTTGTCGAGCTTGATGTTGACCGCCTGGTAGCGCCCCAGCAGCGCGGGCAGGCTGGCGCGGGTAGTGCAGCTTTCATCGGCGCAGAGCGGGATCGCGCTGGCAAGGTCGGCCAGCGCGGCATCCTCACCGCGCGGCAAGGGCTGCTCGACCATTTCCACCCCCAGCGCGGCCAGCTCGGGCAGCACGCGCTCGAGCAGCGCCAGATCCCAGCCCTCGTTGGCATCGATCACAACCCGCGCATCGGGGCGGACTTCGCGGACCCAGCGCACCGCATCGAGCTGCCGCGTGCTATCGACCTTGATCTTGACCAGCGCGTGCCGACGCGAGAGCTCCGCCGCCGCCTGCATCTGTTCGCGCGTGCCCAGCCCGACGGTGTAGCAGGTCTCAACCGGCGCCAGCCCCGCGCAGAGCGCCCGGCCCTCGCGCTTGGCCATCAAGTCCCACCAGGCGCAGTCGAGCGCGTTGCGCGCACCGCCTGTTGGCAGGGCATCGATCGCGGCCCGGGTGATCTCGGGCCCCAGCGCGGCGATCTGCGCCGCCATGCCGGCAGGCGTCTCGCCGTCATAGTCGATCCCGACCGCCTCGGCCTGCCCGGCCTGACCCTCGCCAGCCGTCAGTCGGACGTGGATCATCGCCACCTCGGTCTGCACCTCGCGCGCCACTTCGAACGGGCGGGCCAGCGGCCAGCTCTCCAGCGTGACTTCGGCGCGGATCATGGGCAGCTTTCGCCCCTCCCCGTTGGGGAGGGGGCGTTCAGAGGCACGTGACTCTGAACGCGGGTGGGGGTTCCACGCGCGGGGAGAACCCCCACGCCAACCCCTCCCCACCGGGGAGGGGCTAGTTTCCCTGCGAGGTTCCGCCTCATGAACCGGCCAGCCCGTCCACCACCCGCTCCACCCCAAAGCGCATCGCGTCCATCGCCGGAACCCCGTGTTCGTCCTCCAGCGCCGCCAGGACCTTGCGCGCCGCAGCCTCGCCCAGGTGGTTGGTTGCGACCGAAATCCCCGCGATCCGCGCCAAAGGATTGGTCAGCCGCGCCGCCTCGACCGTGCGGGCAAAGCCCTCGGCATAAGACGGCATGGCAAAGCCCGGCATGTCGTCGAGCTCGGTCCGGGTCAGCGAGTGGCACCAGACAATCGCGTCGGGCTGGGCGCCGTGGATCAGGCCGAGCGTGACCCCGGCGTAAGCCGGATGGAACAGCGAGCCCTGCCCTTCGATCACGTCCCAATGGTCTGGCGCCGCAGCAGGGGTCAGCGCCTCGATCGCCCCGGCGAGGAAATCGGCGACCACGGCATCGAGCGGCACCCCGCCGCCGGCGATCATGATCCCGGTCTGCCCGGTGGCGCGAAAAGTGGCGCTCAGCCCGCGCCGCTGCAGTTCGCGGGTCAGCGCCAGCGCGGTGTATTTCTTGCCCAGCGCACAGTCCGCGCCGACGGTCAGCAGCCGCTTGCCTGGCCGCTTCTGCCCGGTGCCGACCGTCAGCCCCGGCGGCGGCGTGCGGACATCGACCAGCCGCGCCCCGCCCTCCTCGGCCGCCGCAACCAGCTCGGGCCGGTTCGCCAGTTTCGAGTGCAGCCCGCTGACCACATCGATCCCCATCCGCGCCGCCTCGGCCAGAGCAGCGGCCCAGTGCGGCGGCAGGCGCCCGCCAAACGGTGCCGCGCCGACAATCACCGATCGCACGCCAGCCGCAGCGGCGGAGCCAGCGTCCATATCCGGCAGCCCCAGATCGACCGTCTGCGGCGAAGTCCGCCACTGCCCCAGCACTTTGTCCCCCGCCCAGTCGCGCAGCCCGCAG
>JANPMA010000021.1:0-8718 GCA_031422595.1 Novosphingobium sp. | reverse complement strand
TCTGTACCAGGGCCGGGCCTACAAGAGCTACCGCGGGATGGGCTCGCTGGGGGCAATGGGCAACGGCAGTGCTGACCGCTATTTCCAGGGCGACATCAAGGACCAGATGAAGCTGGTCCCCGAAGGGATCGAGGGCCAGGTGGCCTACAAGGGCCCGGCCCGCGACGTGGTCCACCAGCTGGTTGGCGGGATCAAGGCAGCGATGGGCTATACCGGCAGCGCCACGATTCCCGACCTCAAGTCCCGCGCGCAATTCGTGCGGATTACGGGCGCGGGCCTCAAGGAAAGCCACGTCCACGACGTGACGATCACCCGCGAGGCCCCGAACTACAAGCTGTGACCCCTGGCGCGCGCGTCCAGGCTGCGATCGAGGTGCTCGACGCCGTGATCGCCGCGGCGCGCGGGCAGGGGGCCAGCGCCGACCGGATCATTGCCGATTTCTTCCGCGCCCGCCGCTACATGGGCAGCGGCGATCGCCGCGCGGTGCGCGCGCTGGCCTATGGTGCGATCCGGGCCTGCGGGGATATTCCCGAGAGCGGGCGCGCGGCGATGCTGCGCCTGGTGGAAGGCGATCCCGATCTGGCCGCGCTGTTCGATGGTTCGCGTCATGCGCCCGCCCCGATCGAGCCCGGCGAGCCGCTCGCGGCCGGCGGCATTGCTCCGGCCTGGCTGGAAGCGCGGCTCGCGGACAGCGGGATTGCGGGGGCGGATGCGCTTGCCTTGCTCGATCGCGCGCCGCTCGATGTGCGGATCAATACGCTCAAGGGTCCCGCGCCGGACCTGCCGCTTGAAGGCGAGGCTTTGGCCGGCGGCCTGCGCTTTGCGTCCGGGACCCCGGTCGAGCAGTGGGACGCCTACCGAAATGGCGCAATCGAGGTGCAGGATGCCGGTTCGCAGCTAACCTGCCTGGCGCTCGCCGCGCAGCCAGGGGAGACGGTGGTCGACCTTTGCGCCGGGGGCGGGGGAAAGACGCTGGCACTGGCTGCGGCGATGGAGAACCGTGGGCGACTGGTGGCCTGCGATATCGACCGCACGCGCTTGTCGCGGCTCGCCCCCCGGGCAGACCGCGCCGGGGCGAGCCTTATCGAAGAGCGTCTGCTCAACCCCGGCCGCGAGACCGAGGCGCTGGGCGACCTGCTGGGCCAGGCCGACGCGGTGCTGGTCGACGCGCCGTGCTCGGGCACCGGCACCTGGCGGCGCAATCCCGAAGCGCGCTGGCGGCTGAGTGAACAGGAACTGGCGCGGCTGACCGCGATCCAGGCGCGGCTGCTCGATCTTGGCGCCACGCTGGTCAGGCCCAGTGGGCGGCTGGTCTTTGTTACCTGCTCGCTGCTCGATGCGGAGGGCGCGGATCAGGCCGCGGCGTTTCTGGCGGGGCATCCCGATTGGCGCGCGGCCACTCCTGCGCTCCCCGCCGGGCAGCTACGCGGGGCCGGAATCCGGCTTGAACCGGCGCGCGACGGAACCGACGGATTTTTCGTCGCCCAATTCACCGCGCCATGGTAATGGGCGGCTGAAATGCCGAGCTTCAAGGAGCAAATAATGCGTTACACCCCCGCCGCCCTCGCGCTGGCCTTGCTAGCCGGGGTGACGGCCAGCAACGGCTTCAGCGCATCCCCGGTGCCGCTTGATCCGCGTGCCGCCGCGCTGGTCCAGACCGGGCGCGCGGCGCTGGCGGCAGGCAAGCTCGATGAAGCCGCGCTCGATTTCGAAGCCGCGCTGGCGATCCAGCCGGGGCATGTCGCGATCTACCTCAACCTGGCCGAAGCCGCGCGCAAGCAGGGCATGCAGGGCAAAGCGCTGCATTACTACCGCGTCGCGCTCAAGCTCGATCCGGGCAACCTCTATGCCGTTGCCGGCGAGGGTGAGGCGCTGGTTGAGAAGGGCGCGCTGGAAAAGGCCAAGAAGAACTACGACCGGCTGGTCGCGCTGTGCGGCAATGCCACCTGCCCCCAGGCCAAGAGCCTCGCGGCGGCGATCGCCCAAGGCCCGGCCAAGCAGGTCGTGACTGCCGAGCAGGTCGAGGCCAAGCCTGAGGTGAGTGCGAATTAGTCCTCCCCGAAACGGGGAGGGGGACCATGCGAAGCATGGTGGAGGGGTACGTGCGAGTGATCACTACCTCGCCGGCCACCTCAGGACCACTCGCCCGTACCCCTCCACCATCCCTTCGGGATGGTCCCCCTGCCCCATGGGGGAGGATCAAATCAGCTCCCGAAACTCTTCCAGAACAGCGCGATAGACCCGCTTCTTGAAGGGAACGATCAGCTCGGGCAGGTCGTTGGGATCGGTCCATTGCCACGCGCTGAATTCGGGCGGATCGTGGCGCTCGAGGTGGATATCGGCGTCTTCCCCGGCAAAGCGGGCCAGCACCCAGTGCTGGCGCTGGCCGCGGTACTTGCCCTTCCACAGTTTGCCCACCAACTCGTCGGGCAGGTCGTAGAACAGCTCCTCGCGGGTCTGGGCGAGCACGGTGATGTGCTGCTCCTCGACCCCGGTCTCTTCCCACAGCTCGCGCAGTGCGGCCTGGTGCAGGTCTTCGCCATCGTCGATCCCGCCTTGCGGCATCTGCCAATAGACCCCGCCCTCATCGGGCTGGCCGCGCGTGTCGATCCGCTGGCCAACAAAGACCAGCCCGGCGGCGTTGACCAGCATGACGCCGACGCAGGGGCGGTAGGGAAGGTGGGCAAAAGGATCGCTCATGCCGCCCCTTAAGCCGAATTCTTCTCCAAAATCAACTTCATCCCCGCCATGATTGTCTCCATGTCCTTCTGCGCGCTGGGCAGCGCCTTGCGGGTGGTGGAAAAATCGTGGGTCAGCCCGGGGAAGTGGAGGAACAGCGTATCGACCCCGGCATCGACCAGCTTGGCGGCCATCCGCCGGCCCTGATCCTGCAACGGATCAAGGCCCGCGGTGGCGACGATCGCCGGGCACATCCCCGCGGCGCTGGCATGGAGCGGGAAGGCGCGCGGATTACCGCTTTCGGGCAGGTAGAGCGAATAGAACCAGTCCATCGCCGCCTTGGTCAGCAGGTGCCCCTCAGCGAACCTGACCATCGAGCCGTCCTGCGATTCGTCGGTCGCGGGATAGAGCAGCACTTGCAGCAGCATCGGCGCTGCAGCGGGCTTGTCGCGCAAAGCTGCGGCGGTGACGGTGGCGAGATTGCCCCCGGCGCTGCCGCCGATGGTGACGAGGCCGGTCACTTTGCGGCCCAGCTCGGCCGGGCTTGCCGCCAGCCAGCGCGCGGCGGCTTCGCAATCGTCGGGCGCGGCGGGGAAGGGGTGTTCGGGCGCCATCCGGTAATCGACCGCCAGCACCGGCAGGTCAAGCACGTGGCTGAGCTCGGTGCAGAGCGAATTGTGCGTATCGAGATCGCCGATCACGAACCCGCCGCCGTGAAAGAACAGCACCACCGGCGAGGGATCACGGTCACTGCGCCCGTCGTAAAAGCGCACAGGAATGTCACCGGCGGGCCCCGGACAGGTCAGGTCCGTGATCACTGCCAGGGGCCGGGGGTCGGCCTCGGTCATCTGCTTCAACGCCAGATAGCCCGCGCGCTGTTCCTCTGGCACCAGAGCCTCGGGCGGGGGCAGCGAATTGACCAGCGCCAGGAAGCCCGCGACGTCCTCGCGAATGAAGGTCTTCGAATCGGTCATCGCAAATCCTCTCTCAAAGCTGCTTAATCGCGAGGTTAAATTGCCAATTGCCACTTGACTAGCCGCCTTTGCGCTCCTCTTGTCGAAGTGCGTTTGGCGCGAAGGAGAAAAACTTCATTGCCCCGGCGCGTGTGAGGGGACTAGGGCCGCGGCGAATGGGCCGCACGCCCCGCAAGGACTGAGCATGGCAACGCAAATCGCCGAACCCGATACTTCAAATCTGAACCATCCCGAATCCGTAGTCGTCCGCTTTGCCGGCGATAGCGGCGACGGCATGCAGCTGACCGGCGGGCAATTCACGCTGTCGAGCGCGCTGGCGGGCAACGATTTCGCCACGTTCCCGGACTTTCCGGCGGAAATCCGCGCGCCGCAGGGTACATTGTTTGGCGTTTCGGCGTTCCAGATCAACTTCGGCTCAACCGCGATCGACACCGCTGGCGATGCCCCCGACGTGCTGGTGGCGATGAACCCGGCGGCGCTCAAGACCAATGTCGGCGCGCTCAAGCCCGGCGGGCTGATCATTGCCGACACTGGCGAGTTCACCAAGCGCAACCTGGAAAAGGCCAAGTACGAAGTCAGCCCGATCGACGATGGCAGCCTGGCCAAATGGAACGTGCTGGCTTTCGATATCTCGGCGCTGACGATGGAATCGGTCAAAAGGTTCGGGCTTGGCAACAAGGAAGCGCTGCGCTGCAAGAACATGTGGACGCTGGGGCTGGCGCTGTGGATGTTCGACCGTGACCGCGCGCCGCTGGTGGCCTGGCTCAACGCCAAGTTCAAGAAGAACCCGCTGCTGGCCGAAGCCAACGTCGCTGCGCTCAACGCCGGGCACGCCTATGGCGAGACTGCCGAGCTGGGCGGGCAGCTGCACAAGAGCCATGTCGACAAGGTGGAGACCCCGGCCGGGCTTTACCGCACCATCACCGGCGCCGAAGCGGTCGCGCTGGGGCTGGTGGCGGGGGCGCAGCTGGCGGGCCTCAAGATGTTCTTCGGCGGCTATCCGATCACGCCGGCCAGCTCGATCCTGCATTACCTGGTGGGCTTGAAGGAATTCGGCGTCACTACTTTCCAGGCCGAGGATGAGATTGCCGCGATCGCCGCCGCGATTGGTGCCAGCTATGCCGGGCACCTGGGCGTCACCTCCTCGTCGGGCCCGGGCATCGCGCTCAAGACCGAGGCGATGGGCCTGGCGGTGATGACCGAGCTGCCCTTGGTGATCGTCAATTCGCAGCGCGGCGGGCCTTCGACCGGGCTTCCGACCAAGACCGAGCAGAGCGACCTCTATCAGGCAGTCTATGGCCGCAACGGCGATACTCCGATCCCGGTGATCTCTGCCTGCAGCCCCGGCGATGCCTTCGAATGCGCGATCGAGGCGGTGCGGATCGCGACGCAGTACATGACCCCGGTGATTCTGCTCAGCGACGGCTATATCGCCAATGCGGCTGAGCCGTGGCTGGTCCCCGATCCGGCCACATTCGCGCCGTTCCCGGCCACGTTCCTGGCTGAAAAGAACGGCCCGAATGACACGCTGCTGCCCTATGCCCGCGACGCCAAGGGCGCGCGGCCGTGGATCAAGCCGGGCACCCCGGGCCTGACCCACCGGATCGGCGGGATCGAGAAGAACCCGGGCACCGGCAATATCGACTATTCACCCGAAGCCCACCAATCGATGACCGACGCGCGCAAGGCCAAAGTCGACGGTGTCGCCAAGAGCATCCCGGCGCAGGAAGTCACGCTGGGCGAGGCGAGCGGCAAGCTCGCCGTGGTTGGTTGGGGCAGCACCTATGGCCCGATCCACCAGGCCGTCCGCAAGGCGCGCGCCAAGGGCCTCGACGTCAGCCACGTGCACGTCCGCCACATCTGGCCGCTGCCGGAAAATCTGGGTGATCTGCTAAGGGGTTACGAGAAGATCCTCGTCCCCGAAATGAACACCGGCCAGTTCAAGACCGTGCTGCGCGACCAGTTCCTGGTCGACGCCCGGCCCTACAACAAGACCAGCGGGCAACCGTTCACGATTGCCGAGCTTGAGGCGGTGATTGAGGAGGCACTAAAGTGATTTACCGCATTAGCGGAACGGATGGTGATGGGGTGACTCACCACTACTCCGAAAGTTCGCTAGCTAATGCTGGATACATTGCTTCCAAGATGTCCGATGGCGGGGCTGATGACGTTTCGATTGTTGATGGCAAAGGCAACCAGATCAGTGTTGATGATGCGTTCGCGGCGCTCATAAAGAAGAAGCGTTTCGTAACTTTGTACAATCGAATTAGGCACTTGTGGCTTTCGGGACGAACAAAATGAACGACATGACCCCCTTTCAAACCACCCTCAAGGACTGGGAATCGGACCAGGAAGTCCGTTGGTGTCCGGGCTGCGGGGACTATGCGATCCTCAAGGCGGTGCAGCGCACTCTGCCTGAGCTCGGCGCGGATCCCGCGAACACGGTGTTCGTTTCCGGCATCGGTTGTTCCAGCCGGTTCCCCTATTACGTTGAAAGCTATGGCTTCCACACCATCCACGGCCGCGCGCCGGCGGTGGCGACCGGGATCAAGCTGGCCAATCCTCAGCTCGATATCTGGCTGGTCACCGGCGACGGCGACGGCATGTCGATCGGCGGCAACCACACGATGCACCTGCTGCGCCGCAACCTCAATTGCCAGGTGCTGCTGTTCAACAACGAGATCTACGGGCTGACCAAGGGCCAGTACTCGCCGACCAGCCGGGTCGGCACCATGAGCCCGACCACCCCGCTGGGCTCGGTCGACCGGCCCGCCAGCCCTTGCGCCTTTGCGCTGGGCAGCGGCGCCCGGTTCATCGCCCGCGGGTTCGATGTGTCGAAGAACCTGCCCGAAGTGCTCAAGGCCGCCTACCACCACAAGGGCGCGGCCTTCATCGAGATCTTCCAGAACTGCATCGTCTATAACAAGGACGTCTTCGAAGACTTCGCCATGCCCAAGGGTGCCGAGGACCGGCAGCTGTGGCTTCAGAATGGCGAGCCGATGCTGTTCGCGAAAGGCACCCAGGGCATCGCGCTCGATCACGAAACGCTGACGCTGAAAGTGGTCGATGTTGTCGATGGCGACTGGCAGGCCGCCAAGGTGATTGTCCACGACGTCACCAACCGTTCGGTCGCGCATATGCTGGTCGAAATGCCGTTCGGCGTGTTCCCGATGGCGCTCGGCGTCCTCTACGACGATCCCCGCCCGACCTTTGAGGAATCGCTGCTCGGCCAGGACGCCAAAATGCGCGAAGGCAAGAGCGCCGATCTGGGCAAGCTGCTGGCCAAGGGCCAGACCTGGACGGTCGATCCGGCCGAGGGGCATCCTGCATAGCAAAATCTAATCGCACAAAGACACAAAGTCACAAAGATGGCGGGTGATGACGAACTGGAGTGCCTTGCTCGCACAGTAGTCGATTGCGGCTATCATGTTCATTTGGAACTTGGGCCGGGATTGCTCGAATCGGTCTATGAGATTGTCATGTTGGACAGCCTGCGGCAGCGCGGCCTTGCCGTCGAACGGCAAGTGTGGATTCCAATTCGGTATAATGGTCGGATTTTTGAAGAGGGCTTCCGGGCCGATCTGCTGGTCGAAGACCGGCTTTTGATCGAACTGAAGTCAACTGAGCGTCATGCACCAGTTCATGCAAAACAGCTGTTGACGTACCTTCGACTGACAGGATTGCCACTCGGTTTTCTTATGAACTTCGGAATGGGCACATTCAAAGAAGGTGTCCATCGCATCGGCAACCAATATTTCCTGCCCAAACCGTGACCAACCCTTTGTGTCTTTGTGTCTTTGTGCGAGTAATCCTTCTTTCTTCAATCGTTGAACCAAAACCATGGACAACCTGACCCATTCCCTGATTGGTGCCGCATTGGGGCAGGCGGGGTTGAAGCGTAAGACCGGACTGGCGATGCCGGCGCTGATCATTGGGGCGAACCTGCCCGATGTGGATGCGGCCTGCTTCTTCTGGCTGGAGGGCACCGAGCATCTGGGGTTCCGGCGCGGGATAACCCACGGGCCTCCCGCCATGCTGCTGCTGCCATTGATCCTGGCAGGGCTGCTGTGGGGGTTCGATCGGTGGCAAGCCGCGCGCGGCAAGCGGCCTGAGGCGCGGTTGCCGGTCAATTACAAGTGGCTCTACCTGCTCAGCCTGATCGGCTGCCTCAGCCATCCGTTGTTCGATTGGTTCAACAGTTACGGCGTGCGGCTTCTCGAACCGTTTTCGAGCCAGTGGTTCTATGGCGATACGCTGTTCATCATCGACCTGTGGATCTGGATCGGGCTGGGCTGGGCCGTCTGGCAGGCGCGGCGGCGGGAACGGGCGGGGCAGGACGACTGGCAAGGCCCGGCGCGCGCGGCGCTCGTTGGACTTGCCGCCTACATCGGCCTCAACATGGGGATCAGCAGTTTTGCCGCCGATCAGGTGCGGATGGACGAGCCCTATCCGTCTGAGGTCGTTGCCAATCCCGTCCCGCTGGCGTTCTGGCGGCGCGAGGTGCTGTGGCGGACCCAAAGCCGCTATGGGAAGGTCAGCTGGTCGCCATTTGGCCAGCGCGAGCGGACGGGACCCGGCGAGCCAACCAACATGGCCGACCCGCGCATAGCCCTCTGGACCATGGGCGACCCCCAGGCCGAGGCGTTCCTGTTCTGGAGCCGGATGCCGATCGCGCAGCCGGGGCCTAATGGCATTGTGCTGACCGATCAGCGGTTCATGGATGTGCCCACGCGTGGTCCCTTTACGGTCGAGTTGAAACCGCGTTGACCAGCCCCTTTGCCCCGCTCGACTGGCTGGTTATCGCCGCCTACGTCGCGGTGCTGTGCGCGGGCGGCTGGCTGTTCCGGCCCAGGCATACCGAAAATACCCGCGAATATTTCCTCGCCGACGGGCAGATCCCGGCGTGGATGGCGGCGATATCGGTGCTGTCCGCGACGCAGAGCGCGGCGACTTTCATCGGCGGGCCCGATTACGGCTTCCGCAACGATTACACCTACATCGCCGGCAACGTGGGCGGGCTGATCGGGGCGCTGTTCGTGGCGCATTACCTGATCCCGCGGTTCTA
>JANPMA010000020.1:0-24133 GCA_031422595.1 Novosphingobium sp. | reverse complement strand
GATGACGTTGGCGATCATCTGGCTGTCGGTGCCGCCCATCAAGTCTGGCGTCAGGTAGGCCCCCAGCGCCGGGATCAGCGTGATCATGACCCCCGCGAAGACCCCCGGCATGGCCAGCGGCACGACGATCTTCATGATGGTACGGAAATGGCCGGCGCCCAGATCCAGGCTGGCCTCGATCAAGCTGCGGTCCAGCCGGTCGAGCGCCGCATAGAGCGGCAGGACCATGAAAGGCAGGTGGACATAGACCAGCCCGAACACTACCGCGAAATTGTTGAACAGCAGCTGGACCGGCTCCCAGGTCGGCAGCGGTTCAAGCCCAACGATTGTCTTGAGCCAGCTGGCCCCGCCCCACATCCCGCCCAGCGCCTTGTTGGCATAGCCCTGACTGCCCAGCAGCATCATCAGCGCATAAGTGCGGATCAAAAGGTTGGTCCAGAACGGCAGCATGATCCCCAGCAAGAGCCAGGGCCGCCACTTCTCGGATGCGAAAGTAATCGCCATCGCCACCGGGAAGCCCACTATCAGACAGATCACTGTCACCAGCGCCGCCACGCCCAGGCTCTTGGCGAAAATCGTGAGATAGAGCCATTCGGTGGCACGCTTGTAATTATCAAGCGTGCCGACCAGATCGATCTCGGTCAGCCCGGCATTGCGGCCAAAGCTGTAGGCCCAAACGATGGCCATGGGCACCAGGAAGAACAGCAAGGTCCACCCCACCGGCACCAGCGATACCGCAAGGAAGCTGGACTTGTTTTCTTTCCAGTCCTGTTCGGCCATGGCCCCGCCCGCTTTCCGATCAGTCTGCGTTCACGCGGGTAAAGGCTTCTTCATAGAGCGGCTGGAGCGCCGGGTTGAACGCGGCATATTCGCACTTGGCCAGCACTTCCGCGGCAGGGAAGATCACCGGGTTATTCTTGTACGTATCCGGCATCAGTGCCTTGGCCGCCGCGTTGGGGGTGGGATAGAGGATCGTCTCGGTGATCTTCTTGCCCACTTCGGCATCGAGCAGGTTGTTGATGAAGGCATGAGCGTTCTTGGGGTGCTTGGCGCCTTTGGGAATGCACAGCGTATCCGAATTGAGCTGGCTGCCTTCCTTGGGAATCACGAAATCGATATCGGGATCCTCGACCATCGCCTGGGCGATATCGCCATTGTATTCGAGCACCAGATCGACATCGCCCTTGGCCAAGAGGTCCTGCCCGTCATCGGAGTGGAACTTCTTGATGTGCGGCTTCTGCTTGATCAGCATCGCCTCGATCGTCTTGACGTCCTCAGCGGTCAGCGCGTTGACCGATTTGCCCAGGTACTTGCCGTAGAGCCGGAACAGATCGCCCGCCTCGGAGAGCAGCGCGATCCGCTGCGAATATTCAGCGCTGTCGAACAGCACTTTCCAACTGTCAGGCTTGGCCTTCACCTTGCTCTTGCGGTACCCGATCCCCAGCGTCAGCCAGGTATAAGGCAGTGAATATTTGCGGCCCTTGTCATAGGCGACATCGATGAACGCGGAATCGACGTTCTTGATATTGGGGATCAGCGAATGGTCCAGCTCCATCAGCATGTCGGCCTGGATCATCCGCTCGACGAAATCGTTTGAAGGCACGATCACATCGTAACCCGGGTTGCCGGCCTTGAACTTGGCGAACAGGACGTCGTTCGAATCGAACAGGTCCATCTTGACCTCGATCCCGCTGGCCGCCTTGAAATCGGCCAGCGTAGTTTCGCCGATGTAGGTGTCCCAGTTGTAGAAGTTGAGCTTGGGCTCTTCGGCACCGCCGCCGTCCGGCTTTGCGCCGCTGTCCGACTTGGAACAGGCGGCCAGCCCGCCAAAGCTGATCCCGATCGCGGCGACGCCTAGTGATTGCAGCAGCGAACGCCGCCCCAGCCGACTGCAATCCATGATCCCGTTGCTCATGATGACACCTCTCTGCCCGGTTGTTCTGTCTTTGCGATGCTAAGCGCCTTTGCGCGCGCTGCAAGCGTGTCTTGCAACAAATACCGCTATCGCTTGGCTGGCCAGTCGATTATGCAATCCGGGAGCTATCGAAAAAACCGATGAACATCACCTTTCGCCAGATCCGCTATTTCATCGCCGTGGCCGAGGCGCGCTCGGTTTCGGGCGGGTCGAGCGCGGTCGGGATCTCGCAAAGCGCGGTGACCGACGCGATCCGCACGCTTGAGCTGGAAACCGGGGTCACGCTGTTCCACCGCCATGCCAAGGGCGTGACGCTGACCCGCGAGGGCCACCAGTTCCTGCGTCACGCCCGCTCGATCATCGGGGCGATTGCCGACATGGCCAGCGGGGTCGGGCGCGAGGAAGACCAGACCGAAGGCAAGATCCGGATCGGGGTGACCCCGGTGGTGACCGGTTATTTCCTGTCCGACCTGCTCTCACGCTTTCGCAAACTGTTCCCCAAGATCGAGATCCAGCTGGTCGAGGACAAGCGCAGCTACATCGAGCACATGCTGGTGGGCGGCGAGCTCGATTTGGCGCTGCTGATGGTCTCGAACCTGGAAGAACGCAGCGCGATCGACCACGAAGTGCTGCTGCGCAGCGAATGCCGCGCCTGGCTGGCGCCGAGTCATCCGCTGTCCGACGTCGATGGCCTGGCGCTGGCCGATCTTGAGAACGAACCAGTGGTCGCGCTGCAGCTAGATGAGCTGGAAGGACTGATCGACGGGATCTGGGGCAAGTTCGACCATCCCCCACGCGTCGCCTGGCGCACTTCCAGCATGGAAGGCGTGCGTTCGCTGGTTGGCACCGGCGCGGGGATCACCCTGCTGCCCGACCTGGTCTACCGCCCGTGGAGCCTGGACGGCGACCGGATCGTGGCCAAACGTACCCGCGAATCGCTGCCGACGGTGGATATCGGCATGGCCTGGCGAAGGTTGACCCGGCACAGCGAGGCGGCGAGCCTGTTTATGGAGACGGTGCATCAGTTGCGGCGGTAGAGAGTGCTTCCGAGCATCCATTCCACTGCTTCGGTCTTCACTGACGTGAACCCCAACTTTCATCCAGTTGCGACTAGGGTCATCTGTGGACGCTCCAACCGCCCCCCGCAGAAAATTGGGGTTGGCAGGTCTTGGTAAATGCGCGTAGCTTTGCCGTATTGACAAAGGGGTGGAGGCAAACGGTGAGCGTTGGCAGAGGCACCTGGCGGGAATGAGCGAACGGCCGATCAGAGTGGCGGTGATCGGTGGGGGCTGCGCCGCGATGACCGCGGCCTGGGAGCTGACCAAGCCCGAGCACGGTGGCAAATTCGACGTGACCGTTTTCCAGGAAGGCTGGCGGCTGGGCGGCAAGGGCGCTTCGGGCCGGGGGCCGAGCGGGCGGATCGAGGAGCATGGGCTGCACATCTGGCTGGGCTTTTACGACAACGCCTTTCGGATGATGCGCGAATGCCACGCCGAACTCGATGGCCGTGGGCTGGGCGCGCTTTATGGCGACTGGCGCGATGCCTGGACGCCCAAGAACGACGTCGCGCTGTGCTCTGCGGCCGAAGGCGGGGGGTTCCAGCGCTGGATGGTGCGGATGCCGCCGCGCGCCGGGCTGCCGGGCGATCCGCGCGCGGCGGATGAGCCGTTCGACTTGCAGTATTACCTCTCGACCGGGTTCGACATGATGCGCGCGGTGCTGCTCGACATGCAGGTCGACGGGCATGGGGTGGTCTCGGAATTCGATCCCAGGGGTGCCGGCTCCGATCTTGGCGGGCGACTGCTGGCCATGGTGAGAATGGGGCTGTTCGCCAGCGCCGCAACCGTGGCCGAAGCCGCCGGACTGCTGGCGGTGCTGGTCCGCTCGGTCACGCCGGCCAGCCTCGGCAACCTGCTCGTCACCGCCGAAAGCGCGGCGGCCTGGATGCGGCAGTGGATCGAAGATCGCTGGATCGCCGATAGCAAGCACCGCTATTTGTGGGAGATCGCCGATCTGACCCTGGCCTCGCTGGTCGGCACGCTGCGCCACGGCGTGCTGTTCAACCCGCGCGGGCTCGAGGTGATCGACGACTATGAGGTGCGAACCTGGCTGCGGATGAACGGCGCTTCGATCCGCGCGCTGCAATCGCCGTTCGTGCGCGGACTGTTCGATCTGTCGATGGGCTATGTCGGCGGCGACCCTGACAAGCCTTCGCTTTCGGCCGGGCAGGGCCTGCGCGGGCTGCTGCGGACCTTCTTTGGCTATCGCGGCGCCTTCATGTGGCGGATGCGCGCCGGGATGGGCGATGTGGTTTTCGCCCCGCTCTATACCGCGATGCTCGAACGCGGCGCAAAGTTCCGCTTTTTCCACCGGCTGACCGATGTGGTGCCGGGCGAAGACGGCGACCATGTTGCGGCGCTGACTTTCGATGTCCAGGCGCGGATCAAGGGCGGGAAGGACTATGCTCCACTGTTCGATGTCAAGGGCCGCCCGTGCTGGCCCTCGCAGCCCGACCTTGACCAGCTGGTGGGCGGCAGGAAGATCGCCGCGGAAGGCTGGAATTTCGAATCGCACTGGGATCGCCGCCGCGATTCTGAATTGACGCTCAGGGTCGGCGAAGATTTCGACATGGTGGTGCTGGGCGTGGGCCTGGGTGCGATCCCGCATGTCGCCCCGAAAATCGTGGCGCGCGATCCGCGCTGGCGGGCGATGTGCGATAACGTCACCACGGTCGCCTCTCAGGCCTTCCAGATCTGGCTCGACGAAGACCTGGCCGAGCTGGGCTGGCCCGGGCCGGCCTATATTACCGGCGCTTTCGCCAAGCCGTTCGATACCTGGTGCGATATGGCCCACGTGGTGCCCGAGGAAGACTGGCGCAGTCCGCCCAGGGCTTCGGTCTATTTCTGCTCGGTGCTGCGCGATCCACCCCAGCCGCCGGGCGATGGCGACATCGATTACCCGGCCCGCCGCGCTGAGGAAGTGCGCGAGAGCGCGGAACAGTTCCTGCTGGGGCCGATGAAGCACCTGTGGCCCGGGGCATTTGGCGCGGACGGCGATTTCCGCTGGGACATCCTCAAGGCTCCCGACGGTGAGCATGATCCCGAACCGCCAAGCGGCAGGGCGCGGTTTGGGACCCAGTACTGGCGCGCCAACGTCAATCCGTCGGACCGCTATGTGATCCATCCGCCCGGAAGCTGGCGCTATCGCATTTCGCCGCTTGACATGTCTTACGACAACCTCACTCTTGCCGGGGACTGGACCGACAGCGGCTTTCACTCGGGATGCGTCGAAGGGGCGGTGATGTCGGGGCTTCTCGCGGCACATGCGCTGAGCGGCTTGCCTCTGCTTGAGGAGATTATCGCGTATGACCACCCCTAAAGACGCCCCGGGCAAGGCTGCAGCGCGCGCGCGGGTTCGGCGCAAGCCCCTCGTTCGCACGGGCGCCGACCGCAGCGGTGCGAGCGTGCGCGCCGCAGCCCAGGCCAAGTCCCAAGCCGGCGCAGCCGAACCGGCTGCACCAGCGATGCCGCTGCGCAATCCGGAAGAGTGGAAGATCGACGAAGCGGTCGCCGCTTCGGTCAAGACGGCCTACGATGTCTTGGCCGAATCGATCGAACAGGGCCGCAGATCGGCGGAGAGTTTCCGGCACGGCGGCTACAACATCCGCGATGTCCCGGTCGATGTCCGCCACATGGCGGCAAACCTGCTGCGGCTGGCGCGTCAGTTGAGCGAGAGCACGTTCGAGATTTGCGAGGCGCTGCTTTCGCAGCAGGTTCCGGGTTTCCAGTCGCCACCGCCGGGGCAACAAGGCGTTCCACCATTCCGCCCAACCGTTGAAAAAGATCTGGCCGGCTTCACTTCCGGAGCGGGACAGTCCGCTGCCAAGGAACCAAGCGGGATGCGGCTGACGGTGCAATTCGTGGGCGCCCCGGGGGCTGTGGCGCACAGCGCCAGCCTGTCGCGCCCGCATGCGCCGACCGCAGCGCGGGACATCACGGTTGCTCCGCTGCAGTCGCGCGATGGCAAGGCCGCGATCAAGGTGGTGACTTTCGATGCCGACCTTGCGGGTGGCGGCCTGGTTGCCACCGTTACCGTGCCGGCAGGCCTGCCGGCCGGGGTCTATTCGGGCGCGGTCCATGTCTCCGGGCAGGCTGTGCCCTTGGGGATGCTGGTGGTCGAGCTGCCCCAAGCGGGACAAAAGCAGGGTGGCTGAGGCCACACTTCTTGACCGCTACGGCGCGGCGACCCGCGCCGAGCTAGGCAGTTATCTCGGCAATCGAACTGCGGTGCCGTTCCTCGATCCGTTGATGGCGGAATATCCTTCGCGCGGGGGCAAGATGCTGCGTCCGGCGATTTGCCTGGCCAATGCGCAAGTGTTCGGCGGCTCGGTCGAATCCGCATTGGGCTGCGCGGTGGCGATCGAGCTGCTCCACAACGCGCTGCTGATCCACGACGATATCCAGGACGGCAGCGAGTTGCGCCGCGGCCGGCCGACGCTGCACGCGATGCACGGGGTGCCGCTGGCGATCAATGCCGGTGATGCCTTGCTGTTCACCGCTTTCCTGCCGCTGCTCGACGCCTTGAAGCCTTGCGGGGCGGACGTGGTGCAGAAGGTCCTGGAAGCAACGCTGGCGATGGCCCGCCAGACCGCTGAGGGCCAGGCGCTCGAACTGGGCTGGCGCGACCGCAACATAACCGAGCTGTGCGAGGCAGACTACTTGCGCATGGCGCTCAAGAAAACCGCCTGGATGGGAATGATCTGGCCGGCCCAGCTTGGCGCGATCGTCGGTTCGGGCGGCCGGGCCGATGCCGGACGGGTGATCCGGTTTGGCATGTTCCTGGGCCTGGCCTTCCAGATCGAAGACGATCTGCGCAACCTGTCCGACGATCCGGGTTACGGCAAGGAACGCAACGGCGATCTTGCCGAGGGCAAGCGGACCTTGATGCTGATCCACGTGCTGGGTGCCGCTTCTGCGGGCGAACGCAAGCGCATCGACGCGCTGTTGGCGCAGACCCGCGTGGAACGCAGCAGCGATGACATCCTGTGGCTGAGCCAGTTGATGGCCCAACGCGGATCGATCGATCATGCCCGCAAGGTCGCTGCCGGAATGGCCGGGGCCGCAGCCTACGAATTCGCGCTGGCCTATGCCGGGCTGCCGCAGTCGGAAGAACTGATCTTTCTGCAAGGGCTCTCCACCTGGGTCTCCAACCGGCCATGAGCGGGCGCGCCCTCCTCTATGGTGCCAGCGGCTATACCGGGCGGCTGATTGCACAGCATCTTGGCAGGTCGATCGATCTGGTGCTGGCCGGGCGTGACGAAGCGCGGGTGCGCGCGGTGGCCGAACCGCTCGGGCTGGCCTGGCGGGCGTTCGGTCTGACATCGCCGACAACGCTTGCGGCGGCACTGCGCGATGTCGATGTCGTGCTTCATGCGGCCGGGCCCTTTGCTGCCACCGCCCTGCCGATGGCCGAAGCTTGCCTCAAGACCGGCACACATTACCTGGATCTGAGCGGCGAATGGCCCGCTTTCCTGGCGCTGACCGAACTAGACGATGCCGCAAAGGCTGCCGGAATCATGGTGCTGCCCGGGATCGGACTGACGGTTGCGACCACCGATTGCCTGCTGGCCCGCGCGGTCGAGCTGTGGCCCGATACAGTCCGGCTCTGCCTTGGCATTTCGCGCCCGCAGATCATTTCGCGCGGCAGCGTGGCGACCATGACCAGCATGTTCGCGCCCGATGTGCCGATCCGGCGCGGCGGGCGGTTGGTGACGGTGCCCGCCGGCAGCTTGGTCCATGCCTTCGATTTCGGCCACGGACTGCGCGAAACGGTTGCGGTCTGCTGGGCCGATGTGGTCACCGCCGGGATCACCACCGGGGTCGGCGACGTAGAGGTCTATTCGCAGCTACACTGGGCCGAGCGGGCGATGTTCCGGGCCGGGGGCATTTCGATGAGCATGTTCGGGCCCGAGATCATGCGCGAGCTGGGCGGCGCCATGGCGCGGACTTTGCCCAACGACCCCAACGCAGAGCAGCGCGCCGGGGCGCACTATTCGATGGTGGTCGAAGCGCTGGATCCGTGGCGCAGGGTCCGGCGCCTGTCGATGACAACCCGCGACGGCTATAGCGCCAGCGTGCTGACTGCGGCTGAAGGCTTGCGCCGGGTGCTGCACGGCGATGCGCCGGCCGGCTTCCAGACCCCGTCGCGCGCCTTCGGATCGGACTTTGCGATAGTGGCAGGTGCGGCCAGTTTTGCTGCCGCAGGGGCAAGGACAGCGGCATGAAGCGCACGCACCCAAGGGTTCCCTATATTCAGGCGGCCGGCAGTCTCGACGTTCCGCCGCCCTACCATTTCCCCGGGGTCACGGTGAACGCTTTCGTCTGGGAAGCGCCGATGGGGCCGATCCAGAGCTATTGCGACGTGTTCTTCAACATCGGCGAGGCCAAGGATCGCGGTTTTACTTACAAGCCCGCTGCGTTCTGGCCCTATGCGACGCTGTTGTTCCTCGACTATCCGGTCATGATCAGTTCGAGCGATGCCGCCCAGGACATCGGCGAAGTGCCCTATGGTGATCGCGGGATCGTGACGCAGACCGAAGTGTTCGTCGCCATTCCGGTCGTGCGCTACGGCGTGGGCGGCACCAATCTGATAACCAGCACCGAACTGGAATGGATGCTGCCGTTCATCACGGTGGGCAATCCGATGTCGGCGGTGTGCGGCCGCGAGATGCTGGGGCTTGGCAAACTCCTTGCCACAATCGAAACCGGCGAAAGCTATTATCCGCACAGCTTCCTTGGAACGGTCGATCTGCCAGGTTGGAAGGAGGATCCTGAGAAACTGAAACGCCACAATATCCAGGAGATGCTGCGCTTCATGACGGTCAAGACCGGTCCGGTCCTGCCGACTTTCAGGACATCGGGGAAACTCAGGACCCTGGCTTCCTTGCTGCAAAGCAAGGAAGCGGGCTGGGCGATCGATGGCCTTGCCGCATTGTCCGGTTTCGTTGGATCCGCCTCGCTTGGACTAATTCCGACCAGCATGCGCACGATCGGGCTGAAACAATATCGCGACGCCAAGCATGTCGAGCACGCGCTCTATCAAGCGCTGATCAGCTGCCGGGCGCATTACAGCAACATCAACAGCTTCGAATTCTACGATGAGCAGGACGTGGAAATAGTCACCTGCGGACATGGCAGCTTCAAGGAAATTGTCGATCTCATCACCGACCAGGACCCTGAGAGGAAGGGGGAAGACCTGATTACCAAGCCGGTGGCAGCCTATCGTTTCATGGCCGACATCGATTTCGATTCGATGGAAGTGGTCTATGATTTCCCGATCGAAGGGCCGCCCGGGACGCCAAACCACGGCGCCAGCGGAAACCTGGATGCCCACTGGTTCCGGCCACTCAAAGGCTTTTTCGGTCCGGAGCGATATTCATGACTTTCTTCATGCCCTCGTTTGCGACGCAGCAGTTGCTGCCGCCGTGGTATTCCAAGGCGGCCCGCAACTGGGCCTTTATCATCCCGATCGACCCGCAATGCATCCAGAATTATCTGGATGTCTGGCTGAACTCCAAAGGACCCGACCAGGCACCCTATTATTGGAAGGCCATGCCAGCCGCCGAGCATGGTTACGGGGTGCTGATGGTTTGCGATCACACCGATTTCTCCAGCATCCAGGACGGTGAACCGGGCTGGGAGCGGCTCAAGCACCGCGAAGTCTTGTGGATTTTCCCGGCCTATCGTTACGAGCGCACTGCCGACAACCTGCTGGTCGGGCAGCCAACGATTACCTGGATCCAGCCCTTCGCGCTCGACGACAACAGCTTTGTGATGTTTTCGAGCCGTGAAATCTGGGGCTGCGAAAAGGACATGGCGACGATCCAACTCGAACAAGGCAAAGCTGCGGACCCCTTGGATATCAACATTGCCTTGCAAGGCTGCAAGGTCTTCAATCCCCGATCGATCAGCCACCTGATCGGCGTCATGAAGATCAGCATGAAGCATCCCGAGAAGCCTTTTGACCATCAGGACTGGGAGCGTGACGTATCCGATCCGAACCTGGCCGGGATGCTGGGGCATTTCCTTGCCGGCATTGCCGGCCCGACCAGAAACCCCAAAACCCACCAGCCGCTGAAACCCAACAAGATCGAAATCAATACGCTCAAGCAGTTCCGGGACGCTTTCGATCTCAGATATGCGGCCTACCGGGGGATAGTCGCCTCGAGTGTCACTCACGATGAAGTCTCAACCGCACAGTTCCATTCCGGCGAAGACATCACGATCGACTTCATGTGGTCAGACACTTGCGCAGAGCGCTGGACGCAGCTGTTTGGCCTTGCCAAGCCCACATTTCCGCCTGGCTACGGTGATCTCGAAGGTCAGAAGCTGCCGCCTGCGAACGTGATTGATTGGGACATGCCCAGCGTTCGCGGAAAAGTCACACTGGCGGTATCGTTCACCGCGGACACCACTTTTGAAGTGCTCGACACGCTGTTCACTTACGGATTGCCATCGGGGAGCTGAGAGTCAAATCGCGGCTGGTCCGATTGCAGCCTGTGCCATCCTGGCCAGGGTCTCCGCCTTGAAATCGTAGGACACCCATTCCACGCAATCGGGCCACTGTCCGGATTCGACCCAATAGCGGCACAGCCCCAGCCGATCGCAAAGATCGACAAACGCCGGATCGTCGAACAGCGTACTCCATGGACCAAGCGCGACCCCAGGGTAGCAGGCGGCCGGCCCCGGGCCGGAGGGATCGAAAATATACTCGTACGAGCACTGCGCGGCGAGCGCCTTGGCCTCGGCGTGAAGCCCCATATGACACAGTCCGACCAGCAGGTTGAGCGGCACCGTACCTTTGTGCTCAAGCATCCGGTTGGCGCGTTCGAGCCATTTGGCTTTCTTTTCGGGATCCCCCTCAAGCACCGCTTCGCCGTGAAACTGGCTGGTGCGCAAGTGCTGGGCCTGCAAGCCGTTGAAGTCTTCGATAAAGCCGATCGCCCGGTTGAAGACATCGTGGAAACCCAAGCCCGACGACCAGTTGATCCAGGCCAGCAGGATCCCGAAGTTTTGGGGCCACAAGCTGTGCAGCTCTTCCAGCTGCCGCACCGATTCCTCGTATTCCTTCACATAGGCGCGCATCTGGGCGGCGTGGAGCCGGGCCGCCGGCATCAGCGGATTGAGCTCGCTGGCCTGCACGGCATAGCCCAGGGCCTCGTGGAACCGGCCGACCGTCCAGCAGAAATTGCTGAGGTCGGTCAGTACGCCCGGATCGTTCGGCGCCACCTTGAGCGCCTGATGCAGCAGCCCTTCGCGCGAAAGATAATCGCCCCACGGCTCGAGCATGGCCAGCGCCCGCCAGGCACCGCTGCTGCGCGGGTTCAGCTTCAGCGCCTTGTCGGCTGCCGCCTGGACCCCCGCCCGCGCAGTCTCGAAGTCCATCTCGTGTTCGCCAAACCGCAGGAAGTCTGCGCTGGAGAGCGCCAGCAGGTCCCAGGCCGGGGCATAATCGGGCGCGATCCCCACCACTTCTTCCAGCAGCGGGATCGCCCGGCGGGGCGAATCGTCGAATTGGGGATCGCCCTGGGCCAGGATGCTGCGGGCCTTGAGGAAGGTTTCGTAAGTCAGCGGATCGAGCACGTCCTTGGCCGATTTCGGCGCAAAGGTGACCTTCAGGGCGTTGGCGACATTCGCGGCAATGGTGTCCTGAAGCGCGAATACGTCTTCAAGATCGCCGTCATAGCGGTCAGACCACAGCGCCCTGGTGCTGGCCGCCTCGACCAGCTCGGCCCCGATCCGGACCCGGTTGCCCCCGCGCCGGACCGAGCCGCAAAGCAGGTGTGTTGCCCCCAGCGCCCGGGCGATTTCCGCAATCGGCCGGTCATTCCTGCGAAATTGAAAGCTGGACGCGCGCGCGACCACTTTGAGATCCGATCCGCTGGCAACGGTGATCTGGATCTCTTCGGTCACCCCTTCGCAAAAGAAACCGAGCTCGGGATCGGACGAGAGGTTGTCAAACGCAAGAACTGCCAGAACCACTTCGGCCGGTCCCTGGTGGGGCTTCGCTGCTGGTGCCTTGTGGGTCGGAGCTGCCGCGGCATGCGGGGCATTACCAGGCGGACGCGCCGGCGAGATATCCGACTTGGCATCGGTGCCGCGGTTCGCTTCGATCACCTCGCGAACATGGCCGGCAAAGCCTTGCCAGCGGCCGTCGGTCTGGTCGCCCTGCCAATGCGAAAGGTCTGCAGTCTGGGTCAGTTCAAACATGATCGGGCGTTCGCACGGTTCGATCATGCAGGGAACGAAAGTACCGAGCCGCTGGGCCAGGGTCGCCTCGGCCCGGACCCACCGCGAGGCGACCGAGCGCTGCGACCACAGCACCACCACTGCCCTGGCCGTGCGCAGCGCGTTTTCGGTTACTTCGTCATAGAGTTCGCCGGAGCGCAGCGACACGTCCCACCAGACCGACATGCCGGCCGCTTCCAGGCCGCGCACGAAATGATCCGCGCGATCCTGATCCTCCCGGTTGTAGGAAAGGAAAATGTCCTGCAACGCACCCTCAATCGCCGACTGTCAGCCGGTTAGGTTCACGCGACCCCGCAGAGACAGTATCTTACCCTAGGCTGGCGGACAACGCGCAAAAGCGAACGCGGCCGATCCAGCCAGGGG
The DNA here is from genome assembly GCA_031422595.1 of Novosphingobium sp. Lineage (GTDB taxonomy): Bacteria > Pseudomonadota > Alphaproteobacteria > Sphingomonadales > Sphingomonadaceae > Novosphingobium. The sequence continues at coordinate 11,548 of JANPMA010000020.1, read as the reverse complement.
TGCCCAAATTGGCTATGGCGCCAGCGCCGCGCCGGTGGCGTGAGTGTAGCTGATCATCGGCGTCAGGAAAACTCGCGCGTACCCCTCCACCATGCTGAGCCTTTGGCTCAGTTTATCCTGAGCGCGGCTGCTAGAGCGTGATGAGATTAGGTTTGAGCATATCCTGAGTTGACCAGATATGCGGCGCATTCATTTGGTGGGAAGTCGTCAAGCAACGCTCCGATACGTTTCCAGGTGGCCTCGGCGGTCCGTTCTGCGGCTTTGCGCATGAGGTGCTTCAGCTTGGCAAAGACCTGCTCGATTGGGTTCAGATCGGGACTGTAGGGTGGCAGGAACAGCAGGCGCGCGCCGACGCTGCGGATTGCTGCGCGGATGGCAGGTCGCTTGTGACTGGAGAGATTGTCCATAATGACGATATCGCGGGGCGAGAGCGTGGGCACGAGGAGCTGCTCGACATACTCAAGGAAGCTCGCCCCGTTGATCGGCTGATCCAGCACGCAGGGGGCATCGATCCGGTCGCAGCGCAAGGCCGCGAGGAAGGTCATCGTTTTCCAGTGACCATACGGCACCTTGGCATGGAGCCGTTGGCCCTTGGGTGCCCAGCCGCGCAAGGGAGCCATGTTGGTCTTGGCCCAGGTTTCATCAATGAAGACGAGGCGGCGGGGATCAACCCGCCCCTGATACTTCTTCCACTGCCTGCGCTGCCTTGCCACCTTGGGCCGCAGCTGTTCGGCGGGCAGAACGCTTTTTTTTGAAGCTCAGGCCCTCGTTATGGGCAAAGGCCCAGACCGTCCGGTAATCAACTTTCATTCCACGCTCAGCCAGCTCGACCCGAAGACCGCGCAGGGTAAAGTCTGTCTTGGCGCGCTCCAGCAACCAGTCCCGGTGTGCACCGATCAGCTTGCGCGGCTTGTGACCGCCCATCTTTCCCGGAGCCGCGCTCCCCGTGTCGCGATGCCGCCGCAGCCAGTTCACCGCCGTGCTGATCGCAACACCAAAGCGCCGGGCAGCCTCATTGCGCGACAAACCGTCGCGCTCCACCGCCAAAATCACGCGCTGGCGAAGATCAAGCGAATAGGGTCGTGCCATGCCTTGCTGGCCTCCAATCCCAGCACAAAGCTTGAATCAGAAAACTCGACCGTTGGGAATCCCCTATCGATTCAGCCTAACCTCATCCCGCTCTAAGCCGCAAGCCGAAGGGCATGGTCCCCCTCCCCCAAAGGGCGAGGAACTAGGCATTCCGCAGATACCACGCATAGTCCAGCTCGGTTACCTCAGCCATGAACCGCGCCATCTCGACGCCCTTGACGGTCGAATAGTGCTTCACGAACCGCTCGCCCAGGTAGAGCTTCATCAGCTCCGAGGTCTCGAACGCCTCGATCGCCGCGGCCCAGTGGTTGGGCAAGCGGATGTCGGCGCCTTCGGCTTCGTAGCCGTTGCCGACCACTGCCGGGCCGGGATCGATCTTGTGCTTGATCCCGTGGAGCTGCGCCGCCAGCACCGCCGCCATCGCCAGATAGGGATTGGCATCGGCCCCGCAGATGCGGTGTTCGACGTGACGTGAGGCAGGCGATCCAGCCGGAATGCGCAGCGAAACGGTGCGGTTGTTGACCCCCCAGGTGGCGGCTACGGGCGCGTAGGAGTTGGCCTTGAAGCGGCGGAACGAGTTGGCGTTGGGGGCAAAGATCGCCATCGATTCTGCCAGCATCGCCTTCATGCCCCCGATCGCGTGGCGCAGCAGCACCGTGCCTGCGGGATCTTCGCTGGCGAAGGCGTTGTTGCCTTGGCTGTCGTTCATCGAGATGTGCAAGTGCATGCCGCTGCCAGCAGTCTCGGCGAAAGGCTTGGCCATGAAGGTCGCTTCGAGCCCGTGGGCGACGGCCACGCCCTTGACCAGCCGCTTGTACATGATCGCATCGTCGGTGGCGCGCAGCGCGTCGGCCTTGTGGCGCAGGGTGAATTCGAACTGCCCGGGGGCGTATTCGCTAATCCCGCTTTCGAGCGGCAGGCCCTGCTCGTCGCAAGCCGCGTAAAGATCGTCGAAGAACGGTTGCAAGTCTTCCATCTCGCGCAGGCCATAGACCTGGATATCGGTCGAGCGATGCCCAGTGACCATCCCGCGCGCCGGAACCGGCTTGCCGTCTTCCAGATCGCAGAGATAGAATTCGAGCTCAACAGCGACCACTGGCGTCAGCCCTTCTTCGGCCAGCCCATCGATCACTTGGCCCAGCACATGGCGCGGGTCGAGGTCGTTGGGGGTGCCGTCAAGCTCGTAAAAGCTGGTCAGGAACTGGGCGTAGTTCTCGCCCAGCCACGGCGCGCGCACCAGGGTGCCGGGGACCGGATAGACATAGCGATCGGCATCGCCGTCTTCCCAGACCAGCCCGGTCTCCTCGCAGTCACGCCCGGTGATATCGACCACCAGCACCGATCCGGGCAGGAACCGGCCGCTCTGGTAAACCGCCTTGACCTCATGCTGGCGCAGCCGCTTGCCGCGCGGCACGCCGCACATGTTGGTGAAGATGATGTCGACCGCGTCCACATCGGGATTGGCCTTGAAGAAGTCTTCGGCTTCCTGGGCAAGCGCGCGCTGGTTGGAACTGATTGCAGTCATGGTCTTCATCCGATCAGAGTCTTGAGGCAGTCGTCGAGCACTTCGGCCAGGCGGTCAACCTGGCTTGAGGTGGTGGCGGGACTGACCAGGGTCATGTTGTGAAACGGCGCGATCAGCACGCCGCGGTTGATAAGGAACAGGTGCAGCGCGTGTTCGAGAGGGCCGTGCATCCTGGCGCGTGCCTCGCTGCCGTTCTTCGCGGGCACCGGATCGCAAATGAATTCGCCGCGTGAGCCGACGTGAGTGACGTGCCAATCGAGCCCGCGGCCTTCGATCACGTCCCTGGTCTTGGCGGCCAGTTCCTCGGCCAGCGGCAGCATGTGGGCATAGGCCGCCGGCGTCATCACTTCGGTCAGGCAGGCGCGCATCGCGGCTAGCGCGAGAGCATTGGCCGACAGCGTGGTGCCAATCCCGGAATGGCCTTTCTCACCCTCGTCGCGCAGCCGCTCCATCCGTGTCGCCACTTCGGCGGTGAAGCCGTAGACCGCGCAAGGGACCCCGCCCGCCACCGGCTTGCCCAGCACGAACAGATCGGGCAGCGGGCCATATGTGGCGGTGTGGCCGCCGAAGCCGGTGCTAATCGTATGGGTTTCGTCCCAGACCAGCAGAGTGCCGTGGCGGGTGCAGGCCTCGCGCAGCGCCTCAAGGTAGCCGGGTTCGGGCATGACCATACCGACATTGGTCATCGCCGGTTCGGCCAGCACACAGGCAACATCGCCCTTGGCCAAGGCCGCTTCGAGCGCGTCGAGATCGTTGAATTCGATCACCACGCTGTGCTGCCGCACGTCATAGACCTGGCCAACCAGGCTGCGCCGGAGCTCGGGCACGCCATCGCGCAGATCGACGAACACATCATCGACCGCGCCGTGATAGCAGCCGTTGAACACCAAGACCTTGTCGCGGCCCGTTATCCCCCGGCACCAGCGGATCACCGCGCGGTTGGCTTCGCTGGCAGATGAGGTCACCTGCCAGAACGGCAGCTTGAACCGCCTGGCCAGCTCGTCCGCCACCACCACCGCGTCTGCGGTGGGGAGCATGGTGGTGAGGCCGCGGCTGGCCTGCCGGGCGATCGCTGCGGCGACCGGGGCGGGCGAATGGCCGAACATCGAACCGGTATCGCCCAGGCATAAATCGTCATAGCGGTGGCCGTCGACGTCCCACAACTCGGCCCCCCGGGCCCGCTCGGCGAACAGCGGAAACGGCGTGCCCCAATCGAGCATCCAGTGGAACGGCACGCCGCGGTGCCAGTGCCGCGCGGCCTGCTTGGCCAGCGCGGCGGAACGCGGATTGGCCGCGACAAAGCGGTCCTGTTCGGCCGCGATCATCGCGGCAATGGCGGCGTCAGCAATCACAGCCGGTCCCTCAGCGCGTAGTAGAGCATGCCCGCGACATAGAGCGGATGGCGCAGCAGCGGCCCGCCGGGGAACGGCCGGCCGGGCAGACGGGCGAACAGGTCAAAGCGTTCGGCAGACCCTCGCATCGCCTGCGCGATCAGGTCACCGGCCAAGGTGGTCAGCAGCACCCCGTGACCCGACCAGCCGTGCGCGTAGAAGCTGTTCCCGATCCGTCCGAACTGCGGCAGGCGGTTAAGCGTCACGCCGACCAGCCCGCCCCAGGCGTGGTCGATCGCCACGCCCTTGAGCTGCGGGAAGACCTGTTCGAGGTAGGGCCGGACAAAGCCCGCGACATCGCGCGGCGGGCGCGGCGAGTACTTCTCGCCCCCGCCAAAGATCAACCGGTTGTCGGCGCTGAGCCGGTAGTAGTTGAGCACAAACTTGCTGTCCGAAACCGCCGCGCCCGAGGGGATCAGTGCCTTGGCCGCCGCCTCACCCAAAGGCGCAGTGGCCAGATTGTAGTTGGCGACCGGCATGGTCATGCTGGCCAGCTGCGGCACCAGATCGCCCATGAAGGCATCGCAGGCCAGCACCGCGTGCCGCGCGGTGACCGTGCCGTGCGCAGTGGTGACGCGCACCGGGGTGCCGTGATCGACGCGGCTGGCAGCGCTGCCTTCAAAGATCTGCACCCCCGCCGCTTCGGCAGCCTGGGCCAGACCCAGCGCATAGTTGAGCGAGTGCAGGTGTCCGCCGTTCAGGTCGATCAGCCCGCCGTGGTAGATTTCGCTGGCAACGAAATCGCCGACTTCGCCCTGACTGACGATCGAGGCGCCCTGATAGCCGAGCAGATTCTTGAGCAGGTCCAGCTCGCGGCGCATCGTATCGAGATGCTGCGGCTTGGCGGCAGCGTGAAAGTGGCCCTGGCGCAGATCACAGGCAATCGCGTGGCGCTCGATCCGCTTCCTGACCATATGCCCGGCCGAGTTGGCGAGGCCGATCAGCCGGGCGGCCCGCTCACGCCCCAGCAGTTTCACCAGTTCCACCGCACCCCAGCGCATCCCCGGGATCATCTGCCCGCCATTGCGCCCCGATGCGCCCCAGCCGATCTGCTGCGCCTCCAGCAAGGCCACCGAAAAGCCGGCCTCTGCCGCATGCAGCGCGGCGGAAAGCCCGGTAAACCCGCCGCCAACCACCACCACATCGACCGACAGGTCCCCAGCCAGCTGCGGGCGCTGGGGGGACGGGTTGGCGCTGGCCGCGTAATAGGACGGCGCGTGGGGCTCCACCGCTACACCTTGAGCAACAGGTGTTCGCGTTCCCACGAGGAGATCACCGACTGGTAGGCGTAAAGCTCGGCATCCTTGATCGCCCAGAAGATCTCGAAGAATTCCTCGCCCAGCAGCGTCTTGACCGGCTTGCACTGATAGAACCGGTCAAGTGCGGCTTCCAGCGTGCGCGGCAGTGTGCGGGCGCGGTTATAGGCGTTGCCTTCGAGCATCTTGGGCGGGACCATCCGCTCGACCATTCCTATATAACCGCAGATCAGCGAGGCGGCGATCGCCAGATAAGGGTTGGCGTCTGCCCCGGCCAGGCGGTTCTCAACCCGGCGGTCCTTGGCTTCGGATACCGGCACGCGGAACCCGCAAGAGCGGTTGTCGGCACCCCAGTGGACGTTGATCGGCGCGGCGGTATCGGGCCGCATCCGGCGGAACGAATTGACGTTCGGGGCGACCAGCGGCAGCACTTGCGGCATCAGCCGCACCAGCCCCGCAACATGGCTGCGGAACAGCGCGGTTTCCTTGCCGTTGTTCGTCGAAAAAACGTTCCGCCCGGTTTCGACGCTCAGCACCGATTGGTGGATGTGCATCGCGCTGCCGGGCTGATCGGCCATCGGTTTGGCCATGAAAGTGGCATAGACCCCGTGCCCCAGCGCGACCTGGCGTACGATCCGCTTGAACAGCAGCACCTGATCGGCCAGCGCAAGCGGATCGCCGTGGATGAAGTTGACTTCGAGCTGCGCGGCGCCGGCCTCATGGATCATCGTATCGATGTTGAGCTCGGCCTTCTCGCACCAGTCATAGATCTGCTCGATGATGTCTTCGTATTCGCTCAAGGCCTCCAGCCCGAAGGCCTCGCTGGCGGTTTCGGCCCGGCCCGAACGGCCCGGCGGCGGGGTCAGCGGGAAATCGGCGTCGAGGTTCTTGGAGACCAGGTAGAATTCGGCCTCGGGCGCGATCACCGGTTGCCAGCCCTTGGCGTGATACAGCGCCAGGACTTTCTTGAGGATCTCGCGCGGGGCGATCGCGATCGGCTTGCCGACCACATTGTAAGCATCGCAGATCACATAGGCGGTCGGGGTCTTGTAACCCGGCGCCTCGCGCAGCGTGGTGGCATCGGGGACCAGGAACACGTCGGGATCGAAATCGGGCACGATATGCTCGACATCGTCGGGATAGCCGCCGGTCACGGTGACGATGAACACGCTGCCGGGGATCCGCAGGGTCTTGTCGGCCAGCGATTTGACGAACTTGGCCGCAGGCAGCACCTTGCCGCGCTGAATCCCGTTCACGTCCGGGACAATGCACTCCACCTCGGCAATGCCGCGTTCCTTGATCCAGCTGGCAATATCGGTGGTCATGCGTTGTCTCGGGTCAGGAGGGTGCCGGGGCGGATCGCCGCCCCGGCATGGCCTGACTTATCAGAAGCCCCACTTGAGCGAAACAACCCCGGTCGGGCCGCCCAGCCCGGTCACGTCGCGGGCGGTATCGACATAGTCGGCCGACAAAGTCGCGCCGTTGCCCAGATCGACACTGCCGCCAAACAGCCAGTCCTTCTTGTGGTCGCCGAAGGCGCCGTTTTCATAGCCGAAGGTGCCGTGGAGCGAGAACGGTCCCTTGCCCAGCGGCAGGTCGCCCGAGATATAGACATAGGTGTTGTCCTGAGCGCCGATATTGTCTTGCTTGGGCGCATAGGCGACGCCGACCCGGACTTCGCCTGGACCGACCGCGGTGCCAACCGAGGCGTAGCCTTCGAAATAGTTGAAATCGCTGTGCTTCATGTACGAATAGTAGACCACCCCGGTATCGATATTGATGCTACCGACATCCTTGCTGAAGCCTGCGGTCCAGTCGATCTCGATGTTGTCAGACTGGCCAAAGCCCAGATCGACGTTCGACGCCCAGGCCGAAGCATAAAACCCGCTTTCGTGCTCGATAGTGAGCGAGGCGGTCAGTTCGGGGTTCTTGCCCGACAGCGACAGGCCGCGGAAGCGGTAATCGGTCAGAATTCCCAATTCGCCAGAGATCTCGATCGGTCCCGATGCTTCTTCTGCGGCTTCTTCTTCGGCGTGGGCCACCACCGGGAAAGCGGCGAGCGGCAGGGCGATGGCGGCGGCGGCCAGCAGGTTTGTGAGCTTCATAGGTAGTCCCTCATTGTTGTTGCATTTGCGGGAACCCACCTGCAAACGGTTGGCGACCCAGCCCCTTTTGGGCTGGTGCAGCCCGGTGGTGCCCCGGCAAATCCCCTCCAGGCCGCCACAATGACTGTTTTGTCACAACAAAGCCAATGGGATTTATTGGGGCTATGGCTATCGACTTTTCCGATAGGCTTATTCCTTGCGATCCGAATGGCATCCCCGGTAGTTGATCCCTATCAGCAAAAGCGCCTCTAGCCGGAGCAAGCATGACCGAGCCCAATGACCTGTCCGCCTTCTGGATGCCGTTTACCGACAACCGCGGCTACAAGGCCAATCCGCGCATGTTCGTGGCCTCGCAGGGCATGCATTACACCGCCGCGGCCGGGCACCAGGTGCTCGATGCGACTGGCGGGCTATGGTGCGTCAATGCCGGGCACAACCGGACGCGGATCGTCGAGGCGATCCGCGAGACCGCCGGCACGCTTGATTTCGCGCCGACTTTCCAGCTCGCCCATCCGCTGGCGTTTGAGGCCGCTTCGCGCCTTTCGCTGATCATGCCCGAAGGGCTGGACCGGATCTTCTTCACCAATTCGGGCTCGGAAAGCGTCGATACCGCGCTCAAGATCGCGCTGGCCTACCAGCGAGCGCGGGGGCAAGGCAGCCGCACCCGCCTGATCGGGCGTGAGCGCGGCTATCACGGGACCGGCTTTGGCGGGATCTCGGTCGGCGGGATTGTCGGCAATCGCCGCCAGTTCGGCACCCTGCTGACCGGCGTCGACCATATGCGTCACACCCACGACCTGGCCCGCAACGCCTTTTCGCGCGGGCTGCCGCAGCACGGGGCGGAACTGGCCGAGGACCTGGAACGGATTGTCGCGCTGCACGGGGCGGAAACGATCGCGGCGGTGATTGTCGAGCCGGTCGCCGGTTCAACAGGCGTGCTGATTCCGCCGCAGGGCTATCTCCAGCGGCTGCGCGCAATTTGCGATACGCACGGGATACTGCTGATCTTTGACGAAGTGATCACCGCTTTCGGGCGGGTCGGCACGGCCACGGCCAGCGAACGCTTTGGTGTGACCCCTGACCTCATCACCTTGGCCAAGGGACTGACCAATGCCGCAGTGCCGATGGGCGCGGTGGCGGCGCGGCGCGAAGTGCACGATACCATAGTCAACAGCGCCGCCCCGGGGATCGAACTGTTCCACGGCTACACCTATTCGGGGCACCCGCTGGCCGCCGCCGCGGCGATCGCCAGCCTGGATGTCTATGCCGAGGAAGGGCTGTTCGAAAAGGCGATCGCGCTTGAACAATACTGGGAAGATGCGGTCCATTCGCTGCGGCAAGCGCGCCATGTGATCGACTGCCGCAACGTCGGGCTGATCGGCGGGATCGAGCTGGAGCCGCGCCCCGGCGCGCCGACCAAGCGGGCGATGGAAGTGTTCCACCGCTGCTTCGATCAAGGCCTGCTGATCCGGGTGACCGGCGATATCATCGCGCTGTCGCCCCCGCTGATCCTCGAGAAGAGCCACATCGACGAGATCTTCGGCAAGCTGGCCGAAGTGCTCGCGACGATCGATTAGCTCAGCCGATCAACCAGCCGTGATGGGGTTCGGGCAGCCAGCGCACCAGCCCTTCGTCGCCGAAGCCGGGACCATCGCTCAGAAGCGGTTCGCCGAAGGCCGGCGCTTCCATCACCGCGGTGCCCTTGGGTTCGCCGCTGGTCGGCAGGTCCATGGTCGGGGCAGTCTTTGACGGATCCCAGCCCAGCGGCTCCATGATCGGCTCGGCCTTGGGCGCTTCGGCGGCAGCGGTCAGGATGAAGTCGCTCGCTGTGAGCTGGCTCATTGTAGTGTTGTGCAGCACGATCACGTCGCCATTGGCCATCTGGATCGCGCCGGTGGTGCCTTCCTGGTAGTAGCGGGTCTGAACCTGCGCGAAAGTCAGCCCATAGGCGCTGATGTCGATCTTGTCCTGCCCGCGCGTGAAATCGCCGATCACATCGCCCCCGGTACCCGGCTGGAAAATGAAGGTGTCATTGCCGCCCTGGCCGAACAGCACGTCGTTGCCCTGCATTCCGTTGATCCGGTCGTTGCCAAGCCCGCCCAGCAGCAAGTTGGTCGAGGCCGAGCCGGTCAGGATGTTGTCGAGCTCGTTGCCGACCCCATAGGCCGTGGTGCCGAGCAGCGTCAGGTTCTCGATATTGGCGTAAAGGTAATAGCCATCGCCGGCGATGTTGGCGAAGACCGTTTCGGTGCCCTCACCGGTCTGTTCGAACACCAGGTCGAAGCGGTTGTCGACATAGAAAGCGTCATTGCCAAGGTTGCCATAAAGCTGGTCGGCTTCGCCGGTGCCGTCCTCACCATGCAGAGTGTCGTCGCCGTTGCCGCCAACCAGCAGGTCGGCCCCGGCTCCGCCCCAGAAGATGTCGTCGCCTTCCTCGCCATACAACTCGTCGATTCCGTCGCCGCCATCCAGAGTGTCTGCGCCGATTCCTGCAACAATGTAGTCGTCGCCGCTTTCACCAAAGAGCAGGTCGTTACCTTCCAGGCCGAAAATCCTGTCCGCCCCGCTGCCGCCATTGATCTGGTTGCCGATCGAATTGCCGATCAAAAAGTCGGCACCGTTGCCACCGCGCGCGTTCTCGATAATCGTGCCGCGCGCGATCGACAGGTTGCCCACCGAACCGCCGATGTTGGAGAAGCTCTCTGGCGTGAGGTTGATCAGCTGGTTCGAGGAAAAGCCCGAATAGTCCAGCGTATCGGTGCCGCCGTTGTCGACGATGGTCACCGCAACCGAACTCTGCCCGACCGCCGCCGTAAAGATCTCCCGGCCCGAATTGTTGTTGAAGCCATAGGTAGTATCGCCGGTGCGGGTAGTCGTGCCGCCCCCGCCATAGAGACTCCTTACCGCGACAATGTCCGCGATCATCGGGGTTTGGGCAAAGACCCGGTTAAAGCCCAGCCCGGCGAAATAGGTGTTCTCGCGCTGGTCGAAGTACGACATGATCGTGGTCGACCAGGCATCGTTCAGATAGGTCGCGTCCTGGGCATAGTCAGCGCTGTTGTTGTAAGGGCCGGCATGGCCCAGCCCCAGCGCATGGCCGATCTCATGAACATAAGTCTGGAACGAATAGCTGCGCAGCGTGGTGCCCGAAGTGGTCAGCCAGTCGGTCGAGACGTTGACCCGCGACGAGGAGATGATCCCGCCCGAAGTGGTGCTCGAACTGAACGCGCCGGACTCGTTGTCGTCGAAGGTGATCTGCCCGCCGGTCGCCACTTCGTTGAAAGCGATCCCCAGCACGTCGCTCCACAGGTTGAGCGCCTCGCGCGCCAGGTTCATTCCATCGGCGGTCAGCTGGGTCAGGTTGACCGTCAGCGTGCCGCCCGGCGCCACATTGAAATGCCGCGAGGTGCCGCCCCAATAGGTGTCCGTCAGCTGGGTCGCGATCTGATCGTAAGTGTAGAGCGAAAGCGGCGGGGCGATCGCGGCGGTAAGATTGTAAGCGCCGTTGCTGTCTTCGGCCCAGGCCCCCAGATCGATGTAGTAAGTCCCGGTGGTGGTCGCGGTAAAGCGGATCCGCGAATAGGTGCCGCTGCTGTCATCGTTGTAGGCCAGCAGCTGGCCGCTCGAATCGCGCAGGAACAGCGCGGTATCGGGATCGTTCGCCCCGCCGGTGGCGGCAGTGGTGAACAGATAGGTCTGCCCCGCGGTCAGCTGCACCGCGTACCAGTCATGATCGCCATTGTTTTCGAGCGTGCCGTTGACCGTGTTGCCAATCGCGATCGCGCCGGTGGTCGCGCTCGAAGCGGCAACCGCATCGGCGGTCGGCCGGGTCACCGAAAGATAGAAGCTGCCGGTGCCGGTCTGGTAGCCCGAGACATCGAGGAAGAAGGTCCCCGAACTGGTCGCGGTCCAGGTGATTTCGGAGCGCAGGAGATTGTTGGTGGCGTTGGCGTCGTCGTTCTGGAGGATCTGCACGCCGCTTGAATCGCGCAAGGTCAGAATCGAATCGGCCAGCCCCTGCGAGAACATGGTCGAAAAGGTATAGGTCTGCCCGGCCACCAGCGTGACCTGATACCAGTCATGGTCCCCCGACGTATCGATCGCGCCCTGGACATAGCCGCCGACCGCCACGGTCGCGGTGCTGGAAGTATCGCCCGGAACAGAGTCCACCGCGCCCAGCGT
>JANPMA010000019.1:0-7079 GCA_031422595.1 Novosphingobium sp. | reverse complement strand
CGATCCTCAGGCAATCGAAGTTGCTGAATCAGAAATCCGGGCTTGGCTCGATGGGGGCGAGCTGCCCGGCTGGCCCGGGTTCCAAGCCATAGCCGCCGCGCGGGCTTTCCCTGCGCGCCACGGGGCGATCCTGCTGGCCTGGCGCGCGGCGCTTGTGGCGCTGGATGCGCGCGGCTAGGGAGGCGGCAAGAACAAGGGGAGAGCGCACCATGACCGAGCCGGTCCGGCATCCGGAAATCCAGCCCAGCCAATCCGACATCAAACTGGTGATCGGCGCTTCGTCGATGGGCACGGTCTTTGAATGGTACGATTTCTTCATTTACGGCACGCTCGCGTCAATCATCGGCAAGGCCTTTGTTCCTTCTGACAACGAGCTGGTCCGGCAGCTGGTAACCTGGGCCGGCTTCGCGGTCGGCTTTGGCTTCCGTCCGCTGGGCGCGATCCTGTTCGGTTACCTGGGTGACAAGCTGGGGCGCAAGTATACCTTCCTGGTCACGGTAACGCTGATGGGGATCGCCACAGCCGGGGTCGGGCTGGTGCCTTCGGTCGAATCGATTGGCCTCGCCGCGCCGGTGATCATCATCCTGCTGCGGGTGATGCAGGGGCTGGCGCTGGGCGGCGAATATGGCGGCGCGGCAATCTATGTTTCCGAGCATAGCCCGCCGGATAAACGCGGGTTCTATACCGGGTTCATCCAGGCCAGCGTGGTCGGCGGGTTCATCCTCAGCCTGGCAGTGGTGCTGGGCTGCAAGATGATGTTTGACACCGCGACCTGGGAAGCCTGGGGCTGGCGCGTGCCGTTCCTGCTGAGCATTGCGCTGCTGGCCATTTCGCTGTGGATGCGGGTCAAGCTGTCGGAAAGCCCGGTCTATCGCGCGATGAAGGAGGAAGGACAGATTTCCGGCAATCCCTTCATCGAGAGCTTCACATATCCCGGCAACAAGAAGCGGATTTTCGTGGCGATGTTCGGGGTGGCGGTCGGCCTGACCGTGATCTGGTACACCGCTACATTTTCCAGCCTGGCCTTCCTGACCGGGCCGATGCGAATGGAAGAAACCGTCGCCCAGCTGATCGTGGCCGGTACCGCGCTGGTAGGCCTGGTGTTCTTCATTGGCTCGGGCGCCTTGTCTGACCGGATTGGGCGCAAGCCGCCGATCATCTGGGGCTATGTGGCAACGCTGCTGCTGCTGTTCCCGACTTTCTGGTCGTTCGAATGGGCGTTGGCTCCGATTCTTGCGGCTGCGCCCGAAGGAACGAAGATCGTCCCTGATATGCTGGCAGGGATCAAGATCGTCGCCGCGCTGACGCTGCTCAATGCGATGTCCGGTTTTACCTATGGCTCGGTTGCAGCGCTGCTTTCGGAGATGTTCCCGCCGCGGATCCGCTATTCCTCGATGTCGATCCCCTATCACTTCGGCACCGGTTGGTTCGGCGGGGTAGTGCCGCTGCTCGGCACCTGGGCGGTGGCACGGACCGGCGATATCTATTCCGGATTGTGGTATCCATGGGCGATGGTTTTGCTGGCGCTGATAGTTGCCGTCTGGGGCCTGCCTGGCGGCAAGCCGCGCGATTTCAGTGACAATGGCGCCTGAAACACCTCCGCCGTCACTTCGGCTAACCCTCGATACCCATGCGTTGGAGGCAAACTGGCGCGCGCTTGACGTTTTGTCGGGCGCGGCCAGTTGTGGTGCGGCGATCAAGGCCGATGCCTATGGCCTGGGCGCCCGGCGGGTGGCCCGGGTGTTGCAGGAAGCCGGATGCCGGGACTTCTTTGTCGCGCATTGGTCCGAAGCTGCCGACCTGCTCGATGTTCTTCCAGCCGAAACGATCGCGGTCATCCATGGGCCACAAAGCCCGGCCGATGCGGCATTTGCAAGCCAGGCAGGATTGCGCCCGGTGATCAACTCGCTCCACCAGGCGCGGATCTGGCAGGAGGCCGGGGGCGGGACCTGCGATCTGATGGTCGATACCGGGATGGGCCGGCTGGGCCTGCCGTTGGCCGATCTGGCCGATCCAGTGATCGCCGGACTGCAAGTCGATGTGCTCCATTCGCACTTGGCCTCGGCCGATGAAGCCGTGCCGCAAAACGAGCAGCAGCGGAGGCGCTGGCTGGAGGCTCGCGGCATGGTTCAGCACCGCCGCGCCAGCCTGGCCAACAGTGCGGGGATCGCGCTGGGTGCGGCTTATCACGGCGACCTGACCCGGCCCGGGATTGCCCTTTACGGCGGCGTGCCCTGTGCCGCGCTGGCCGGGCAAATCCGCCAGGTGGCTCGCCCCGAGGCCCAGGTGATCCAGACCCGCGAGCTCGAGGTCGGTGACCAGGTCGGCTACAACGCCACTTTCACCGCCAGCGCTGCGATGCGGGTGGGCGTGGTCAGCCTGGGCTATGCCGATGGCTATTTGCGCTGCTGGTCGGGCAAGGGCGCGATGCGGGCGGATGGGCTGCGACTGCCGGTGTTGGGCCGGGTGTCAATGGACATGACGGTGATCGACCTGACCCAGGCCCCGCATCTGGGTGAAGGGGACTGGGTCGCGCTCGACTACGATCTGCCCGCGGCATCCAAGCTCAGCGGGCTGTCCCAATATGAACTGCTGACCACGCTGGGCCGCCGTTTTCCGCGCTGATGCTGCAAGAGTGCTGCGCAGCATAGCAATGTTGCATTGCACCTATTGCAGGTGCTAACGACAGGCCTAGGAGACCTCTCTCCTGCGGGATTACGGACATGGGCGACGCCAACGGCGAAACGGTCATCATCAAGAAGTACGCCAACCGGCGGCTCTACAACACCAAGAGCTCGAGCTACATCACGCTTGACCATCTGGCGAAAATGACCCGCGAAGGCGTGGACTTCAAGGTTGTCGATGCCAAGACCGGGGCCGACATCACCCACCAGATCCTCACCCAGATCATCATGGAAGAAGAGACCGTCAGCGGCGAGCAGATGCTGCCGGTGAATTTCCTGCGCCAGCTGATCGGGATGTACGGCAATTCGATGCAGGGACTGGTCCCGCACTACCTTGAAGCCAGCATGGAGCAGTTCCGCACCAACCAGGTCAAACTGAGGGAAGCGTTCGAATCGAGCCTGGGAAACAACCCGCTGGCCAAGCTGGCGCAGCAGAACCTGGCGATGTTCAAGGCCGCTGCTTCGGCTTTCGTGCCGGGCCTGAGCGGTGACAAGTCTGCCCCCACGGCCAAGAACGACAGCGACGAGATTGCCGCGCTGCGCAAACAGATGGCCGAAATGCAAGCGAAGCTGGACAAATTAGGTAAGGACTGAAGCTAGCTTCCCGCGCTCTTGGTAGCAAGCAGCCGAACACCCGGTTTTTCAAACTTGCGGCCTTTGCCAACCTGATATTCCACCGGATCAAGCCCGCTGGGGAACGTTGCCTGCCCGAATTTGAGCACCGCCGCGAGTCGGCACAGGCCGCCGCCGATTTGCACGACATAGCCTTTTTCCATCCCCACCTCGACAGCTTCGAATTCGGCTTTCAGGGTGAGAGTGAACTGGATCGGCGCAGCGCTGATGCCGAAGCCTGAAATCCCCAGGATCGGATAGAGATCAAGGTCCTGCTCCAGCTTGCCAAGGCGGACAAAACGGGGTTCGCCAGCGGCTTCGCTGGCCTTGGCTTCCGCCTCGATCTCGGGCGATTTTCCCCAGCCCTGGATGAACAGCAGCATCAGATCCAACTGATTGATCTTGGCCTGCATCGCCGCGGCGATCCGCGGTCCGGCTACACTGGTCATCGCGCGTTGCAGACGCCCGCCGCCGGCACCCGCCACTTCGCTGCCGGCTCGCTCGGCCGCTTCGTCGAAAGCCTCTGGCGGGATCAGCGCGGCAAGTTCGATATGGCCGGGTTCAATCATGCGTCGTCTCCCTTGGCCAGAACCGCCAGCCCGCTCGGGGCGCTGGCTTCGCCAAGCTCTATGCGAATATCGAAACTGGTGTCCGGCTTGGTCAGTGTCGGACTCGATGCGCCGGTGATGGCGCTGGGGCCAACTGCGATTTCACAGCCCAGCGCAGCCTTGGGCCAGAACCAGCGCCGCGCTGTCTCACCAAGCCCAAGCGCGGCCAGGCCAGCCACAATCCACGGCCAGATCGGCGAATTGTCTTCTGCTGGAGGCACCTGAGCAGCAACGGGACCTGGTTCAGGGGTAACCACTTCGATCGGCGGCGGATCGCCAGCCTCGACCGGGGCAGGGCTTGGCGTGACCGGAATCGGCGCGGCGATCGTTGGGGGCGACAATGGTGGAGCCCTGGTCGGGATTGGTCTTGGCGCAGCTGTGGCGGTGGGCCGGGGTGTTGGGCCAGGCTTGGGACCGCCGACTGGCGGGGCAGTAGGCGTGGGAGCCGGGGGAGGAGTGGGCGTTGGAACCGGCGTAGGTGTTGGCGTGACGGTTGGTTTCGGCTTGGGTTTGATCTGGTTGATGAAGTCGATCACTTGCTGCGGGGTGATCTTGGGCTGCTGGGTTGGCGGGGCTGTTCCGTCGGCCGGGGCTTTGTTGGCGGTCGATGTCCGGTCTTGCGCCGACAGCGGTTGAGCCGCGAGCAGCGCTGCGCCGAGCGCCAGTCCCATCGTGCCGACCCGCTTCCGCATCCAGGCCCCCTTTTGCCTGGCAGACTAGCACGATGGCTGCGCGCCGCAATCCTTGCCCCGCCGGGCCCAAGCGGCTATCGGCGCGGCCATGAAGCACGCACTCACCGTCACTCGCCAGCAAGACTTCGCCGCCTGGTACCAGGAGGTTATCGCCGAGGCCGAAATGGCCGAGGAGAGCGGGGTGCGCGGCTGCATGGTGATCCGCCCGTGGGGCTATGGCATCTGGGAGCGGATCCAGGCGCTGATGGACGCGAGGATCAAGGCCGCCGGGGTCGACAATTGCTATTTCCCGCTGTTCATTCCGCTCAGCTATTTCGCCAAGGAAGCCGAACACGTCGAGGGCTTTGCCAAGGAAATGGCGGTCGTCACCCACCACCGGCTGATCCAGGACGGCAAGGGCGGACTGGTGCCCGATCCCACCGCCAAGCTGGAAGAACCGCTGATCGTTCGGCCGACCTCGGAAACGGTGATCGGCCAGGCAATGGCGCGCTGGATCCAGTCGTGGCGCGATCTGCCCTTGCTGACCAACCAGTGGGCCAACGTGGTGCGCTGGGAAATGCGCACCCGGATGTTTCTGCGGACCAGCGAATTCCTCTGGCAGGAAGGCCATACCGCCCACGCCGACAAGGCCGACGCGATGGCCGAAACCCTGCGCGCGCTCGAAATGTACCGGGCCTGCGCCGAGGACGATCTGGCGCTACCGGTGATCGCCGGCGAAAAGCCCGAGAACGAGCGCTTCCCCGGCGCGGTCGCGACCTATTCGATCGAAGCGATGATGCAGGACGGCAAGGCGCTGCAGGCCGGAACCAGCCACTACCTCGGCACCGGTTTCGCCGAAGCGGCCGGGATCCGCTATCAGGACAAGGAAGGCCAGCAGGCGCTGTGCCACACCACCAGCTGGGGCGTATCGACCCGGCTGATCGGCGGCGTGATCATGACCCACGGCGACGACGACGGCCTGCGGGTGCCGCCAGCGATTGCGCCGCACCAGGTAGTGATCCTGCCGATGCTGCGCGAGGACGATGGCGATGAGGCACTGCTGGCTTATTGCGAAGACCTGCGCAATGCGCTCGCCGCCCAGACCGCGCTGCGCGAGCCGATCCGCGTGCTGCTCGACAAGCGGGCCGGCAAGGCCACGCAAAAACGCTGGGGCTGGGTCAAGAAGGGCGTGCCGCTGATCCTCGAGATCGGCGGGCGCGATGCTGCGGGCGGGCAGGTTTCGGTCGTCCGCCGCGATCGGCTCTACCGCGAAGACGGCAAGGTCAACTTCGTCGGGCAGGACAAGGGCACCTTCCTTGGTAGTGCCTCGGCCGAGTTGGAGGCTATCCAGCGCTCGCTTTATGCCGAAGCCAAAGCCCACCGCGATGCCAATATTCGCCGCGACATCACCGACATGGCCGGGCTCGAAGCCCACTTCGCCCAGGGCAACCGCTACCCCGGCTGGGTCGAACTGGCCTGGTCGCGCCCCAGCGGCGAAGCGCTCGAAAAGGTCGTGCAAAGGCTCAAAGCGCTCAAGCTGACGGTCCGCAACACCCCGATGGGCGGCGAGCCGGTGTCCGGCATGTGCCTGTTCACCGGCGAACCGGCAGTCGAGCGGATCTACGTGGCGCGGGCGTACTGACTTGGCCAAGGGCCCCAAACCGCAACCCGGCCTGCCAAGCCGCCAGCAGATCCTCGACTTTATCGCCAGCAGCGCCGAGCCGGCCGGCAAGCGCGAAATCTCGAAAGCCTTCGGGCTCAAGGGGCAGGAGAAGATCGCGCTCAAGGCCTTGCTCAAGGACATGGCCGAGGAAGGCCTGATCGACGGCAATCGCACCGCGTTTCACCGGATGGGCGGAGTGCCCAAGGTGACCGTGCTCAGGGTGGTCGAGATCGAGGATGGCGAGGCGATCGCGGTGCCTGATGCCTGGACGCCCGACGATGCCACCGTCCCGCCGCGGCTGCGCCTTCGCGAAAAACGCGGGAGCGGTCCGGCGCTGCGCAAGGGTGATCGGGTGCTGGCCCGCACTGAAGAAACCGCCACGGGCTGGATCGCGCATCCGATGAAAAAACTTCCGGCGCACGCCGATCAACTGATGGGCATGGTCGAGATCGACAAGACCGGCAAGGGCTGGCTCGCGCCCGTAGACAAGCGCGAACGTCATTCGCAAGTCATCGCTGACCTTGGCGGGGCCGAGGAAGGGCAACTGGTCCTGGCCGAACCGGTCGGGCGCAGTCCACGCTCGGGCGTCAAGGTTACCGCAGTGCTGGGCGATCCGCTGGCGCCCAAGGCCTTCAGCCTGATCGCGATCCACAAGCACGGGATCCCGTTCACTTTCGATCCCGATGCCATTGCCGAAGCTGAGCTGGCCGCGAAACTGCCGGTCAGCGCCCAGACCCGCGAAGACTTGCGCCATCTGCCGATCGTGGCGATCGATCCCGCCGATGCCCGCGATCACGATGACGCGATCTGGGCCGAACCGGACGGTGAAGGCGGCTTCCGC
>JANPMA010000018.1:0-1562 GCA_031422595.1 Novosphingobium sp. | reverse complement strand
GGCTCAGCCTGAGCGGGGAAGAGAGGTCGCTCCAATCCCGCTCAGGCTGAGCCTGTCGAAGCCCCACCGGTTTAAGCCTTGCTCGCCGCAAATTCCCGCTCAGCCAGGAAACGTTCGGCGTCGAGCGCGGCCATGCAGCCGGTGCCAGCGGCGGTAACCGCCTGGCGATAGATATGATCCATCACGTCGCCGCAAGCGAAGACCCCGGGGATCGCGGTCTTGGGGGTGCCGGGCTCGACCAGCAAATAGCCGCCGGCATCCATTTCGAGCTTGCCCTTGAACAGCTCGGTCGAGGGGGCATGCCCGATCGCTACAAAAGCGCCGTCGGTCGGTTCGACACTGCTCTTGCCGGTCACCGTATCCTTGAGCGCAACCCCGGTCAGACCCTTCTCGTCGCCCACGAAATGATCGACCGCCTTGTTCCACAGCACCTTGATGCTGGGATGCGCAAACAGCCGGTCCTGCAGGATCTTTTCGGCGCGCAGCGAATCGCGGCGGTGGATCAGGGTCACATCCTGGCTGTGGTTGGTGAGGTACAGCGCTTCCTCAACCGCAGTATTGCCGCCGCCAATCACGACAACCTTCTTGCCGCGGAAAAAGAACCCGTCGCAAGTCGCGCAGGCCGAAACCCCCTTGCCCGAGAGCTCCTGCTCGCCCGGCACGCCCAGCCATTTGGCCTGCGCGCCGGTGGCGATTACCAGGGTATCGCCTTCGTAGACATCGCCGCTATCGCCAGTTGCACGGAAGGGCGAGCCTGAGAGATCGACCTCGGTGATCGTGTCCCATAGCATCCGGGTGCCGACATGCTCGGCCTGAGCCTGCATTTCCTGCATCAGCCAGGGGCCCTGGATCACGTCACGGAAGCCGGGGTAGTTTTCGACATCGGTGGTGATCGTCAGCTGCCCGCCCGGTTGCAGACCCTGCACCACAATCGGCAGCATCCCTGCGCGCGCGCCATAGATCGCCGCCGAAAGCCCGGCCGGGCCGGAGCCGATGATCAGCATGCGAGTGGTATGGGTCGCCATGAAATTCCTCCGTTTGCGGCAGTGCAGATAGGAACTGCGCGCTTGCTTGGCCAGTCCGCAGCCCGGAAATTTCCCCGGATTGACGCAGCGCAGCAAAACGCGCAAATCCGCCCGCATGACGATCCACGGACCCACCGCCAATAGCTTCACCTCTCAGCGCCTGCGCCTCCACTATGTCGACTGGGGCAACCCGAGCGCGCCGCCGCTGATCCTTCAGCACGGTGGGCGCGACCATTGCCGCAGTTGGGACTGGGTGGCTGAGGAACTGGCCAGGGACTGGCACGTGATCGCGCCTGACCTGCGCGGCCACGGTGACAGCGCCTGGGTACCCGACGGCAACTACGGCACCAATGCTTTCGTCTATGACTTTGCTCAGCTGATGCACACCTTGGGGCATGACCAGGTGACGATCGTGGCGCATTCGCTGGGCGGCAACATTGCGACACGGTTCGCAGGGCTTTACCCTGAGAAAGTTTGCAAGCTGGTCAATATCGAGGGCCTGGGCCCTTCCCCTGAAATGCGCGCCCGCCGCGAGGC
>JANPMA010000017.1:0-5163 GCA_031422595.1 Novosphingobium sp. | reverse complement strand
CTCAAGGACCGTCCCGCCGCCCGGCACGGCGGCGTCGAGCCCCTGCCGCGGGACGGCGTGGCGCAGCGCCTCACGCTCCTCGATCGTCCAATGCTTGACCCGGTCCCACGCCGCGTCGAGCGCGCTGCCCGAGTAGAGCAGCCCGACCCACAGCGCCGGCAGCGCGCAGATCTTGCCCCAGCGCCCGCCGTCGGCGCCGCGCATTTCGAGGAAGCTCTTCAATCGCACCTCGGGGAAGGCGGTCGAGAGGTGGTCGGTCCAGTCGCCCAGGCGCGGCTTCTCGCCGGGCAGCGCAGGCAGCCGGCCGGCGAGGAAATCGCGAAAGCTCTGCCCCGCCGCGTCGATGTAGCGGCCGTCGCGGAAGACGAAATACATCGGCACGTCGAGCGCATAGTCGCAGTAGCGCTCGTAGCCGAAGCCGTCGTCGAACACGAACGGCAGCATTCCGGTCCGCGCCGGATCGGTGTCCTCCCAGATATGGCTGCGGAAGCTCTTGTATCCGTTGGGCTTGCCCTCGGTCAGTGGCGAATTGGCGAACAGAGCGGTCGCCACCGGCTGGAGCGCCAGCCCGACGCGGAACTTCTTCACCATGTCGGCCTCGCTCGCATAGTCGAGGTTGACCTGGATCGTGCAGGTCCGCAGCATCATGTCGAGCCCCATGCTGCCCACCCGCGGCATGTGCCGCAGCATGATCGCATAGCGCCCCTTGGGCATGATCGGCAGCTCGTCGCGGCGCTTGTCGGGCCACATGCCAAGGCCCAGGAAACCCTTGCCGGTCTCGGTCCCGATGGTCTTGACCTGATCGAGGTGCCGGCCGGTTTCGGCGCAAGTCTGGTGCAGCGTCTCCAGCGGCGCGCCCGACAGTTCGAGCTGCCCGGCCGGCTCAAGGCTGACCGCGCCATCACTGCCCGAAAGCGCGATCACGTTGCCGCCTTCGATCACCGGCTTCCAGCCATATTGTTCCAGAGCGAGCAAGAGGTCTCGGATACCGCCCTTCTCGTCATAGGACGGGGCATGGTGGTCGCCGACACCATAGACCAGTTTCTCATGCTCGGTGCCGATCCGCCAGCGCTCGGGTGGCTTTTCGCCCTTGATCATCGGGGCAACCAGCTGGTCGCGGCTCTCTATGATCGGATCGTTGCGATCTGAAACCTGTCTCGTGCTCATGGCGGGGAGTTAGGTGAGCGTCGGCAATTTCGCCAGCACAAAAAATTCGATGACAATCGGTTGAAGAAAGCTGCACCGTTCAATGTCCAGATCCATCAACCCCCGTGAAACTACGCACATGCCTGTAAAGACGCCGGTTTGTTAACCATGGTAGCTCCGACACATGATGCGTGTGCTTCGCCTGGTAGTGCTTGCCTTGCTTCCGGTGCTGGTTCTGGCGCTGCTGCTTGGTCGCGCCGGCGCAGCGCAGCGCTCGCCGGGCTGGTGGGATCCCGATGGGGTCGGCTCCGGCTCGGACTGGCACTACCGCGTGCCGGTGACCATGCCTTCGACCTCCAGCGTCAACTCCACAGCCAAGGTCGATATCGATTTTGCCGCATTGATGACGGAACTCGGCATTTCCGGCACTTTCGATTCCAATTCGGTTCGCGTGGTGCGTCCCGGTGGCACTATCTCTACCATCCAGGAATACAGCGGCACAATCTATGCCGGAGCGAGTGACAGCACCGGCAACGCGAGAGGCGAAGTGCGCTGGATCGTTCAGGACAGCGGCGTTCAGACCTATTATGTCTATTTCGACATTACCGCCAATGGCGCAAAAGCCGCCAATCCGCAGACCCCGATCAATGGCAATTTCGAACAATCGAGCAGCGGCACCCAATTGCCAAATGGCTGGACCAGTGCCACGCGCACCAATGCCGCCTATGATCTGCAAGTGCGCCCCAGCGAAAGCGTGAGCGTTACGTCCGACGGCGGTCCGTACAACAACCCCACAACCACAGACGGCACGCCGCTTACCGGCAGTTTTTCCTACCTGCTGGGGGCACGGACCAACAATGAGCCGGCCAACGGCAATGTTTCGCAGACCGAAGCGACGAGGCTAACCCGGACAATCACCGTTCCGGCAACCAATCCCGGAAATCTGGTGGTGCGCTGGCGCGTGGAAGGCTGGGACAGCGACATCAACGCTACCACGACATTCGACAATTTGCATATCCGCGTCACAACTGCGGGCGGGGCAGTAACCGAGATCGTTGGGCCCGCGACCAACAACTATGCCAACGCTCCGTTCTCTCCCAACTATGGCTCAAGCGCAGTCACCAACCCCAATCCAGGTTTCGGCCAATACAATGGCTTCGATATGGGGCTGAACGGAAACCATACTCTTGGCATGACGGTCGCCTTGCACAGTCAGCCTTGGTGGACCCGCACCATCTCGCTCAGCGCATATGCCGGACAAACCGTCACGCTTTCATTTGGAACGACCCATTTGCAATTGTTCAAGAGCTGGTTTCATCTCGATGACATCGAGTGGTCGGTCGTCAGTGGCACGTTGGGCAATGCCGAAGGCTTCGGCGTTGGCGCGACCAGCCCGGCGGGATCGCTGGCCCCCGGTCAGGTGGTGACGGTAACGGCTGTGGTCGATGCCAATCCCACGGCCGCTTCCAATCCTGTGACTGCCGACCTTGTCAATGGCTCGGGAACATCGGTGGCGAGCGCGGTCAAGCTCTACAACGATGGCACTCACGGCGACACCACTGCCAACGATGCGACCTGGACCAACAATGGCTCGGACAGCGGCAACCCAACCTATACGGTGCCATTGTCGAGCGGAAGTTCAAGCGGCTGGATAGTGCGTGTCTATGCCAAAGATGCCAGTACCAGTACGCAGGGCAGCAACGGCATGATCCACCGCAATGGCCTGGGCGTTCCGCTGGTGCTGGCCAATTGGTGGAACATTGATCAAGCCAGCTTCAGCGTCGATGCAGCCAGTGTCGGACTCAGCAAAACTATGACGGTGGTTTCTGACGGCGTGAATTCCAGCAATTTCAAGACAATCCCGGGTGCCCGCGTGCAATATTGCGTAACCATCAGCAACAGCGGAACCGCCTCGGCCGGCACGGTGGTCGGTACCGATTCGTTGCCCGGGACGCTCAGCTATGTGACAGGAAGCCTCAAGAGTGGGGCTGACTGCAGTTCATCCGCGACAGGCGAGGACGATAATGCAATCGGCAGTGACGAAACCGATCCGATCGGCGCCAGCTTTGCATCCAGTTCTGTAACGATAACCCGCGGCTCACTGGCACCCTCAACCAGCTTTGCGGTGACCTACCAGGCAAACGTTAACTAAGGTCAGCAAGCCCAATCGCCGCTGGTGCCCATCCACAGCGCGCAGCCGGCAATCGCCGCCGTTTCGCCGCGCAGCACGCGGGGGCCAAGCGTGATCGGGCGGGCTTGGGGCAGGGCGCGGACCGCTTTGCGTTCGCCATCGTCGAACCCGCCTTCGGGGCCGACCAGCAAAGCGGCGGGGCCCTGGTGCGTGCCGAACTGGCGCAGTGCTTCTTTGCCGCCAAGTTCGTCGGCGAAGAACAGCGCGCGCCCTGCGTCCCAATGCTTGAGCAAGGCATCAAGCTTCACCGGTGCCAGAAGCTCAGGCAGTGCAGTGCGGGCGCATTGTTCGGCTGCTTCGGTCAGGATCGTGGCCGCGCGTTCGAGGTTGAGCTTGTCGGCCACGCAGCGCCGGGTCAGCACCGGCTGGATCCGCGCGACGCCCAGCTCGCAGGCCTTTTCCAGCACCAGATCGAACCGGTCCTTCTTGAGCAGCGCCGCGCAAAGCGTGAAATCGGGCACATCCTCGCGCGGGCGGAGCAAGGATTCGGCCACCAGCAGCACTTCACGCTTGCCGGCGCTGACAACACGCGCTGCCCATTCGCCGGTCACGTTGTCGCACAATACCACCGCATCGCCTTCGGAGACCCGCATCACGCGGGAAAGGTAATGCGCCTGCGGGCCTTCGATCGCGATGTGGTCGCCCGCAGCAAGCTGCACGGCAACGAACAGGCGCGGGGCGCTTTTCGGCGGCCAGGCGGGGGTGGCGGGCATGGTCAAGGCAATAGACTATCGCAGCCGCTGCGTCATCCCCGTGAGACGGGTCCGGTCCGCCACGCTAGCCACAGCCCGACCGCCAGGTTGGGAACCCAACAGGCCCAGGCGATCCAGGCATAGACTTCGCTGAAGCGGGTCAAGTCGATCAAGGCGAGCGGGAGATAGAGCCGCAGCGTCACGCCGGCAAAAGTCAGCGCAAAGCTGACGATCATCAGGCGGCGGTGCAGATTGAACTGCCGCCGGATTGCCGCAAACAGCGCCAGCGCAGTGATGATGATCCACAGGACGGCCAAAGTGCCGAACCCAGTCGCCGCGATCGGACCGCCATTCGAACCGCCGGCAATCGCCAGCCCTGCCAGCCCGCCGAATATGCAGGCCAGCACATAGATCCAGCCTAGCGTGCGGTGGACTTTCGGCCGTGCGGTACGCAGCCGGTCGAGGAACTGCCATGGCCCGGTTACCAGCGCGATCGTACCCAGGCTGATATGCAGGAGGAAGCCGGCCTGATGGCCCAGAAAGTTGGGCCGCAGCGGCAGCGGCACCGCTTCTGCGCCAGCAAGATAGCGGATCGAGCCGATCCCGATCACGGTGGACAGGATTGCGATCACTTTCCAGTTCCAGCTTGCCGCTGTGGCCTGCATGAGATCTCCTGAAACGGTGGTTGGATTCGCAGCTTTATGTAAGCAGTGTAAACTTTATAGAAATCGAAGTGAGCAGCGTCAATATCGATCTGTCATTGGCCGCACCGGGCTTCACTTCGATCCACGCTCGGCCCTGTCCTCCACCGGCGAGCTGTGGCATGCAGCGCCCATGAACCAGGCCGAAGTCGTCCACGATAGCCAGCACAAGGGCCTGGTCGCCGCGCTGCCGCAGCCTTTGCGTGACTATGCCCAGCTGGCCCGGTTCGATCGCCCGATCGGCTGGTGGTTGCTGTTCTGGCCCTGCGCCTGGGGCGTGCTGCTGGCGGGTGGGCAGGGCGAGTGGGCGCTGCTCGGCTGGCTGCTGCTGGGCAGCATCGCGATGCGCGGGGCGGGGTGCGTCTATAACGACATTGTCGATGCCGAAATCGACCGCAAGGTGGCACGCACCGCGCTGCGCCCGGTGGCGAGC
>JANPMA010000016.1:0-16223 GCA_031422595.1 Novosphingobium sp. | reverse complement strand
ACTGCTTGGCGCGCGGCAACGGCCAGCTGTCGATCTGGCTCAGGCATTTTTAATCGATCTCGACCAGTACGATGTCGCCACTCACCGGCTGTTCGTGCAGATAGTTTCGGACAACGCGAAGCGAATCCTCGATCGGCTCGCCAAAACCGACGGACCCGAATGCCAACGCAAGCACCAGCGGCCACCACAGCAGCTTCAGCCGCTGGCGGCGCGAGTCGGTCGCATTGGGCGCGTTTGACGGCACGGCAATCCCTTCTTCCCGCCTCATGCGCGAGAAAGGTTAGCAAATCGGAAACCTTGCGTTAAATTCGCGCGGTTAACACGCTTTGTTTCGCGTTTGGTGGCGCCACGAAAATGCGCTGTCCTACAGCCCCCGGTTTGTGCCATGCAGTCGTCATGACGCGTTGCCAGAGCCAGCATCAATCCAGTCAGCATCGATCGATTGTTTCGCCGGGTTGCGCGTTTGCGCGCGGGGCGAGCGCGAACTTTGCGACCTTTCGCGACGTTTTAGGAGGCTGAATGGACTTCCTTTCGATCCTGTCGATTTTCGTTCTGGCCTGCTTCGTCGGCTATTTCGTGGTCTGGTCGGTGACCCCGGCGCTGCACACCCCGCTGATGGCGGTGACCAACGCCATTTCCAGCGTGATCATCGTCGGCGCGCTGATCGCCGCCGCCGCCGCCGGAAGCCCGCTCGCCAAATGGCTTGGCCTGACCGCGGTCGTGCTGGCGTCGATCAACATCTTCGGCGGGTTCGCGGTCACCGCGCGGATGCTGGCGATGTACAAGAAGAAGGATCGCCCGGCGCCCAAGAGCGAGGGGCAAGCCTGATGGAACAGGTTGCGCCGCCCGCCTGGGTCATGCTCGCCTATTTGATTGCGGGTGTTTGCTTCATCTTCGCACTGCGCGGGCTGTCTTCGCCGTCGACCTCGCAGCGCGGCAACCGCATGGGCATGCTTGGCATGGCAATCGCGGTGGGGACCACCCTGCTGCTGCGCGCGCCGGTGCCCGAAGGGGCATTTCTGCCGCAGCCGACTGAGGACGATCTCGTCATTTTGCTGCAGATCCTGGCTGCCATCGGCATTGGCGGCGCGATCGGCATGGTGACTGCGCGGCGGATCGCGATGACCGATATGCCGCAGCTGGTGGCGGCGTTCCACAGCCTTGTCGGGCTGGCTGCGGTGCTGGTCGGCTGGGCCGCTTACCTCAACCCGATCGCATTCGGCATCGCCGGGGCCGACGGGGTGATCGAGCCGCAGAGCCGGGTTGAGATGGGCCTCGGCATCGCCATCGGTGCCATCACTTTTTCCGGCTCGGTGATCGCTTTCCTCAAGCTCGCGGGCAAGATGTCGGGCGCGCCGATCATGCTGCCGATGCGGCACGTGATCAACCTCGGCACCTTGGTTGCAATCCTGGGGCTGATCGGCTTCTTCACGCTCGATCAGAGCCTGTGGGTGATCGCCACGGTCACCGCGCTCAGCTTCCTGATCGGCTTCCTGCTGATCATCCCGATCGGCGGGGCGGACATGCCGGTGGTGGTCTCGATGCTCAACTCGTACTCGGGCTGGGCGGCGGCGGCGATGGGCTTTACGCTGCACAACACCGCGATGATCATCACCGGGGCCTTGGTCGGCTCCTCGGGCGCGATCCTCAGCTACATCATGTGCCGGGCGATGAACCGCAGCTTCATCTCGGTGATCGCGGGCGGCTTTGGCGCGGTGGCCGATGCCAGCGGCGAGGCCAAGGAGCAGCGCCCGTGGAAGCGCGGCAGCGCCGAAGACGCGGCGTTCCTGCTGGGTGAGGCCGAACAGGTGATCATCATCCCCGGCTACGGCATGGCGGTGGCGCAGGCGCAGCACGTGCTGCGCGAAATGGGCGATCAGCTCAAAGCCAGGGGCGTGCGGGTGAAATACGCGATCCACCCGGTCGCAGGCCGGATGCCCGGCCACAAGAACGTGCTGCTGGCCGAAGCCAACGTGCCCTACGACGAAGTGTTCGAGCTGGAAGACATCAACGGCGAATTTGCGCAGACCGACGTGGCCTTCATCATCGGCGCCAACGACGTGGTCAATCCCGCGGCCAAGACCGACAAATCATCGCCGATCTACGGCATGCCCGTTTTCGATGTCGATAAGGCCAAGACCATCATGTTCATCAAGCGCAGCATGGGCGGGGTCGGCTATGCCGGGGTCGATAACGACGTGTTCTACATGGACCAGACCATGATGCTGCTGGCCGATGCCAAGAAGATGGTCGAGGATATCATCAAGGCGCTGGCGCATTAATCCTCCCCGGAACGGGGAGGGGAACCGCGCCTGCAGGGCGGGGTGGAGGGGTACGTGCGAGTGATCCCTGCCTAGCCGACCAAGTTGGGATCACTCGCCTGTACCCCTCCACCATCCTGCGGATGGTCCCCCTCCCCCAAGGGGGAGGATCGGGTTGCCGCTAGACTCTCGCCCCGCCCCGCGCTCAACTCCCTCCCGCCGACCATGAGTCGCGGGGGAGAACCAGCATGACCGATACCAAACAGCCGCTTGCCAGCCGCCGTGCCGTTCTGGGCGGCGGGATCGCCGGAGCCGGCCTGCTCGCCGCGCCAGGCATCGCGCTCGCCGCGAAGGGTGATGAGGCCAAGCTGGCCAGGGCGATCACCGCTGGCCACGATGCCGCGGTGGCGCGGCTGCGTGAGTGGATCGCGCTGCCCTCGATTGCGGCGGAAAACCGCAATTACCCGCAAGGCCCCGAATATTTGGCCAAACTTGCCCGCGATGCCGGGTTCCAGCAGGCCGAAGTGATCGCGACCAGCGGCAAGCCCGGGGTCTTTGCCACGCTCGACGCCGGGGCCAAGCGCACGGTCGGACTCTACTTCATGTACGACGTCAAACAGTACGTCGACAGCGAGTGGGACCATCCGCCGCTTGAAGGACACATCATCGACAAGCCGGGCTTCGGCAAAGTGATGATGGGGCGCGGGGCGGTCAACCAAAAAGGGCCAGAAACCGCGATGCTGGCGGCGTTGCATGCGTTCAAGGCCAGCGGGGTCAAGCTGCCGGTCAACCTGGTCTTGGTGGCCGAGGGCGAGGAAGAGATCGGCTCGCCCAATTTCAAGGAACTGGTCACCCATCCCAAGGTGATGGAAGCAATCCGCAAGTGCGAGGGGATCATCATTCCCAGCGCCGACCAGAACGAAACCGGCGGGGTCGATTTCACGCTGGGTTCGAAAGGGATCATCGAGCTTGAGCTGGTCGCGAGCGGCGCGAAATGGGGGCGCGGGCCGGCCAAGGACGTCCATTCCAGCCTCAAGGCAATGCTCGACGCGCCGGTCTGGCGGCTGGTCCAGGCCTTGCAGTCGCTGGTCAGCAAGGATGCCAACACGGTCGCGATCGAGGGCTGGTACGACAATGTCCGCCCGCTCAGCGTGCGCGACAAGGCACTGATCGCCGACGGCGCCAGAAATTCCAGCGAGAAGGAGATGATGGCGGCGCTGGGGGTCAAGCACTGGATCGACGACCTGCCGTTCGACAAAGCGCTGGAACGGCTGGTCTCGCAGCCCACGGTCAACATCGAAGGGCTGGTCGCAGGCTATACCGGGCCGGGCGGCAAGACTGTGCTGCCGGGCAAGGGCGTGGCCAAGATCGATTGCCGGCTGGTCCCCAACATGACCCGCAAGGAAGCCGAGACCAAGCTGCGCGCGCATCTCGACAAGCATGGCTTCAGCGATGTCGAAGCCAATGTTACCGGCGGCTATGATCCGACCGAAGTGGCCGAGGACAGCCGCCTGGTCCGCGCCGCGATCGCCACTTACCAGCGCGGCGGTGCGCGGGTCAGCCTCAGCCCGCGCGCGGCCGGATCCTGGCCGGGCGCGACCTTTACCGCCCCGCCGGTCTCGATTCCGGCTTGCGGTTTCGGGCTGGGTTACGGCACCGGCGCGCATGCTCCCAACGAGTTCTTCGTGATCGAATCGAGCAATCCCAAGATTGCCGGGCTCGACGGCGCGACCAAGGGCTTTGCCGACTTCCTCTACCAGATGGCTTCACTCAAGTGAGCGCGTCCGTTCATCGCGGGTGAAGCAGGGCCGCGGCAAAAGCGCGCTGTCAGGGCTTTGAAAGGGTCTGCGTGTGAAGAGTAGCTATCTGTTGCTGTCTGCCATCCTGCTGCTGGCTGCCTGCGCGCCCAGCAAGATCGCCTATGGCTCGGTCAAGAGCGCGATGAGCGAGGCGGGCCTTTCCGAGCCCAACGCCGCCTGCATGGCGACGCGGATGACCGACCGGCTCAGCCTGATCCAGCTCAACAAGCTGCGCAAGCTCAAGGGAGATAAGCGTTCGCTGGCTGACTATGTCGAGGCCGTTCGCCGGGTCGGCGATGCCGAGGCGCTATCGGTCACCGCCAGCAGCGCGGCGCTGTGTGCGACGGGATTGGCGAAGGAGAAGAAGTAGGGGTTCACGCAGAGACGCGGAGAAGAAAGGGAGACGCGGAGGAGTTTTGCTCGCGGCGAAGCCGCCTTTCTCCTCAAAGCGTTGATCCATGCGCGGACGGTAGCGGATTTGAAGCGGCTTCGCCGAAATCACTCCATCTCCGCGCCTCCCTTTCTTCTCCGCGTCTCTGCGTCAACCCATTCCAACACCGCCCCCAGTTGACTTGTCCGCCCGTCAGTTCAACAACGCAACCATGAGGATGCCCGCTACGCTTATCGCTGCGGCCTCGGCGCTTGCCCTGGCTGCCCCTGCTTATGCCAAGACCATTCCGGTCGCTGCCGGGGAAGGCGCTCAGACCCGGTTGCAGGAGGCGCTGATCCTGGCTGAGCCGGGGGATACCGTGCAACTTGGCGCGGGGCGGTTCGTGCTGACCGACGGGCTCAGCCTTGACGTCAAGGGCGTGACGGTGCGCGGGGCGGGGATGGATGCCTCGGTGCTCGACTTCACCGGCCAGAAGGGCGCGGGCGAGGGGCTGCTGGTTACTTCTGACGACGTCACCCTGCGCGATTTCGCGGTCGAGAACACCAAGGGCGACGGGATCAAGAGCAAGGGCGCGGACAACATCGTTTATTACCGTGTCCGCGTGACCTGGACCGGCGGGCCGAAGGAAACCAACGGCGCTTACGGGATCTATCCGGTGGCGAGCACCAATGTGCTGATCGACGGCTGCAAGGTTTCAGGTGCAAGCGATGCGGGGATCTATGTCGGCCAGTCCAAGGCGATCACTGTGCGCTACAACTATGTCGAGCAATCGGTTGCCGGGATCGAAATCGAGAACAGCCGCGATGCGCTGGTCACGGGCAATATGGTGACCCGCAACACCGGCGGGATTCTGGTGTTCGACTTGCCCAACCTGCCGGTGATGGGCGGGGGGAATACGCTGATCGAGAACAACCTGGTGGTGGCCAACGATACGCCAAACTTTGCCCCCAAAGGCAACATCGTCGCCGGAGTGCCGCGCGGCACCGGGGTGATGGTGATGGCAAACGACTACGTCGAAATCCGGTATAACACGCTGGTCGACAATCCGACTGCGCAGGTGCTGGTGGTCAGCTACCCCAAGCCCTTCACCGACAAGACTTACAATCCCGATCCACGCCGCATCGTGGTAGGCCCGAACGGGATCCTAGGTGGGGGTAACGAACCTCAGATTCCCGGCGGCGACCAGCTCGCCGCAGCGTTCGGCGGTGCGTTGCCCGGGATTGTGTGGGACGGGGTGAGCAAGGCATGGCCGTTTGCTTCGATTTCAGGTCCGGTGCTGTCGCTTGATGGAGCAGCGTCAGCTGGTGGGATGAAGGAGGCCAAGCCGCACATGATAAAGCTCGCTCCAGTCCCGCCGGTCTTATTAACCGGTGGTCATGATCGCGGCGCCCCGGCCGCGCTGGACGCCCGCGCCCGGCCATGAGGCTGCTCGCCGCCGCGCTGCTGCTTTCGGCCGCCGCGCTGGCGGCCAGGCCTGCGGCGCGTCCGGTCAACGATGCTGTTGTTGCCGCCCCGACTTTTCCGCAGACCTTGGCGCAGTTCGGCTTCTTCACCGACGCAGCGGGGACAAGGCCGGCCAAGGGCGTTACCCCCTACCGGCTCCAGACCCCGCTGTGGTCGGACGGTTCGGACAAGCACCGCTTTGTCTATCTCCCTGCCGGGCTCAAGGCCAAGGCTCAAGGTGATGGCCTGCTCGATTTCCCGATCGGATCGGCGCTGATCAAGCACTTCGCCTTTGGCGGCAAGCTGATCGAAACCCGCGTGCTGCTGCACCGCGCGGATGGCTGGGTGGCGCTGCCTTATGTCTGGAACGCGGAGCAGAGCGAATCGCGGCTGGCGCTGGCGGGCAAGCGGATCGAACTGACGACGCCTGCGGGCCAGGCGATTTCCTACGCCGTGCCCAACAAGAACCAGTGCAAGGATTGCCACAGCCAGGATGGTGCTACCATGCCGATCGGGCCCAAGGCCTACAACCTTTCGGCGCAGTGGCTGGGGGCCTTCGCCAGGGCCGGCAAGCTCGACAAGGTGCCCACGGTGGCCCACCGCGTGCCGCTGTGGGAAGACCGCGCCAAAGTATCCGTCGCCGACGCCGCACGCGGCTATCTCGATGCCAATTGCGCGCATTGCCACAGTGCCAAGGGCGCGGCCTCGAATTCAGGGCTCTACCTCGGCTGGCTCGAAAAAGACGCTGCCGCGCTGGGGGTTGGCAAGCGCCCGGTCGCGGCCGGACGC
Source organism: Novosphingobium sp. (assembly GCA_031422595.1). Taxonomy (GTDB): domain Bacteria; phylum Pseudomonadota; class Alphaproteobacteria; order Sphingomonadales; family Sphingomonadaceae; genus Novosphingobium. Next base: position 9,540 of record JANPMA010000016.1, on the reverse strand, counting down.
GGGGCGGGGGCCTTTGAGTTCGACGTGGTTCCGGGTGATCCCGACCATTCGATCCTGATGTACCGGATGGCCAGCACCGAAGGCGGGGTGGCCATGCCCGAGCTGGGCCGCGAGAGCCGCGATCCGGCGGGTGAGGCGGTGATCCGGGCGTGGATTGCGGGGATGCGCTAAGCTGCGGGGTGGACCTGACGCCCCCCGTCCCCTAAGTGGCGGCCAAACAGGGATATCCAGCCCGGGGAGTTTGAACTTGCGCAAAATCGGCCTGATCGGCGGCATGAGCTGGCTGTCGACCCGCACCTATTACGAACACATCAACAAGCTGGTTCAGGCCCGCGCCGGCGAGCGCGCGAGCGCGCCGCTGCTGATCGAGAGCCTCGATTTTGCGAACCTCTCCCGGCTGTCCACCCCCGATGAGTGGAAGCGCGCCGCCGAAGTGCTGGCCGCCAGCGCCAAACGGCTTGAGAAAGCCGGGGCCACCGCGATCCTGATCGGGGCCAATTCGATGCACAAGGTCTATGACCAGGTCGCCGCGGCAGTGAAAGTGCCGGTGATCCACATCGCCGAATGCGTCGCCGCGCGGATGGAGGCGGACGGGGTCAAGAAGGCCGGGCTGATCGGCACCCGCAATGTCATGCTTGAAAGCTTTTATCGCCAGAAGCTGATCCAGCGCGATATCGAGCTGCTGCCGCCCGAGATGCAATTCGTCGAAACGCTCGACCGGATTATCTACGACGAGCTGCTGCTGGGCAAGGCCAGCCGCCAGGCCGAGCGCGAGCTCAAGACCATCATCACCAACCTTGAACAGGACGGGGCCGAAGCCGTTGTGCTGGGCTGCACCGAACTTGAAATGGTGGTACCGGTCGATGCCAACGTGCTGCCGATCTACGATTGCACCCGGATCCACGCCGAGGCCGCGGTGGACTGGATCCTGGGCGAATGATCCTCCCCGAAACGGGGAGGGGGACCATCCGAAGGATGGTGGAGGGGGCTTGCCGCGCACACAGCGCCTTGCCGCCAGCCCCCTCCGTCAGCCGTTCCGGCTGCCACCTCCCCGTGCCGGGGAGGATCTAGTGGCCCCCTACGCCTCCGATCCGGCCCGCAGCCCGGGGCGCGAGTTTGCGATCGAGCAGTCGCTGGCGCGCGGGCCCCGCAGTGCCTTCCAGCGCGACCGCGACCGGATCGTCCATTCGATCGCCTTTCGCCGCCTGCGCCACAAGACCCAGGTGTTCGTCGCGCCCGATGGCGATCACTACCGCGTGCGGCTCACCCACAGCCTCGAAGTGGCGCAGATCGGCCGGGTGATCGCCCGCGCGCTGGGGCTGGACGAAGACCTGACCGAGGCGCTGTGCCTGGCCCACGATATTGGCCATCCGCCGTTCGGCCATGCCGGCGAGGACGCACTGAACAATGCGCTGGGCAAGTGGGGCGGGTTCGATCACAACGCCCAGTGCCTGCGGGTGCTGATGCGGCTGGAGAGCCCCTATTGCGAGCACGAGGGGCTGAACCTGTCATGGGAAGTGCTCGAAGGGCTGGCCAAGCACAATGGCCCGCTCGGCATGATCCCCTGGGCGCTCGAAGAGCTGAACGCGGCATTCCCGCTCGAGCTGACCATGTGGCCCAGCCTTGAGGCGCAGGTCGCCGCGCTGGCCGATGACATCGCCTATGACAACCACGATATCGACGATGGCCTGCGCGCGGGGTTCCTCGAACTTGACGAACTGCTGACCCTGGATGCGGTCGCCGATCAATGGCGCGCGATCGAGGCCAGGTTTCCCGACGCCCCGCAAGACCGCCGCCTGCGCGAGCTGGTCCGTAGCCAGATCGGGCTGATGGTCAACGATCTGATCGCCGAGACCACCAAGCGCGCGGAAGGGCTCGACAGCGCCGAGGCGGTGCGCGCCGCAGGGCACGCGCTCGCCGCCTTCAGCCCGGCGATGGCGGCGCATGAACGCGGCCTCAAGGCTTTCATGTACGACAAGCTCTATCACCACCCGCAGCAGCTCCAGACTGCCGACCGCGCCCGCGCGGTGATTGCCGAGCTCTATGCCGCTTATGCCCAGGATCCCACGCTGATGGAGCAGGGCTGGCTGGCCCGCCTGCCGCAGGAAGAACCCGTGCGCAGCCGGCATATCGCCGATTACGTCGCCGGAATGACCGACCGCTTCGCGATTTCCGCCCACGCCAAGATCTATGGCCGCACGCCGGAGGGGCTCAGGAATGTCTAAACCTACCCGCATCGCCCTGGTTGGCGCGACCGGACTGATCGGGATGAGCCTGATCCAGCTGGCCGTAGGGCGCAGCGATGTGCGGATGATCGGGATTGCCCGGCGCGAGGCCCAGTTGCCGCCGGGCGCGCGGATGGAAATGCTGGTGGCCCCGCCCGAGGGCTGGCCCGATGCGATCGCTGCGGCCAATGCCGATGTGCTGGTCTGCGCGCTGGGCACCACCTGGGCTAAGGCCGGCAAGGACGAGGCCGCATTCCGCAGCGTCGATCAGGACCTGGTACTTAGCTGCGCCAAGGCCGCCAAGGAGCTGGGGCTGCGGCAGATGATTGCGATCAGCTCTGTCGGCGCGGACCCCGCTTCAAATAACTTCTACCTCAAGGTCAAGGGCGAGGTCGAACAGCAACTTGGCCGGGTAAGGATTCCCCGGCTTGATATCCTGCGCCCTGGCTTGCTGCGCGGCCCGCGCGAGGAACTGCGCGTGGCCGAAAAGCTGGGCATGGTGGCCAGTCCGCTGCTCGATCTGTTCCTGCACGGGGCTTATTCCAAATACCGCTCGATCCGCGCCGATGTAGTGGCCAGGGCGATCGTCGGACTGACCCGCGAGAAGATGGCCGGACGGTTTGTGTTCGAACACGACGCGATTCTAAGGGCGGCGAGCAGGGCCTGATCCTCCCCGGAACGGGGAGGGGGACCATGCGAAGCATGGTGGAGGGGTACGCGCAGGTGGTCACTACCTCGCCGGCCAACTCCCCGCGCAGTCCTTCACCGTCAGGATCACTCGCCCGTACCCCTCCACCATTCTCTTCGAGAATGGTCCCCCTCCCCGTTCCGGGGAGGAAAGCTCCCCGCCATTGACACCATAAGGTCATACCGTCATGAGCATAAGTGTCGCTGATCGCGCGGGAGAGGGCTGGTGATTCTTCACTGGCCGCCGAAGGAGCAACCGCCCCGGAATCTCTCAGGCAAAAGGACCGCGTGGGTCGATAGCGATGCTCTGGAAAGAGGAGGTCTAATTCGGGGACACAATACTAATTTGCGATCACCGGGCCATTGCTGTTCGGAGTTGCTGGGTTAATTAGTATTGTGTCCCCGAATTAGACCTCCCGCCGAAGGGGTAACCTGGCAGTCCTTGCAAAAGGGACGGGCCGGGGAAAGCTCTCAGGTTTCCGTGACAGAGGGGGCACAGAGAACGCGTCTATAGCGGAGCTGTGCCTGTGTCCGAAGCCGAAGATAACGAAGAAATCGAAGTCCTGACCCTGCCGCTCGATCAGTGGCACCGCGCGCGCGGCGGCCGGATGGTCGAGTTTGCGGGCTACTGGATGCCGGTCCAGTACAATGTCGAAGGTGGGGGGATCCTGGCCGAACACGAATGGACCCGGACCAGCGCCGGGCTGTTCGACGTCAGCCACATGGGCCAGCTGTTCATCAGCGGCGAGGGCGTCGAAGCCGCGCTTGAGGCCGTGCTGCCGATCGATCTGGGCACGCTCAAACCGTTTGGTCCGCGCTATTCGATGCTGCTCGATGAACATGGCGGGATCCTCGACGATCTGATGGTCACGCGCTGGAATTCAGGCTTCTATCTGGTGGTCAATGGCGCGACCAAGTGGGACGACATGGGCCACCTGCGTGAGCATTTGCCCGACGAAGTGACCATGACGTACATGGAGGACAATGCCCTCCTCGCGCTGCAGGGCCCCCAGGCGGCCGCGGCGCTGGAGCGGGTCACGACTGGCGAATGGCCGCTCTCGGCGCTCAAGTTCATGAAGGGCGGGCAGTTCAAGATTGCCGGCGTCGAGGTCTGGATCAGCCGCTCGGGCTATACCGGTGAGGACGGGTTCGAAATCGCGCTGCCGGCCGAAAGCGCCGAGGCAATCGCCGATGCGATCTGTGCCCAGCCGGAGGTCCAGCCGATTGGCCTGGGCGCCCGCGACAGCCTGCGGCTGGAAGCGGGGCTGCCGCTCTATGGCCATGACCTTTCACCCGAACATTCGCCGGTCGATGCCGACCTGCTGTTCGCGGTCAACAAGCGCCGCCGGACTGAAGGCGGGTTCCTCGGCGCGGACCGCGTGCTGCGCGAGCTGGCCGAAGGGACGCCGCAAAAGCGCGTGGGTCTCGCGCTCGAAGGCCGCCAGGCCGCGCGAGAGGGCGCCGAAGTTTACAGCGGCGATCAAAAGGTTGGCGTGCTGACTTCGGGCGGTTTCTCGCCCACACTCGGCCACCCGATCGCCATGGCCTATGTCGATATGGCCCACGCCGCCCCCGGCACCGCGCTCGAAATCGACGTGCGCGGCAAGCGCCTTGCGGCCCGCGTGGTCCCCATGCCTTTCGTTCCCCATCGCTATTACCGCTAAGGAGTCCTCCTGCATGACCCGTTACTTTACCCAGGACCACGAATGGATCGACGTTGATGGCGCGCACGCCACGGTCGGCATCACCGACTATGCACAAGGCCAGCTGGGCGACATCACGTTCGTCGATCTGCCCGCCGCCGGAACCGCCGTGAAAAAGGGCGACGCGCCCTGCGTGGTCGACAGCGTCAAGGCCGCCAGCGACGTCTATTCGCCCGCCAGCGGCGAAGTCACCGAAGCCAACGGTGCGCTCGATGGTGAGCCCGAACTGGTCAACACCGACCCCGAAGGCGCGGGCTGGCTGTTCAAGCTGACGCTGAGCGACGCCGGAGAGTTGGATGGCTTGATGGACAAGGCCGCTTACGACGAGTTCGTGGCGGGGCTGTAGATCCTCCCCGAAACGGGGGAGGGGGACCGCCCGCAGGGTGGTGGTGGGGGCTAACGCCCTCACGCGACACTGCTGCGAAGGCTTAAACCGGCAGCCCCCTCCGTCAGCCTGCGGCTGCCACCTCCCCTGAAGGGGAGGAATTAAGGAGTTCCAATGCGCTACCTTCCCCTGACCCCCACCGACCGGGCCGAAATGCTTGGCGTTATCGGCGCAAGCGCGGTCGATGACCTGTTCGTCGATGTCCCCGCCGAAGCCCGCCTGTCCGGACCGATTGCCGGGCTGCCGATGCACGCCAGCGAAATGGCGGTTGAGCGGCACATGGCCGCGCTGGCGGGCAAGAACCTGGCCGCCGGGCAGGTGCCGTTCTTCCTGGGGGCGGGGGCCTATCGCCACCATGTCCCGGCCTCGGTCGATCACCTGATCCAGCGCGGCGAGTTCCTGACGGCCTATACGCCCTACCAGCCCGAAATCGCGCAGGGCACGCTGCAGATGCTGTTTGAGTTCCAGACCCAGGTCGCGCGGCTGCTGGGAACCGAGATCGCCAATGCCTCGATGTACGATGGCTCGACCGCGTGCTGGGAGGCCGTGGCGATGGCCGGGCGGGTGACCAAGCGCAGCCGCGCGGTGCTGTGTTCGGGGCTGCATCCGCATTACGTTTCGACCGTGCGAACCATGGCCAAGTTCACCGGCGACACGATCGAGTGGGCCGCGCCGGGGCTGACCGCCGATCCCGACACCCAGGGGGTGATCGCCGCAATCGACGATACGACTTCGTGCGTGGTGGTGCAGTATCCCGACATCCTCGGCCGCCCGACCGATCTGGCCGTGATTGCCGAAGCCGCGCATGCGCACGGCGCGCTGCTGGTGGCGGTGGTGACCGAGCCGGTCGCGCTGGGGCTGATCGAAGCGCCGGGCAAGCTCGGTGCCGATATCGTGGTGGGCGAGGGGCAGTCGATCGGCGTCGGGCTTCAGTTCGGCGGGCCGTATCTGGGCCTGTTTGGGTGCAGCGAAAAGTTCGTGCGGCAGATGCCCGGGCGGCTCTGCGGCGAGACCGTCGATGCCGAAGGCAAGCGCGGCTTCGTGCTGACGCTCTCGACCCGCGAGCAGCATATCCGGCGTGAAAAGGCGACCAGCAATATCTGCACCAATGCAGGGCTTTGCGCGCTGGCTTTCAGTATTCACATGACCTTGCTGGGCGGGACCGGGCTGAACAAACTGGCCCGTCTGAACCACGCCCGCGCGCAGCAGACCGCGGCGCGGCTGGCCAAGGTGCCGGGGGTCTCGGTGCTCAACAGCGCTTACGTCAACGAGTTCACCGTGGTCTTACCAAGCGACGCGCGCGAAGTGGTGCGCAAGCTGGCCGACCAGCAGATCCTGGGCGGGGTCTCGCTGGGACGGCTCTATCCCGATGCGCCGGACCTCGCGAACGGGCTGCTGGTCTGCGCCAGCGAGATGACCACCGACGAGGATATCGCAGCGCTCGCCCAAGCGCTGGAAGGAGTGCTGGCATGAGCGGCGTGAATGCAAGCGGCTGGCGCCCGGAAATGGGCAGCGCTGAAACGGCCGGTCAGGCCACTGCCAGCGGCGACAGGGCGCTGATGCTGGAAGAGGCGCTGATCTTCGAGCTGGGCCGCCCGGACACTTACGGCGTCGATATCGACGAAGCCGGTGCCGAACCGATTGTCGGGCTGGCGAAGTTCCTGCGCGCCGAAGTGCCCGCGCTGCCGGGGCTGAGTGAGCCCGAAACGGTGCGCCACTACACCCGGCTCAGCCGCCAGAACTATGCGATCGACCTCGGGCCGTTCCCGCTGGGATCGTGCACCATGAAGCACAACCCGCGGCTCAATGAAAAGGTCGCGCGGATGGCCGGGTTTGCCGATCTCCACCCGCTCGCCCCGCAGCAGGCTGCACGCGGTGCCTTTGAGGTGATCAACCAGCTGGCGCACTGGCTGATCGCGCTGACCGGCATGCACGGCGTGGCGATGACTCCCAAGGCCGGGGCCCACGGCGAGCTCTGCGGGGTGCTGTGCATCAAGGCCGCGCTGCAGGCCCGGGGTGAGGACCGCCGGGTGATGCTGGTGCCCGAAAGCGCCCACGGCACCAACCCCGCCACCGCTGCCTTCGCCGGGTTTGCAATCGAGAACATCCCCGCCACCGCCGAGGGCCGCGTTGACCTCGCGGCACTCAAGGCGCGGCTGGGGCCGGATGTTGCGGGCGTGATGATCACCAACCCCAACACCTGCGGGCTATTCGAGCGCGAGATGAAGACGATCTCCGACGCGGTCCACGCCGCGGGCGGATACGTCTATTGCGATGGCGCCAACTTCAACGCGATCGTTGGCAAGGTGCGCCCGGGGGACCTCGGCATCGATGCGATGCACATCAACCTCCACAAGACCTTCTCCACCCCGCACGGCGGGGGCGGGCCGGGTTCGGGTCCGGTGGTGTTGAGCGAAGCACTCTCGCCCTTTGGTCCGCTGCCTTTCACCGCCCGCCAGGCCGATGGCACCGTGCTGTTGATCGAGGAAGAGGACGCCGCCGACCTTCACCCGCATTCGTTCGGACGCATGGCCGCGTTCCATGGGCAGATGGGCATGTTCACCCGGGCGCTGGCCTATATCCTCAGCCACGGCGCGGATGGCCTGGCCCGGGTGGCTGAGGACGCCGTGCTCAACGCCAACTACGTCTTGAGGGCACTCGAAGGGCACCTTGAGGCACCCTTTGGTGCCTCTGGTCCGTGCATGCATGAGGCTTTGTTCAGCGATGCCGGCCTGGCCGATGGTTTCACCACGCTCGACATTGCCAAGGGCCTGATCGACGAGGGTTTTCACCCGATGACGGTCTATTTCCCGCTGGTCGTCCACGGCGCAATGCTGGTCGAACCGACCGAGACCGAAAGCAAGGCCGGGCTCGACCGATTTATCGCCAGCCTGCAAAGCCTTGCGCGGCGTGCCAAGCAAGGCGATGAGAGCCTCAAGAGCGCCCCCCACTTCGCCCCGCGCCGCCGCCTGGATGAAACCCAGGCAGCCCGCAAGCCGGTGCTGGTGTGGAAGGGTGACAGCCAAGGATAGGAACGGACGCCATGTGGCATGCACTATTTGCTTTCACCAATATCTGGGCGGCGCTCGCCTGGGTTCTGCTGCTGTTTTTCCCGCGCAAGCCGCTGACCCATTCGGCGATCATGTATCTTGGCGTGGGGCTGTTGTGCTTCACCTATTTGGTGTTGTTCGCCACGGTGATGGGCGGGCTGGTCGATCCCCTTCAGGGACCGGGCAGCGCAGAAGCATCATTCACCAGTATCGAAGGCATTCGCGCGTTTTTCGGCAGCGACGGCGGGGTGGTGATCGGCTGGACTCACTACCTGGCTTTCGATTTGTTCACAGGCATGTGGATCAGCCGCGATGCTGACGCAAAGGACTTCTCGCGGCTGCTCCAGCTGCCGTTCCTGCTACTGACCTTCCTGGTTGGACCGATCGGCCTGTTCTGCTGGCTAGTGGTGCGCGAACGCAAAGCCCGCGCCGCCGCAAGAGCCTAATCGGTTTTCGCGACCTTGGCTTCGCCAGCGTCGGGAGTCAGCTCCAGCATTTCGATCCGCGGGCGGGATTCGCGGATGCGCAGGCGGGTGCCGGTTTCTTCACCCTGGGTGACCCGCGCGGTCAGTGTGTAGCGTTCGACCATGTAGAAACCGGGGGTTGAATCCCCGTTCTGACGCAGCGGGGCATAGACCCGCCGGGCGATGCTTTTCATCACCGGCTTGGTCCAGTCGGTCGAACCCTTCTGGCGCAGCACCTCGACATCGCTGACCTTGCCGTCCTGACCGATCCAGAAGCCGACATCGACCCATTGGCCGTAGCGGTTGTTTGACCAACGGGTCCAGGCCGGGCCCGATGACTGCCCTTCGAACGGGTCGATTTGCGATACCGGCTCGGCAAACAACAGGACCGGGCGGGTCGCGCCACCTGAACTGGCGAAAGTCTTGACGAGTTCGTCGGTGCTGGCGGTTGATCCGCTGCGGCGGTCCTTGCGCGCACGCAGCACGTTGGCGGCCATCACGAAATCGCCGCTGTCGGCCAGTGGGCTATCGATCAATGCGGCCAGCCGTGAATCGAGCGCAGCGGCGTTGCGCGAATTGGGATCGTCCTCAAAGCGGGCCTGGGCCAGCAAGGTCAGTCGCAGCCGGGCAAAGCTGGCGATGCGGAACTGCTTGGCCGCCAGCGCACGCTTTTCGACATCGCGGTAGATCCGCTCGGCCTCTTCGGGATAGCCCAGCTTGGCGCGGCTGTCGCCAACCTCGACCTGAGCGACCAGCACCCGGAAGTCATTCTCGCCAAAGCCGTCCTTCAGCGTGTCGCGCATGTCGAGCGTGGAGAGCTGGAAGTCCTTGGCCTCGCCCAGATGTTCGGCAACCCGGCCATTGGCGCGCAGTACATTCGACAGCTCGACCGGATAGCCCTTGCCGTGCTTGCGGTTGCGCCCCAGCGAGGAATGCAGCGTCTTGCGCGCGCCTTCGTAATCGCCCGAAACGAACTGGTTTTCGGCGTGCACGATCGTTGCTGCCATGTCCTCGTTGGGCGGGCAG
>JANPMA010000015.1:0-2711 GCA_031422595.1 Novosphingobium sp. | reverse complement strand
GTGACCGTGGCGGTGGTCTCGGTCATGCCCCAGCCGTTGCCAGGCATCGCGCCGAAGGTCTCATAGATCTTCTTGACCAGCTCGGGCGCAGAGGGTGCGCCGCCATAGGCAATGCTTTCGATGCTCGAGAGATCGTAGTTGACCCGCTCGGGATGCTCGATCAGCTGCCAGGCGATGGTCGGCACCCCGCCGGTGGCACTGACCTTTTCGCGCTCGATGATGCCAAAGGCCTTCACCGGGTCCCACTTGTACATCAGCACGATGGTATGCCCGCCCGCGACCGCGCCCATCATCGTCGCGCTGCAGGCGGTGGCGTGGAACAGCGGGATCACGGTGAGCAGCACTTTCTTCGCCGGCTCGGGCAGTGGCTCGCCCCGCCGCAAGATCGACCGCGCCGCGACATAGCCGCTGGAGAGAATGTTCGAAAGGAAGTTGCGATGCGTCCCCAGCGCGCCCTTGGGATTGCCGGTGGTGCCCGAAGTATAGAGGATCGTCGCCGGATCGTCGGCCTGCAGCTCCACCGCGGGCAGCTCGGCGTCGGGCAGCGCAGACCAGGCCGAACTTGGCCCGATCACATCCTCCAGCCGCACCGCCTCCTCGACCGGCGCCTCGAGCCGCGAGGCGATCACCGCCTCCATAGCGGGCAGCTCGGCGCGGTGTGGAAGGATCCGCTCGAGCCGCTCGGCATCGCAGACCAGCACTTTCGCGCCCGAATCATTGAGACCATAGGCCAGCTCCTGCCCGGTCCACCAGGCGTTAAGCGGCACGCAGATCGCCCCGATCGAAACCGCAGCATAGAACACCACCGGCCATTCGGGCAGGTTGCGCATCGCCAGCGCCACCCGGTCGCCCTTGGCCACGCCCAGGCTCTGCAGGTGCGCCGCAAAGGCCGCCACTGCGCGGTGCCAGGCGTCATAGGAAACGCGCTCATCCTCATAGACCAGGAAGGTAGCATCGCCATGCGTGCGGCCGTGCGCGACCAGCGCGGCGAGGCTGGGCAAGGCATTCTTCCAGACCCGGGTCGACACCCCGCGGATCGTGACCATTTCGGTCTCAAACGGCATGCCCGGCGCGCAGAGCACCGCCTCGATTTCGCCCAGCGACCTGGCCGGCCAGCCTTCCGGCAGTGCAATTCCCAGTGACACCCGCATACCCCCTTGGCCCCTGTCGCGGCGCCTTGGAATCAGCCTAGCGCAATGTGCGCCATGCTCAAGCGGCAAGCGCCTGCCAGCTGCGCGCCAGCATATAGAGCGCCACCACCACGATCATTGCCGCGAACACGGTGTTGAGCCGCCCCTTGCCAGCCGAGAGCCGCCGCGACACGGAGGTGCCCGCGAAACTGCCCAGCACGCCCCCGGCGATGAAGCTGGCGGCCAGGCCCCAGTCGAGCATGCCCGACAGGGCATAGTTGAGCGCGGTGGTCAGGCCAAAGGCGCTGACCGCGACCAGCGAGGTGCCGATCGCGCGGTAGATCGTCATCGAGGTCGAGGCGATCAGCCCGGGCACGATCAGAAAGCCTCCGCCGATCCCGAAGAAGCCCGAAAGCACCCCGGTGCCGAACCCGAATGTGGCGACCTTGGGGAAATTGTCGCGGTTGCAGACCACGCCTTCGACGCCCTGATCGCCGCGCCCCTTGAACATTACCCCCGCCACCACCAGCATCAGCAGCGCGAACAGGAACAGCAGCTTCTGCCCGTCGAAGGCCTTGCCCAGGCTCGATCCGGCGAAGGCTCCGGCCACTCCGGCGAGCGCATAGGTCCCGCCGCAGCGCCAGTTGACGTTGTGGGCGCGGGCATGGTTGGCCAGGCCCGCCAGCGCATTGACCGCCACTGCCAGCGCCGAGGTGCCGATCGCCACGTGCGGGCTTTTGACGCCGACGACATAGACCATCAGCGGCACCGCCAGGATCGACCCGCCCCCGCCGACCAGCCCCAGGGTGAATCCCACCGCCACGCCCGAAAGCGCAGCAAGCGCGGCTTGTGCGGTGTCGATCACAGCAGGTTGAGCGGCAGTTTGAGGTAGCTGACGCCGTTGGCTTCGGGCTCGGGAAAGTGCCCGGAGCGGATGTTGACCTGAACCGAAGGCAGGATCAGCCGCGGCATGGCCAGCGTGGCATCGCGCGCTTCGCGCATGGCAACGAAGGCATTCTCGCCGATCCCGTCATGGACATGCACATTGCCCGCGCGCTGCGCGGCGACCGTGGTTTCCCAGACATAGTCATTTCGGTCCGGGGCCAGATAGTCGTGGCACAGGAACAGGCGCGTCTCGTCCGGCAACGCCAGCAGGCGGCGGATCGAGTGGTAGAGCGTGCGGGCATCGCCGCCGGGAAAATCGCAGCGCGCGCTGCCATAGTCGGGCATGAACAGCGTATCGCCGACGAACATGGCATCGCCGATCACATAGGCCAGGCAGGCCGGGGTGTGCCCCGGCACGTGCAGCACCGTCACCGTCAGTTCGCCCAGATCGAAGCTGTCGCCATCGGCGAACAGGCGGTCGAACTGCGATCCGTCGCGGGCAAAAGTCTCGGGCTCGTTGAAGACCTTGGCAAAGGTCTGTTGCACCGTGGTGATCGCCGCGCCAATCGCCATCGCCCCGCCCAACTGTTCCTTCAGATAGGGCGCGGCCGAGAGGTGATCGGCATGGGCATGGGTTTCGAGCAGCCAGTCGGCGCTCAGCCCCTCGGCGCGGACATAGGCGATCACCGCGTCGGC
>JANPMA010000014.1:0-16170 GCA_031422595.1 Novosphingobium sp. | reverse complement strand
GCTGAGCAGGCTGCCGTCGCGGGCGTGGAGCCAGGCTTCGCTCGATTTCCACTGCCGCTTGAGGTCGGCAAAGGCCGGAACCTGCGGCGGCGCGGTCCACCACCACAGCGCGGCAAAGACCAGCGCTGCCAGCCCCAGCAGCAGCCGGGCCGGGTGGCGGCGCGCGGCTGACAGCGCACTGCCGACGGATCCGTTCGTGGTGAGGAGGGACTGAGCGTATGCGAAGGCCCGTCTCGAACCACCGCCGCGCGCGGTCCTTCGAGACGCCACTTCGCTATCGCTCAGCAGCTCCTCAGGACGAACGGGTTCCGGTTCTTCCACGGTCCAACTAGTTCGCCCACACCGTCACCGGAGCGATCGGCAGTTGCGCGCGGATCGCGGGTGCGTACATCGCCTCGACCCGCGCCGCGGGCAGCGCGAAAGTGCCCGCAGTGTTGATCCGGACGGTGTATTCAACCACGGTTGTCCCGCGCGGCAGCCATTCGAAATAGGCCCGCCATGAACCCTGGCGGCTTTCGGTGTAGCTGGGCCAGCCGCTGTATCCGTCGCTGCCCGATCTGGCCGCATCGCTGGCGAAGGCCGCCCCGGCATTCTCCAGCAGCTGCGATTGCCCGCCCAGCCCCGACATCACGCTGGCGCCCGGCACCAGCGGATCGGCGAGAACAACCCAGTTGCGTTCGGCCGCCGACTGGATCGTCAGCCGCACCCGCAGAACGTCGCCCTGGCTGATCTTGCCCGGCTGCTTGGCCGAGATCACCGCCACTTCGCGCTTGAGCCGGTAGCCTGCCATCAAGGGCTCCTTGAGCGGCACCGCGGCGTGGACCGAGACTGTCGCCCAGGGACCCGCTCCGCCCTGTTGCGCCAGTTTGAGCGGGGCATCGACCAAGGGCAGCTGCACCGGCTCGAGCGCCGAACCGCTGCGCGGCCACGAAACGCTGTAGAAGCCCGCGCCGAGGCCGATCTGGGTGGTCCCGGCAATCGCGCTGGCCGGATAGGCCTTGGCGAAGCGGTTCGTGACCAGCACGCCCCAGGCATTGGCCGGGGTGGTGTCCCAGTGCCCGCGCAGCTGCCGCGCGGCGACGCCGACCATCATCTTGGGAATCTCGGCGCTCCAGGCGGGTTTGCCGATCACCGCGTCGAGCGCCTTGATCGCCATCTCGTCGGCCCCGGTCATCATCCACCACGGCGCGTTCTGCGCATCGACGAGGTCGAGCCGGGTGCCTTCGTAGACCAGCCGGCGGCGCAGCTCGCCCTCGGCCGCGGCGCGCATCAGCACCGCCCGCGGTGCGGTGCGCAGGCGGTCGAGCGTGACGATCCAGTCGGCCAGCGCCGAGGTCGGCATGTCGGCCGGGACCATGTCGATCCGCGCGAGCAGCCGCGGATCTGCCGCCCCGGCGCGGGCCAGCGCGGCCAGTGCGGCGATCCGCAAGGGCCGCTCGTCGACCCGGATGAAGCGCTTGCGGCCCAGCTTGCCTTCGACCACCCCGGTCAGCGCGGCGATCATCTTGCGGCGCGGCTCATCGGGAATGGTCAGTCCCGCCGCCGAAGTGGTGGAAAGGACATAGGCGGTGAGCTCGGGCGAGCCCATCATCCGCTGGTCGGGCCAGTAACGCACCAGCCCATCGCCATCGAGGTAGGTCGGCAAGGCATCGGCCAGCGGTTTCCACGCCGCCACATTGCCGGTCGCGACGATGCGCGAGAGCTGCTGTTCGAAGCAGCCGTAGGGATAGCTGGTCATATACTGCCGCACCCCGCTTAGCGGCGCGGCGAGCGTATCGCTGAGATCGACCGAGACGTAGCCGCCCGGCAGCGCGCCCGCCGGGGCGGCGATGGTCGGCGCGGGATCGCCAACCCGCAGCAGGGTCGCGGCCCAGACTTCGACCGGGACCGCCGGGATCACGTCCTGGCTGCCCGAGACGGTATCACTGGCCTTGCCGTCCGAAGAGCGGACATTGAGCTTCCACCGAATCGTGCCCGGATCGGCCGGCGCGGTGACATTCCAGCGCAGCGTGGAGGCCCCGCCCGCCGGGATCGTCACGCTCTGCGGCTTGAGGCCATCGAGCGCAGGCTCGACTTGCGGCATGGCCTCGATCTTCATCGGTTTGTCGGTGCCGTTGCGCAAAGTGTAGACCGCATCGAACCTGTCGCCGGTGCGGACCAGCGGCGGCAGGCCGGGATAGGCTGAGAGGTCCTGTGCGGTTCGCAAGTCGGCCTGGCCGCTTCCGAACAGCTGCGCGCCATCGGTTGCGACTGCGACCAGCTTGAAGCTGGAGAGCGCATCGGACAGCGGCACCGGCACGCTCGCCTGGCCATTTGCATCGAGCGCGACCCGGCCTTTCCACAGCAGCACCGGCTGGAAGTTCTGGCGGTTGACCGCCGAGGCATCGCCCCCGCCGCCGCCTGCGGCCACGGCCTTCTTGCCATAGTGCCGCTTGCCGACGACCTGCATCTGCGCGGTCGAGGTTGCCACTTCAAGGCTGCGTTCGCCCATCATGGCCTTGAGCACGTCCCACGAAGTGTTGGGCTTCAGTTGCAGCAATGCCTCGTCAACCGCGACGAAAGCGACTTCGGCGCTGCTGGCGGGCCGACCGTCGGGTTTGGTCACGGCAATCGCGACATTGGCAGTCTCGCGCACGCCATAGCGGCTGCGCTCAGGCTTGACCGTTACCCCCAGCCGGTGGCCTTCCCAGCCGACCTTCACTTCGGCCATGCCGATCCGGTAGCTTGGTTTGGCCAGGTCGATCATCGCGGTTGGGGCAACGCGCTGCTTGTCGCCGAGCGGGATGCCCAGCCCTTGCGCCAGCTGGACGATCCAGCTTTCGTCCCCGACCACGCGCCCGCGCACCGCCATCACCGAGACATAGACATTGGGCGCAAACGAGCCGGGCAGTTTGACCTCGACCACCGGATCGGTGCCTTCGAGCTTGGTCACGAAGCTTTCGAGCACGCCCTCGCGCTCGACCGTGACCAATGCATTGGCTTCACGGAACGGCATGCGGACCTGCAAGCGGGCAACTTCGCCGGCCTTGTACTCGGTCTTCTCGGGGATCACGTCCATCCGGTCGCCGTTGTCGCCGCCGAACCACCAGTCGTCCTTGCCGGCCAGCCAGACGGTCTGCACCGAGCGGCTTTCGCGGCCCTGATCGTCGCGGACGCGGGCGACCACGGTCACTTCGCCCGAAACCCCCGGCGCGATCTTGCACGAAGCCCGGCCCAGCCGGTCGGTGGTGGTGCGGCATCCGGCTGAGAGCTTCTTGACCTCCTCCTGGTTGTCATAGGCATAGAAGCCGCCAATCAACCGCCGCCGCGCGGTGATTACCCGGCGCGAATAGACATCGACCTGGACCTGCTTGGCCGCCAGCGGCTGCCCGTCGAGCCCCAGCACCACGGCCTGCAAGCGCAAGTCATCGTCGCGCATCATCCAGCCATCGGTCTTCATCCCGACCCGCAGCGCAGCGGGATAGAGCGTCAGCCGGCGGCTGGCGGTCAGCGTTTCGCCATTGGCATCGGGATAGTCCATCTCGACCATCAGGCTGACCGGATCGGTGATCTGCTGGCTGACCGCCACGTCGGTCCGCGCCGTGCCGTCGGCGCCAAGCGTCACCGGCAGGGTCTGCGCGAAAGGCAGATCGTCGCCGGTCATCACTTCGGCCCCGTCGCCGCCCAGCGCGCGGGTTCCTTCCTTGACCTCGGTGCCGCCAAAGTTGAACGCTTCATAGCCCTTGGGCAGCGGGACATAACCGTTGAAATCGCTGCGCAAGGTGACCGGCAAGGCCCCTGCCCCGCCGCCCGAAAGGTAACCGACGAACAGCGCCAGCGGCACGCTGGAGGGCTGGACCAGCGCCTCCTTGGGCCCGCTGATCGTCGCGCGCATGTTGGGCAGCTTGTATTCGTCGACGCGGACTGACTGGCCACCCGAGAAGGTCTTGCCCTGCGCTTCGAAGCGCAGCGCATAGTCGCCCAGCGGCGCGCCTTGCGGCACGGTCCACTGGCCCTCGGCGCTGCCGCCATTGCCAATCGTCACGTCTTGCGTGAATTCGGTGTCCGAGCCGAGGTGGGCGAAAGTCAGCTTGCCGGTGAAGCCTTTGGCCATGCTGAAGCCCTGGCCGACCGGACGGCGCAGCAGGTGCTTGAAATGCACCGTCTCGCCCTGGCGGACCAGTTCGCGGTCGAACACGGTGTGGATCACATCGTCGGGCTCGCCGTAGCCGAACGCCATCTCGAAATCGTAGGGCGAGATCCCGTCGTTCCAGTTGCTCAGCGTAAAGCTCATGTCATCGCCCGCGCGGGCCGAGATCATCAAGGGATGGGTCGATTCGGATTCGCAGCTGCCCCCGGTTGCAGGATCGCCCAGCACCGCGCCCAGTTTCAGCAAGCCCGAGCCATCGGTTTGCCCGCTGGCCAGAAGTTTGCCGGAGCAGCTGTCCGAGACCCGCACTGCAGCATTGGCAACCGGCGCGGCATTGCCCAGCGAGGTGACCCAGACCAGCGAGCTTTCGCGGCCCCATTTGAAGTGCACCGCCATGTCGGTGACCAGGGCCCCGGCCGCGACATAGCGCGGCACCGGGCGCCCCAGCAGCGCCGCGCCCAGCGCGGGACTGGCGAATTCGACCACATGGAAGCCCTTGCCGCCCAGCGGCACGCCGACCACTTCGAAGTCCTTGCCCTGCCCCGGCAGCGCAACTTTCATCGGCGTGCCGGTCGGCGGCAGCAGCGGCTTGTCGCGGGTGTGGTTGATCGCGGTGGACGTGCCGTCCTTGCGTTTGATCCACTCATAGTTGCTGCGTTCGGCCTTATCGAGCTTGCGCAGCCAGGCGGCGATCGCGGCATCGTCGGCCTGGAGCTTGAGCGATTGTCCGGTGACAAAAGCGGCCTTGCCGACCAGCCCCGGCTCGATCGCGCGGACCGTGACCGGCAGCGTCGCGCCCTCGCGCGCCTCGATGATCCCGAACTCGGCGGCGAATTTGACCAGCGGCGGAGTGGCTGCGAAGCCGACCGCCAAGGGGAAACGCGCCGCGTTGGCGAGCGTCCGGCCCGACAGGTCCTTGATTCCCGCCGGCAGGGTTACCGTCGCGCCGGTCGCGGCGGGGAAAGGTCCGTCGAAGTAGAGGTCCGAAATCTCGGCATTGTTCTTGGCGTCCGAATCGGTGCGCGGCTTGCGCT
Source organism: Novosphingobium sp. (assembly GCA_031422595.1). Lineage (GTDB taxonomy): Bacteria > Pseudomonadota > Alphaproteobacteria > Sphingomonadales > Sphingomonadaceae > Novosphingobium. The sequence continues at coordinate 11,007 of JANPMA010000014.1, read as the reverse complement.
CGGTCCCGTCGGCCAGCTTGAGCCGCGCCGCCAGGGCAGTGGCCCGCTCGACCGGCGCGGTGAAAGCCAGATGGACCGGGGTGATCGGGTTGCAGGCCGACTTGCCGTTCGAACGGGTGCAGTCAAAGCTCGCCTCGAAAGCCTCGCGCACGGTGTAGTCGAAGCGCTGGTCGCGCCCGGCCAGCTTGCCATTGCGATCGGCAATGGTCTTGGGCCAGACCAGCGCCATGTCCTTGCCCGGCGGCAAGGGACGGCGGCACCGCAGCGCGATCACATTGGACAGCGCGGCGCTGCGGGCGGCGGCGGCACTGGGCAACGGGGTCGAAATCTCGGCTTCCGACAGGAAGTCCGAAGTGCGCCAGTCATCGCTGCCGATTTGCGTCAGCACCGATTCGGCGGTGCCGGCGGGCAGTACATCGACCGCGGCGACTTCGCCCACCCCGTTGATCGCGCAGCCGGCCTTGGCCGCGACCGAGGCCGGATCGGCCTGGGTATTGGTGGCGACCAGGAAGACCTGGTCCTCATCAATATCGCTGCCGCGCTCACCCGGGGCCAAGACGCCGCGCACCGAAGGCCCGGCGGTGTCGATCGAATAGCTCGCCTGCCCGCTGACCCGGATCCCGCTCTGGGTGGTGATCCCGTCGCGCAGCTTGACCTTGCACGAGGTGCCGCCCGGCAGCGGGCGCTGGAAATCGATCACGAATGTCTGCGGATCGACCCACCGCCCGGCGCTCGCCCCCGGGCAATCGCTGGAGGCCGCTGGCTTGGCCCGCGGATCGCCCAGCGGCACCATCGCATCGGAAAAGCGGATCGTGAACCGGTCGATCGCCCCGCTGCCCGGCATCGCCGTGCCCGAGGTTGCCAGCACCACCCGCGGCGGAGAGTCACCCCGCGCGGCGAGGGGGAGCAGCAGAAGGGCAGGCAAGGCAAGCTTCCAGACCGCGCGCATAGGGTGCCTCCGGGGCAAGGGTGATTTCCGTTAGGGCATCATCTCCTACGCGGCGCGAAATGTCGATTGTAGGAAACCGTCAGCGCGAAGAAAAAACTTCGCGATTGCAAGAACTATGATGGATAGCGCAGTCCGGCGGCCCGCCGGTCGAGCGAACGCGATTGCCCACGGCCGGATTGTATGAGAGCCTCTTGGCATCACAGCACATATCCGGGGGGAGCTGATATGATCCGACCCAATCGAATCTTTCATCGCACAGTGGTTCTGGGCTTGCTGCTGGGTGCGAGCAGCAGCACCCAGGCGGCCTATTCCGACCGCCTTCTGGAACTGTTTGATCCCGCAAGTTTGGCGGCCAGATCATGCGGTGGGCCGTCAGGACGAGCCGGGTTGTTTGCCAGCCTCGACACTGCTGCAGCCGCTACGGCGCCGCTCAGCAAGGCAAGCGCGCCGATGCCGCTCTATCCCGATCTCGATACTGGCAAGCTCAGGCCGACCACTTCCAACGAAATGGCGCTGCGTTACTTCCGCCAGGGCCTGACACTGGCCTATTCCTTCAATCATGCCGGAGCGGTTCGTTCATTCCGCGAAGCCCAGCGGCTCGATCCCAAGTGTGCGCTGTGCTTCTGGGGCGAGGCGCTGGCGCTGGGCCCGAACATCAACGCCGCGATGGACGACCGCGATGTCGCAACCGCGCTCGCCGCGCTTGATCGGGCAAAAGAGCTAGCCAGCGGGACCAGTCCGGTCGAGCAGGCGCTGATCGGAGCCTTGGCGCTGCGCTATTCGCGCAGCCCGGGTGCGGACCGCGCCGCGCTCGATGGCAGCTATGCCGACGCCATGACCAAGGCCGCCGAGGCCTTTCCAGACAGCGACGAGGTAGCGGTACTGGCTGCCGAAGCGGTCATGGACACCACGGCCTGGAACTACTGGACGGCGGACAAGGTCACTCCGGTTGGGCGAAGCATGACTGCGGTGCGGTTGCTTGAAAAAGTCATGGCTCGCAGCCCCGAGAATGTGCAGGCCGCTCACCTGTATATCCACATGATGGAAAACAGCCGCGATCCCCACCTGGCCCAAGCAGCAGCCGATCGTCTGGCGAGTGCCGGATTGCACAATGCCGGGCACCTGATCCACATGCCCGCGCATATCTACATCAACATCGGGCGCCAGGCCGATTCGATGCGGGTGAACCTGGCCGCTGCCCGTGCCGACGAAGCCTTTATCCGCGAATCGAACGACCAGAGCCTGTTTCGCTACGGCTACTATCCACACAACATCCATTTCATCGTCATGTCGGCCCAGCTTTCGGGCGACATGGCCACCGCAATTCGCGAGGCCCGGCGGCTGCGCGGCACGCTCGACCAGGCGACTTCACAAAAGATCGCCTGGATCCAGGTCATCGACGCCGCGCCGTTCATGGCGGCTGCGCAATTCGCCGACCCGGGCCTGGTGCTGGCCATGGCGGAGCCCGATGCCCGCCTGCCTTATGCCCGCGCGATCCGGCACCATGCGCGCGCGCTCGCCCGCGCCCAGCAAGGCAATGACAAGGCCTTCGAAGCCGAGATCACGGCGATGAACCAGCTCAAGCGGCACGACGGCATCGCCGCGATGGTGGCCCAGGGCGTACCCGCACCCGACCTGCTGCAAATGGCCGAGCATATCGCACGCGGCAAACGCCACTATTTGCGAGGGCAATTCGCTGCCGCTGTCGAAGACTATCGCAAGGCAGTCGCGATCGAGGCGACGATCCCCTATCAGGAACCGCCCTATTGGTATTTCCCGGTCCGGCAATCGCTGGGGGCCGCACTGCTCGCCGCCGGCCAGAAGCAGGCCGCCCGCGACGCCTTCAGGGGTGCACTGGTCCAATCACCGAACAACGCCTGGGCGCTCTATGGCCTGGCGCAAACGGAAGCCAGCTTGGGTAACGGCCTGGAAGCGGCGGCAGCGCGTCGATCCCTGGCCAAAGCCTGGCTGGGCGATCCGCGATGGCTGCGGCTCGACCGCCTCTGATCGCAGCCTGGCACCGACAAGCAAAAAGCCCCGCCGGATCGCTCCGGCGGGGCCTTTGTTCACGTCATCCCGGCGAACGCCGGGATCGCTGGCCGAAAAGGGCTGGCTTTGAGGGCCCGCGGTCCCGGGTCAAGCCCGGGACGACGGCTTGTTACTGGCCTTCCGCTGCCTCCGGGTTGAGGTATTCGCCGGCATCGGCATCGGTGCCGTGGCTCTCGCCTTCGACCGCGGCCAGCGGATCGGCGAAGCCGGCGGCTTCCGGTCCCTGGGCCAGTTCGGCGGCGTGCTCTTCGGCGGCGCTGTCAGGCGCGATCAGGGCCTCCTGCAGCTTGCGGTACTGGGCCCGCAGCGCGGCATCGCGGCTGGTCGCGGCAACCCGCAGGCGGTTCATCCCCGCACCGGTCCCGGCCGGGATCAGGCGCCCGACGATGACGTTCTCCTTGAGCCCGATCAGGTTGTCCTTCTTGCCTTCAACCGCGGCCTGGGTAAGCACCCGGGTGGTTTCCTGGAACGAAGCCGCCGAGATGAACGAACGCGTCTGGAGCGAAGCCTTGGTGATGCCCAGCAGCACCGGCTTGCCCACCGCCGGAGCCTGCCCGGGGGCCAGCTTGGCGTTGAATTCGTCCATTTCCTCGCGGTCGACCTGTTCGCCGGCGAGCAGCACGGTATCGCCGCCATCGGTGATCTCAACCTTCTGCAGCATCTGGCGAACGATCACCTCGATGTGCTTGTCGTTGATCTTCACGCCCTGCAAGCGGTAGACTTCCTGGATTTCGGCGACGAGGTATTCGGCCAAAGCCTCAATCCCCAGCACTTCCAGAATGTCGTGCGGATCGGGCGAGCCCGAGATCAGGTTGTCGCCCTTCTTGACCCAGTCGCCTTCCTGGACGTCGATCACTTTGGCCTTGGGGATCAGGTATTCGACCGGATCGCCCTCTTCCGGGATGATCGCGATCTTGCGCTTGGCCTTGTAGTCGCGGACGAATTCGATCCGGCCAGAGATCTTGGCGATGATCGCGTTGTCCTTGGGCTTGCGGGCTTCGAACAGCTCGGCGACGCGCGGCAGACCGCCGGTGATGTCGCGGGTCTTGGCGGCTTCTCTGGAGGCACGGGCCAGCACGTCACCGGCCGAAACCTCTTGACCGTCTTCGACCGACAAAGTGGTGCCCGGCGCCATCATGTAGCGCGCGGCCTCGCCCGACTGCTCGTCGAGCAGGGTCAGGCGCGGACGCAGGTCTTCCTTTTTCGAGCGGCTGGCCGAGCGGTTTTCGGTGATCACGCGGCTGGTCATGCCGGTCGCTTCGTCGGTCACTTCGGTCAGGGTCTTGCCGTCGATCAGGTCCTGGTACTTCACCACGCCGTGCTTTTCGGTGATCACCGGCAGGGTGAACGGATCCCATTCGGCGAGGCGATCGTCTTCGGCGATGATCGCGCCGTCTTCGTGGAGCAAGTGGGTCCCATAGGGCACGCGGTGGATCGCGCGTTCGCGGCCTTCGCTGTCCATCACCACCACTTCGCCATTGCGGGCCAGCGACAGCCGGCGGCCGCGCTTGTCGGTGATGGTCGGGATATCGCGGTAGACCACGGTCCCGTCGCAGATCGCCTCGAGGTGGCTGGTCTCGTTGACCTGTGCCGCGCCGCCGATGTGGAAGGTCCGCATGGTCAGCTGGGTGCCCGGCTCACCGATCGACTGGGCGGCAATGACGCCCACCGCTTCGCCGATGTTGACCGGGGTTCCGCGGGCCAGATCGCGGCCATAGCAGGTCGCACAGACGCCCTGTTCGGCTTCGCAGATCAGCGGCGAGCGGATCTTGATCGCCTGGACGCCCGAAGCTTCGACCAGGGCGGTCGCGGCTTCGTCGAGCAGCGTGCCCTTGGGCATCACGATCGAGCCGTCCTTTTCGGCGATGTCTTCGGCGAGCGTACGGCCGAGGATCCGTTCGCCGAGCGAGGCGATGGTCGAACCGCCCTGAACGATCGCCCGCATTTCCAGCGCGCGCTCGGTCCCGCAATCGTCGATCACCACCACGCAGTCCTGCGACACGTCGACCAGGCGGCGGGTCAGGTAGCCTGAGTTGGCGGTCTTGAGCGCGGTGTCGGCGAGGCCCTTGCGGGCACCGTGGGTCGAGTTGAAGTATTCAAGGACGGTCAGGCCTTCCTTGAAGTTCGAGATGATCGGGGTTTCGATGATTTCGCCCGAAGGCTTGGCCATCAGCCCGCGCATCCCCGCCAGCTGCTTCATCTGCGTCGGGGACCCACGCGCGCCCGAGTGGCTCATCATGTAGATCGAGTTGATCGGCCGCTGGCGTCCGGTTTCGGGATCGATCGGCGAGGCCTTGATCTCTTCCATCATGGCGTTGGCAACCTGGTCGCCGCAGCGGCTCCAGGCGTCGATCACCTTGTTGTACTTTTCCTGCTGGGTGATCAGGCCGTCCTGGTACTGCTGCTCGTAGTCAGCCACCAGCGCCTTGGTCTCGTCGACCAGCGCCACCTTGCTGTCGGGGATGATCATATCGTCCTTGCCGAACGAGATCCCCGCCTTGAAGGCGTTGCGGAAGCCCAGCGCCATGATCGCGTCGGCGAACAGCACCGTGTCCTTCTGGCCGGTGTGGCGATAGACCTGATCGATAACGTCGCCGATTTCCTTCTTGGTCAGCACCTTGTTGACCACGTCGAAGGGCACGGTGTGGCTCTTGGGCAGGCATTCGCCGATCAGCATCCGGCCCGGAGTGGTTTCGAACCGCTTCATGTACTGGTTGCCGGCCTCGTCGGTCTGCGGCACGCGGGCCACGATCTTCGAGTGAAGCGTCACCGCCCCGGCGAACAGCGCCTGGTGGACTTCAGCCATATCGGCCAGCACCATGCCCTGCCCGGGCTCGTTCTCACGATCGATCGAGAGGTAGTAAAGCCCCAGGACCATGTCCTGCGAAGGCACGATGATCGGCTTGCCGTTGGCGGGGCTGAGGATGTTGTTGGTCGACATCATCAGCACGCGGGCTTCGAGCTGGGCCTCCAGGCTCAGCGGTACGTGGACCGCCATCTGGTCACCGTCGAAGTCGGCATTGAAGGCCGAGCAGACCAGCGGGTGCAGCTGGATCGCCTTGCCCTCGATCAGCACCGGTTCGAACGCCTGGATCCCCAGGCGGTGCAGCGTCGGCGCACGGTTGAGCAGCACCGGGTGTTCGCGGATCACTTCATCGAGGATGTCCCAGACTTCCTTGCGTTCCTTTTCGACCCACTTCTTGGCCTGCTTCAAGGTCATCGACAGACCCTTGGCGTCAAGCCGCGCATAGATGAACGGCTTGAACAGCTCGAGCGCCATCTTCTTGGGCAGGCCGCACTGGTGCAGCTTGAGTTCGGGACCGGTCACGATCACGCTGCGGCCCGAATAGTCGACGCGCTTGCCGAGCAGGTTCTGGCGGAACCGGCCCTGCTTGCCCTTGAGCATGTCGGACAGCGACTTCAGCGGACGCTTGTTGGCGCCGGTGATGACCCGGCCGCGGCGGCCGTTGTCGAACAGTGCGTCGACCGCTTCCTGCAGCATGCGCTTTTCATTGCGGACGATGATGTCTGGCGCGCGCAGCTCGATCAGGCGCTTGAGGCGGTTGTTGCGGTTGATCACCCGGCGATAGAGATCGTTCAGATCCGAGGTCGCGAAGCGGCCACCGTCGAGCGGGACCAGCGGGCGCAGTTCGGGCGGGATCACCGGCACGACATCGAGGATCATCCATTCGGGGCGGTTGCCCGAATCGATGAAGCTTTCGACGACCTTGAGCCGCTTGATGATCTTCTTGGGCTTGAGCTCGCTCTTGGTCTCGGACAGCTCCTTGAGCAGGTCTTCCTTTTCCTGCACAAGGTCGAGGCTCATCAGCATGTGCTTGACCGCTTCGGCACCGATCCCGGCCGAGAAGGCGTCTTCGCCGTACTCGTCCTGGTATTGGTAGAGCTCGTCTTCGGTCAGCGTCTGGTACTTTTCAAGCGGGGTCAGGCCCGGCTCGATCACCACATAGCTTTCGAAATAGAGGATCCGCTCAAGAATCTTGAGCTGCATGTCGAGCAGCAGGCCGATCCGCGAAGGCAATGACTTGAGGAACCAGATGTGCGCGACCGGCGCGGCCAGTTCGATATGGCCCATGCGTTCGCGGCGAACCTTGGTGACGGTCACTTCGACGCCGCACTTTTCGCAGACCACGCCCTTGTACTTCATGCGCTTGTACTTGCCGCACAGGCACTCGTAGTCCTTCACCGGGCCGAAGATGCGGGCGCAGAACAGGCCGTCGCGTTCGGGCTTGAAGGTCCGGTAGTTGATCGTTTCCGGCTTCTTGATCTCGCCGAAAGACCACGAACGGATCCGTTCGGGCGAAGCGATCCCGATCTGGATCTGGTCGAAGGTCTCGGGCTTCGCAATCTGGTTGGTGAACTTGGTCAGGTCGTTCATGTTTCAATCCCTCTGGGGGTGAATCTGTTGGGCGGGGCGGGGAAGGGCGGCCTGGTAGGGGCCGCCCGCTCCGTTACTCCGCGGCCTCCGCGAAATCGCTGTCGTCGTCCTCGTCGGTCAGGCTCGAAAGCTCGACGTTGAGGCCCAGGCTGCGCATTTCCTTGACGAGCACGTTGAAGCTCTCGGGAATGCCGGCCTCGAAAGTATCGTCACCCTTGACGATCGCTTCGTAGACCTTGGTGCGGCCGACCACATCGTCCGACTTCACCGTCAGCATTTCCTGCAAGGTATAGGCAGCGCCGTAAGCCTGGAGCGCCCAGACCTCCATTTCACCAAAGCGCTGGCCGCCGAACTGGGCCTTGCCGCCCAGCGGCTGCTGGGTGACGAGGCTGTAGGGCCCGATCGAACGCGCGTGGATCTTGTCGTCGACAAGGTGGTGAAGCTTGAGCATGTAGATGTAGCCCACCGTCACCTTGCGGTCGAAGGCATCGCCGGTCCGCCCGTCGTAGAGCGTAACCTGGCCCGAGGTATCGAGCCCGGCCTTCTCCAGCATCGCCGAAACGTCGCTCTCGCGCGCGCCGTCGAACACCGGGGTGCCCATCGGGACGCCGCCTTCCAGCAGCTCGGCCATGTCGACGATCTCGGCCACCGTGCGTGCCTCGATCTCGGCGTGGTACTGGGGCCCGTAGATATCCTTCAGCCGGTCGACCAGCGCCGTAGGCGGTGCGGCGGCTTCGGGGTTCGGGTTGGCGGCGCGCCAGTCTTCCAGCGCGGCACCGATCTGCTTGCCCAGGCCGCGCGCGGCCCAGCCCAGGTGGGTTTCGAAGATCTGCCCGACGTTCATCCGGCTGGGCACGCCCAGCGGGTTGAGCACGATATCGACCGGGGTGCCGTCCGCGAGGAACGGCATGTCTTCGGCCGGCAGGATCCGCGAAATGACACCCTTGTTGCCGTGGCGGCCGGCCATCTTGTCACCCGGCTGCAGCTTGCGCTTCACCGCGACGAAGACCTTGACCATCTTGAGCACGCCAGGGGCGAGTTCGTCGCCGCGTTCGAGCTTTTCCTTGCGGTCCTCGAACTTCTCCTGGATCGCCTTGACGGTAGCGTCGTACTGCGCCTTGACCGCTTCGAGCTGGCCCTGGACCTTGTCGTCGGCCACCGCGAACTTCCACCATTCGTGGCGTTCCACTTCGCCGAGGCCCGCCTCGGTGATGGTGTCGCCCTTCTTGAAGCCCTTGGGCGCGGCGGCGGCAACCTGGCCGAGCAGCATGTCGCGCAAGCGGTTGTAGGTGGCGCGGTTGAGGATCGAGCGTTCGTCCTCGCGGTCCTTGGCGAGGCGTTCGATTTCCTCGTTCTGGATCTGGCGGGCACGGTCATCGATTTCGATCCCGTGGCGGTTGAACACGCGCACTTCAACGATCGTTCCGGCAACCCCCGGGGGCAGCCGCAGCGAGGTGTCGCGCACGTCCGAAGCCTTTTCGCCGAAGATCGCGCGCAGCAGCTTTTCTTCAGGCGTCATCGGCGATTCGCCCTTGGGCGTGATCTTGCCGACCAGGATGTCGCCAGGGTGCACTTCGGCACCGATGTAGACGATCCCTGCCTCGTCGAGATTGCGCAGCGCTTCTTCACCGACGTTGGGAATGTCGCGGGTGATGTCTTCGGGCCCAAGCTTGGTGTCGCGGGCCATGACTTCGAATTCCTCGATGTGGATCGAGGTGAACACATCGTCCTTGACGATGCGTTCGCTGATCAGGATCGAGTCTTCATAGTTGTAGCCGTTCCACGGCATGAACGCGACCAGGCTGTTGCGGCCCAGCGCCAGTTCGCCCAGCTCGGTTGAAGGACCATCGGCGATGATGCTGCCGGTTTCGATCACTTCGCCCACTTTCACCAGCGGACGCTGGTTGATGCAGGTGTTCTGGTTCGAACGCTGGAACTTCTGGAGGGTATAGATATCGACGCCCGACTGGCCGGGTTCGATATCGCCCGAGGCGCGGATCACGATGCGGGTGGCGTCGACCTGGTCGACGATCCCGCCGCGCAAGGCCCCGATCGCCGCGCCCGAATCGCGCGCGACGGTTTCTTCCATCCCGGTGCCGACAAACGGCGCTTCGGCGCGAACCAGCGGCACCGCCTGGCGCTGCATGTTCGAGCCCATCAGCGCGCGGTTGGCGTCATCGTTTTCAAGGAACGGGATCAGCGAGGCAGCAACTGAAACCAGCTGCTTGGGGCTGACGTCCATCAAGGTCACGTGATCGCGCGGGGCCATCACGAATTCGCCGGCTTCACGCGCCGAGACCAGTTCCTCGACGAACGAGCCGTCCTTGTTGAGTTCGGCCGAGGCCTGGGCGACGGTATGCTTCTGCTCTTCCATCGCCGAAAGATAGATCACGTCGCCGGTAACCTTGCCGTCGATCACCTTGCGGTACGGGGTTTCGATGAACCCGTACTTGTTGACGCGGGCAAAGGTCGACAGCGAGTTGATCAGGCCGATGTTCGGGCCTTCGGGCGTTTCGATCGGGCAGATCCGGCCGTAGTGGGTCGGGTGGACGTCGCGCACTTCGAAACCGGCGCGCTCGCGGGTCAGGCCGCCCGGGCCAAGCGCCGAGACGCGGCGCTTGTGGGTGACTTCCGAGAGCGGGTTGGTCTGATCCATGAACTGCGAGAGCTGCGAGGAGCCGAAGAATTCGCGCACCGCGGCCACAGCCGGCTTGGCGTTGATCAGGTCGTTGGGCATCACGGTCGAGACATCGACCGAGCTCATCCGTTCCTTGACCGCGCGTTCCATGCGCAGCAGGCCGACGCGGTACTGGTTCTCGAGCAGCTCGCCGACCGACCGGACGCGGCGGTTGCCAAGGTTGTCGATGTCGTCGACTTCGCCCTTGCCGTCCTTGAGGTTGACCAGTTCCTTGACCACCGCGAGGATATCCTCGGTGCGCAGCGTGGTGATGGTGTCCTCGGCATCGAGGCTGAGGCGCATGTTGAGCTTGACCCGGCCCACTGCCGAAAGGTCATAGCGATCGCCATCGAAGAACAGGCCTTCGAACAGCGCTTCGGCGGTCTCGCGCGTCGGCGGTTCGCCCGGGCGCATGACCCGGTAGATGTCGGCCAGCGCGTGGTCGCGGTCGGGGGCCTTGTCGGCCTTCAGCGTGTTGCGGATCCACGCGCCGGTGTTGACATGGTCGATGTCGAGCAGCTCGAGCTGGTCGATCCCGGCCTTGTCGATCATGTCGAGGTTCTCAGGGCTGACTTCGTCGCCGGCCTCGATGTAGATCCGGCCGGTGCTTTCGTCGATCAGGTCGCGGGCCGAATAGCGGCCAAACACTTCCTCGGTCGGGATCAGCAGCTCGGCCAGGCCATCCTTTTCGGCCTTGTTGGCCGCGCGCGGGCTGATCTTGGTGCCGGCCACGAAGACCACTTCGCCGCTCTTGGCATCGACGATGTCAAACGAGGGCTTCGCGCCGCGCCAGGCTTCGGCCGAATAGGGCAGGCGCCAGCCGCCTTCGCCGCGCTTCCAGTTGACGGTCTGGTAGAAGAAGTTGAGGATCGCTTCGTCATCGAGCCCCAGCGCGTGGAGCAGCGCGGTGACCGGCAGCTTGCGCTTGCGGTCGAT
>JANPMA010000013.1:0-2541 GCA_031422595.1 Novosphingobium sp. | reverse complement strand
GGCCATCGGCCAATGCGTGCCACAGCATGGCAAGGTCGTGCGCGACGCTGCGCCTCGCCAGACCGGCGGCGGGGGCCAGGCGCAAGTGCTCCCAATCGGCTTCGCCAAGTCCAGCGGATGCGAGGGCTTCGGGCGTAAGGGTGGCGCGGTCGGGCGCAGCAAAAGCCTGCTGCATGTGCCATTCCAGCCAGGCCAGTTCGGCCACTTCGGGATCCTGCGCGAACAGTTCGCCCAGCACCTGCGGAAGGTCCGCACCATAGGCGTCGAGCGTCCACGACTGCGGCGGGCGGGAGAGGATGTAGTGCGCGGCAGCCCGATCGAACATCTCGTCACCCACCCAGCGCCGGGTCCTCTCAAAGCTGACAGCCAAGGCATCGGCCAGCCGGGCGCGATAGGCGTTGCGGTAGATTGCCATGCCCAGGCTGCTCGGCGGCACCTCGTCATCGGCGGCGATTTCGGCGACGAACATGCGTTGCTGTTCGATCAGGCTCATGCCGTCAGGCTCGCTGCTGATCGCGCCTGCGCCAGTTCGGTCAGCAGTTCCTCCAGCGGCGGGATCGCATCGTCACGCTCGATCATCGTTGCGCAGGGCCCGAAGCGTTCGACTGCCTGCTCGTAAAGCTCCCAGACTTCGGCGCAGACCGGGGCATCGTGGGTGTCGATCAGCATGCCCTCGGGGCCCTGGCTGTGCCCGGCCAGATGCACTTGCCGGACCCGGTCGGCCGGGATTTCGGCAAGAAATTCAAGCGGATCGAACTGGTGGTTGACGCTCGACACGAAGACATTGTTGACATCGAGCAGCAGGTAACAGCCGCTCTCTTCGGCCAGCAGTTTCAGGAACTGCCACTCGCTCATCGTGCTTTGCGCGAAAGTCAGATAGCTCGACGGATTCTCGACCAGAAGGGGCCGCTCGAGCACGTCTTGCGCCAGCTTCAGGTTGGCCACGCAAGTGGCGAGTGCCTCGTCGGTGTAGGGCAGCGGCAAGAGGTCGTGCGAATTATGGCCGGGAATTCCGGTCCAGCACAGATGGTCCGAAACCCACAGCGGGCGGACCCGCTCGGCCAGCGTCTTGAGGTCGGCGAGGTAGGCGCGGTCGAGGCCCATCGGCGAACCCAACGACATCGATACGCCGTGCATGATCACCGGATGCCGTTCGCGCACCGCATCAAGCGTGCGCAGCGGCTGACCGCCGCAGGCCATGAAGTTCTCCGAGATGATCTCGACGAAATCGACCTGTTGTGCCTCGGCGCCAAGGAACTGGGCGTGATGCTCCTTGCGCAGACCCAGTCCAAAGCCGGTGAAGGGGGCAATCGTTTCGGGCATCGTCTCGATCATCAAAGGGGTGACCCGGCCGGCCGAGAGGGGGGCAGAGGTTGGCCGGCCGGGTCTGGGGGCAGCAGGATCAGCCGAGGTCGCCGATGGTCCCGCCAGCCTTGAGGCAGGCACCGGCCTTGATCGCCTTGAAACCGTGGCCCTTGCATGCGTTCATGCCCTTGCATTCGTGCGCGGTGGTCTTGCAGTCGGCGGTGCCCTTGCAGCTGTTGACGCCGTAGCAGTGGACGGTGTCTTCAGCGCTCACCGCCGCGCCGGAGCTGCCAGCAGGCGGAGTGGCGGCGGCGGCCAAAGCGGCCAGCGCGAACGTGGCGGCAGTGGCGGCAAGGGTGGTTGCGCTTTTGAGGGGGGTCATGATTGTCTCTCCGAAAATCGGTTTGTGCCGGGATGGCATTGGCGAATTCGCTGGCTCGCGCGGCCCGGTTACATTGCGGCGCTGAATTTTGATGGCGGCTCGTTGTAACCGCCCACCTCATAGCGGCGAATTGACCAGTACCTGCCGCAGCGGTGGCAGGCGACCATTTCAGGAGAGTTCGATGAAAAGCGCCAAGACTTCTGCCGCAATCGCGGCAATCGCCATTGCCGCATTGGCCAGCGCCGCCAGCGCGGGCAATGCCCCGGCCCAGCCGATGGAAAAGTGCTATGGTATTTCCAAGGCTGGCAAGAATGATTGCAAGGCCGGCCCCGGCACCAGCTGCGCCGGTAGCTCGACCCGCGATTACCAGGGCAATGCCTGGAAGCTGGTTCCCACGGGCACTTGCCTGACCACCAAGACCCCCAAGGGCCACGGCACGCTGGAGCCGCACGCGTGAGGCTGATCCCCGCCGCGCTGACTCGCTATGACGCCGCCACGCGCTGGCTTTCGGGCAAACTGCCCGAGGGCCTGCTGCTGCTGTTCGTGCGGGTGGTGCTGGGCGGGATCTTCTGGAGATCGGGCCAGACCAAGGTGGTTGAAGGCACCTGGTTCCAGCTGACCGATACCACCTACGAGCTGTTCCGCACCGAATATGCCGGAGTGCCGCTGCCGCCGGAATTGGCCGCGGTAATGGCCAATGCGGCCGAACATGTGCTACCCGCCTTGCTCGTCGCCGGGCTCTTCACGCGCGGCGCAGCGCTGGGACTTTTGGGCATGACGCTGACGATCCAGTTGTTTGTCTATCCCGAAGCCTGGTGGCCCGAGCATTCGCTGTGGGCTGCACTGGCGCTGGC
>JANPMA010000012.1:0-6209 GCA_031422595.1 Novosphingobium sp. | reverse complement strand
CGTCGGGACCATGATCGAGCTGCCACGGGCGGCGCTGATGGCCGGGCAGATTGCCGAAGTGGGCGAGTTCTTCTCGTTCGGAACCAATGATTTGACGCAGACAACTCTTGGCGTTTCGAGGGATGATGCGGCCAGGTTTCTGGGTGTCTACGTCGAAAAAGGCATCTTCCCGCGCGATCCGTTTGTTTCGCTCGATATCGAGGGGGTTGGCCAGCTGGTCGAACTCGCGGCCGAACGCGGGCGCAAGACCCGGCCCGAGATCAAGCTGGGCATTTGCGGTGAGCACGGCGGCGATCCGGCTTCAATCGCGTTCTGCGAAAAGGTCGGGCTCGATTACGTCAGCGCCAGCCCGTACCGGGTGCCGATCGCCCGATTGGCGGCGGCGCAGGCAGCGCTGCGACAGACCTAATTAGGGACAGTCCCTAATTAGCGAGGCCTAATTAGGGACTGTCCCTAATTAGCGGCGCCAGCCGGTCAGGGTCAGGATCTCGAAGGACTCGGCCCGGCCTGTGCCGAAGCTCTCAGTGGCGATCTGCACCTGGCTACGGCTGAGCGGTGGGCCGGCGCGGGCGAGGCAGTTGGACAGGCCCTGGGCGCGCAGGTCTGCCACCAGGCTGCCCAGGCTGGAGAACCGGACCGAAAGCGTGCGGCTGTCGACCACCGGGTCGGCCCAACCGGCCCGTTGGAGCAATTGCCCCCCGGCGCGGACATCGACCGCCGGGTGCAGCCGCGGGGCAGGGCGATCGCCATCGGCCGCCAGCATCGCCTGGCGCAGGGCGGGGAGCGATCCGGCCCCGACGAAGCTGGCGAGCGCGAGGCCGCCGGGAGCGAGGGCCTGGCGGATGTGGATCAGCGCGCCGGGCAGGTCGTTGGCACTGTCGAGCGTGCCGAGGCTGGCGATCAGGTCATAGGGGCCGGCCGGGAAGGGGGCTTCCTGGTCGAACCCGTCCGCCGGATCGGCACGATCGGTCTGGCAGCCAAGCCGGTCGGTCAGGTCGGCGCCAGGGCCGATCACCAGCGCCCGGGCGGGCCGGTGGCGCAGGAAGGCCAGCCGCTCAAGCAGGTCCTCGGCCATGTCTTCGGCGAGGTAGCGGGCGGCATGCGGCTGTGCTTGCAGGTGGCGGGCACGTTGGCGGGCGGCAAGGCGGCGCGCGGGGGCAAAGATCACGGGCGGGTCAGATTGGCTCACCGCATCGCCCTGCCTTGCGCCGCAGCGCCGCGCAAGCGATAGGTTGCAGCCATGCAGGTGCCCGCGCTTCTTGCCCCGGTCGTCGATCTGGTCTTCCCGCCGCGCTGCCCTTTGTGCGGCGAAGGGCTGGCGGCGCAGACCGGGCTGTGTTCGGCCTGCTGGGCCGGTCTGGCGATCCCCGGCGAGCCATGCTGCCCAAGCTGCCAGCGACCGTTTGACAGCGGCACCATGGCCGGAACGGTCTGCGCGCCGTGCTTGGCCGAGCCGCCCCGGCACGATGGGATCGCGGCGGGAACGCTCTACAACGAGGCCTCGCGCAAGCTGGTCCTGGCGCTCAAGCACGGTCACCGGATCGCGCTGGCACCAATGCTGGCACGGTTGATCGCGGCGCAATTGCCAGCCGAGGTGGGTGCGGGCTGGCTGGTGATCCCTGTGCCGCTGCACCGCTGGCGGCTGTGGCGGCGCGGCTTCAACCAGTCCGCGCTGCTGGCGCGCGAATTGGCGGCGACCAGCGGGGCGCAGCTGCTGGTTGATGGTCTGGTTCGGACCAAGCAAACCCCGACGCTGGGCGGGCTGGGCCGCAAAGCCCGCTCCCGGGCGCTGGCCGGAGCGATCGCGGTCAATCCCGGGCGGGCGAATCGACTCAACGGGGCCAAAGTGCTGCTGGTCGACGATGTGCTGACCAGTGGTGCTACCAGCGAGGCTTGCGTCAAGGCGCTCAAGCGGGCCGGGGCCGAGCGCGTGGTAGTGGCCTGCTTTGCCCGGGTGCTCGATGAGGCGTTGGGTTTGAATTGAAACGAAAACGCCCGGAACCAAAGCTCCGGGCGCCGTCGTGACGAAACTCTCAAGGCGCCACTTGCGTGGTTTGGCGGCTCCCCCTTCGGGCCGCCTCGCCCAATCCCTCATGCGGTTTGCGGTCCCTGAACCCGGGCCTGTGCCTTCCGCCGGGGCTGAATCACCGAAAGCGGTCCGCAAGGGAAGTGCGAAGCGTTCGCAAGACAGTTTTTGGTCGACACATGTGGTTATCTTGCAACAAGGTGGGACGATGAACGACGCGGATCAGATCGAGCAGGGCAGAGCATTCCTGCCCAAATTTGACGCCCAGGGCCTGCTGACCGCAATCGCGGTCGATGCGGCCAGCGGCGAGGTGCTGATGGTGGCCTTCATGGATGCCGAAGCCTTGGCCATGACCCGCGAGACCGGTTTGGCCCATTTCCACTCGCGTTCGCGCGGGCGGTTGTGGATGAAGGGGGAGAGTTCCGGCCACGTGCTCAAGGTGCGCGAAATTCGCGTCGATTGCGACCAGGATGCTCTGGTCTTGCTGGTCGAGCCGGCCGGCCCGGCTTGCCACACCGGCGCGACGAGTTGTTTCTATCGTCGGCTGGATGGTGAGGAGCTGGTCTCGCTCGCAGATTGACGCTTACGTAAAGGGAAGCTATTCTTCGCGGCATGGACCAGTATGCCGCATCTCCCGCCAGCCACGACGGCGCCCATATCGAGACGCCCGACGCGCTTGACCGTGAGCAGTTCGCGATCTCGGATCTCACCGCCGAGTTCGGGGTCACCGCCCGGGCTTTGCGTTTCTATGAAGACGAGGGATTGATCGAGCCGAAGCGGATCGGCCTGAACCGGGTCTATTCGAAGCGCGACCGGGCCCGGCTCGCGTGGATTTTGCGGGCCAAGAACGTCGGGTTCAGCCTGACCGAAATCAAGGAAATGATCGACCTTTACGATCTGGGCGACGGCCGGGTCGAGCAGCGCCGGGTTACTGTCCAGCGCTGCAAGGAAAAGGTCGAGCGGCTCAGCCAGCAGCGCGACGATCTGGATGCGGCGATTACCGAATTGACCAACTTCATCAAACTGGTCGAGAACATCGACCTGGGCGCCCGTTAAGGGCCACACCACACACACCAAGGATACACCCAATGCCCGTTTACAAGGCACCGAGCCGTGACACCCGCTTCGTGATCAACGAAGTGCTGCAGCTGGATCAGTATGCCGCACTGTCCGGCTTTGAAAATGCCAGCGCAGACATGATCGACATGGTGGTTGAAGAGTGCGGCAAGTTCTGCAGCGAGGTTCTGGCACCGCTCAATCACTCGGGCGATCTGGAAGGCTGCACCCGCCATCCTGATGGCACGGTGACCACGCCCAAGGGCTTCAAGCAGGCCCACGCCCAGTTCCGCGAGGCCGGCTGGGGCACCCTGTCCGCGCCTGAGCAGTTCGGTGGGCAGGGCATGCCGCATGTGCTGGCGATGATGGCGGAAGAGTTCATTTCCTCGGCCAATCAGGCCTGGGGGATGTACCCAGGGCTGACCGGCGGGGCGATCAGCTCGATCCTGGTCAAGGGCAGCCCGGAGCAGCAAGCCAAGTACCTGCCCAAGATGATCGCCAACGAATGGCTCGGCACGATGAACCTGACCGAGCCGCATTGCGGCACCGACCTCGGCCTGATCCGCACCCGTGCGGTGCCCGGTGCCGATGGCTCCTATGCGATCACCGGGACCAAGATCTTCATTTCGGCCGGCGATCACGACCTGACCGAGAACATCATCCACCTGGTCCTGGCCAAGACCCCCGACGCGCCTGACAGCACCAAGGGCATCTCGCTGTTCATCGTCCCCAAGGTCATGGTCAACGCCGATGGCTCGCTGGGCGAGCGCAATGCGGTCTCGTGCGGCAGCATCGAGCACAAGATGGGGATCCACGCCAATTCGACCTGCGTGATGAACTACGACGGCGCAACCGGATACCTGGTCGGCGAAGAGAACAAGGGCCTCGCCGCGATGTTCATCATGATGAACGCGGCGCGGCTGGGCGTTGGCATCCAGGGCCTCAGCCAGGCCGAAGCGGCTTACCAGAACGCGGTCAAATACGCTCACGAGCGCCGTCAGGGCCGGGCGCTGACCGGCCCGGCCGAGCCCAATGAAAAGGCCGATACGCTGTTCGTCCACCCCGATATCCGCCGCATGCTGATGGACGCCAAGGCCTTCACCGAAGCGATGCGGGCGCTGTGTCTGTGGGGGGCGCTGCAGGTCGATCTGGCGCACAAGGCTGCAGCTGAGGAAGACCGCCAGATGGCCGACGATCTGATCAGCCTGCTGACCCCGGTGATCAAGGGCTATGGCACCGACAAGGGCTTCGACACCTGCGTGAATATGCAGCAGGTCTTCGGCGGCCACGGCTTCATCGAGGAATGGGGGATGAGCCAGTTCGTCCGCGACTGCCGGATCACCCAGATCTATGAAGGCGCCAACGGGGTCCAGGCGATGGACCTGGTCGGCCGCAAACTCGCCCAGAACGGCGGCCGCGCGGTTCAGGCATTGTTCGCGCTGGTCGACGCCGAATGCGCCGAAGCCAAGTCCAAGCCCGAGCTCGAAGCATTGGCCGGACAAGTCGAGAAGGCCAATGGCGAGCTCAAGGCTGCGACCATGTGGTTCATGCAGAACGGCATGACCCAGCCCAACCATGTGGGCGCCGGGGCGCACCACTACATGCACATGATGGGCATCGTCGCGCTGGGCCTGATGTGGCTCAGGATGGGCGAAGTAGCCGTGGCCAAACTGGCTGCGGGCGCGGACGACAAGGCCTTCTATCAAGCCAAGCTGGTCACCGCGCGCTATTACGGCGAACGTTTCACCCCCGATGCCGGCGCGCTGCGGCGCAAGCTGGAAATGGGCAGCGACGCGATGATGGCGCTGCCGGTGGAGGCTTTTGCGACGGCGTGATTCGCTCCGATTCGCTGAGTTAGTTGATAAAGTGCATGCGCGCGGCGTCGTTTTCAGGGACGCCGGGACAGCACTTGCGGGGTTCACGGTTTCAAAGAGCCGATGCGAACGTAGCAGGCTGCGGCGATGTAGGAAAACGCACATCCGCGTGGCTTCTCAAACTTAGCCGCGAGCGAAATTAGCCTAACGTCTGGCGCAGGCTGGCGCCGTCTCGGGCATACGCCAAAACACCATGATCACACATAATGCGACAACTGCTATCATTGCGCCTGGTGCAGCGGCCCATCCGCTGTTCGTCACCAACAGATGTGCAACCAAAGGCGTGAGACCACCGAATATGGCGGTTGCAGTAGTCACGCCCAATGCAAGGCCGCTAAGTCTTCCCTCGCCGGGGAATTGCTCGGCAGTCGTGACTGCGCCGACTGCGCTGACTGCTCCGCCGAGTGCAGCCAAAACGACTGCACCAGCCCAAGTCGCAGCTCCGCCACCGGCCATTGCCGCAAACATGCCCGTTGGCAGCACAATACCGCCAAGTGCCAGCACCAGCAGCATCGGGCGACGGCCAAAACGATCGGACGCAAGCCCCACAAGCGGCGTTACCAGGATGACCGTCAGAGCTGCCAGGACCGAGATCGACAGCGCGCGCGTTTCCGGCATGGTGCCCGTGACATCAAGGAACGCCGGTACATAGGTAATGCCGACATAATAGGTGATTGAACCCAGCGCCGAGATCGCAAAACCGCGTGCAATGGCGCTACGGTGCCGCGTTAGAGTCTGCCGGATCGGTTTTTCCGGCACCGTGCCGGCATCGCGCTGACGCAGGAACTCCGGCGTTTCTTCAAGCGTTGCGCGGGTTATCAGGACCAAGCCGGCGAGCGCCGCGCCAAACAGGAACGGCAGGCGCCAGCCCCACGATACGAGTGCATCTTCGGGCACCGCCCAAACGGTCAGCGCTGCCGCACCGGCCGCCAGCAGCGCGCCGATCTCGCTTGCCGCCGATGCGCAGCTGGTGATCAATCCGCGCCGATTGTCCTTCGCACCTTCCATAAGGTAAGCGACGACGCCAGTATATTCGCCGCCAACCGAAAACGACATCACACAGCGCAGCACGATCAGCAGCACACCGGCAAGCGGGCCAATCTGGGCATAAGTCGGCAGCATCGCGGTTGCGAGCATTGCTACGGTCATTAAAGCCATCGAACCCAGCATCGTGACCCGCCGGCCCATCCGGTCACCGAAATGACCAAAAACCAGCGCGCCGACTGGCCGCATCAGATAAGCGATAGCAAAGC
>JANPMA010000011.1:0-16665 GCA_031422595.1 Novosphingobium sp. | reverse complement strand
TCACCCCGCCGCCCTCTTCAGCCCTACCCGGATCAGCGCATCCAGCTCCGCGCCCTCGCCCAGCTCCTCGATCGCGCGGGCCACAGCCAGGGTCGCGACTTGCGGTTTGAAGCCGAGGTTCTGCAGCGCCGAGACCGCATCGGCGCTGGCCGAACCGGCGGGCGCCGCAACCGAAGTGCCCGGCCCGGCAGGCAGCGCGCCGGCCTTGTCCTTGAGTTCGTTGACGATCCGGCCCGCGAGTTTAGGCCCGACGCCCTGCGCGCGCGCCACCATCGCCGCGTCGCCAGCAGCACAGGCGCGCTGGACTTCCTCCACCGACAGCGCCGAAAGGACGGCCAGCGCCATCTTGGAGCCGACCCCCTGCACGCCGGTCAACAGCCGGAACCACTCGCGCTCCGCGCCGCTGGCAAAGCCGATCAGCCGCATGTCGTTTTCGGAAACCTGCAGTTCGGTGTGGACCGTCACCCGCTCGCCCCGCACACCCAGCGCGTCGAGCGTCTTGGCGCTGGCGTGGACCAGATAGCCGACACCCGCGACGTCGATCACCGCCCAGTCGGGGCCGAAATCATCGAGCGTGCCGGTCAGCTTGGCGATCATGGTTTGTTCCATGGCAGACTTGCGCGCCGCCTGCAACACTGGCAGCATGCCGGCTTGAAAACGGGGGGAAACAGCATGGCAGTCTGGGATATCGATCTAACCACCCGCGCGGGCGCAAGGACTGGGGCCTATCAGGCTTCGCTGGTTTGCTTTGTCTTCGCCGGCCTCAGCCTGGTCGGGCTGGTGTTTGGCCTCTACAAAGGCATGATCAGCGGATTGTTGCTCGGCGGTGCGGCGCTACAGATCGCGGTCTTCATTATTGCCGGCCTTCGCCTGCGGCAGGGCAAGGGTTTCTTTTGGGGCATCGGCGCGGCGCTGCTGATCGTTTTGGCACTGGCGGGCACTCTGGCAGGGGGTGCGATCGGAGCTGCGGGGCTCTTTCTGCTGCTGCTGGTATTCCTTGGCAACGGCTTGCGCGGCGCCTTGGCGTTGCATCGCGGAACCGGCTTTGGAGACGATGAGATCGAGGCCTTCAACTAGGTTTGAGGACCTGTTCCCGTGATGCCCCGATCATCAAACCGCAGCGAGACCATCGCCATTGTCGCCGTGGTGCTGGCCGCGCTGGCGGCGCGCTGGCTGGCTTTCGCGCCGTTCGACATCAGCCATGCCGACGAGATCATGCAGTACCTTGAACAGGGCAAGCGGCTGGCCACCGGCGCCGGGATCGTGCCGTGGGAATACCGCTTTGGCGCAAGGAACAGCCTGATCCCGCAGCTCCTGGCCGGTCCGTTTGGGCTGGGGCGGGAGCTGGCGCCCGATAGCCTGGCGGGGATGCTGGCGGCACGCTGGACCTTCCTCGCGGCCGGCCTGCTGGCACTGCCTGCCGCGTGGAAACTGGGCGCGCTGAGCGGGCGCAGCCAGGCCCTCGCCGCCCTGTTGGTGGCGGCGCTGTGGTACGAATGCGTGCTGTTCTCGACCTTGATGCTGTCCGAGGTGCTGGCCAGCGGGCTGCTGGCCATGGCGGCCGCCTTGTTGCTGGCCAATACCCCCTCGCGCAGCGCACTGCGCTGGGCCGGGTTGCTGCTGGGGCTGGGGGTGATCGTCCGGCTGCAATATGCGCCTTTCGCCGCCGTGCTGGTGCTGGCGCGGCTGCGGCTCGACCGGGCGATGTGGGCCCAGCTGGTGCTGGGCGGCCTCGGCGCCGCGGCAATCGGCGCGCTGAGCGACCTGATCGCCGGGCAAATGCCGCTGCGCTGGATCTGGGTCAATTTCGCTTACAACCTGGGCGAAGGCCGCGCCGCGCGGTTCGGGGAGAGCGGCCCGCTGCAATACATGCAGTGGTTGCTGATCCACCTGGGCCCGCTGGCGCCGTTCATCCTGGCCGGCGCGCTGCTGAGCCCGCCGCGTTATCGCCCGCTGGTCTGGGCTTTGGTGGCCAATGTGCTGTTCCACAGCCTGATCGCGCACAAGGAATACCGCTTCATCTGGATTTCGAGCTGGTCGGTGCTGGTGCTGGCGGGAATCGCTTCGGTTGAGCTGGCGCAGCGCCTGGCGGAGCGGCGCGGGGGTGCACTGACCCCCGTAATGCTCGGTCTGCTGGGCGCGCTGTGGCTGGGGGCAAGCTTTGCCGCCCAGGCGCAATCGGGCGGCGCGCGGACGCTGCGCGGCGGCAGCCCGATCCCACTGGCAGCGCTGGCCGCAGTAGAACAAGGCCGGCCCTGCGGCATTGCGCTGCCCGACCAGTGGCGCGCGCACCTGGTCCCCGCGCTGCTGCCGCGCGAAGTGCCGCTCTATGTGGCCGCCGAAGGCGCCATGGCACACGGCGAGGCCCTGCCGCCAGGGCTGATCGCTTCAGCCGATGTGCTGGTCTTTCCGGCGCGGCCCAGCGGCGCCGAAGCCTATCGCGAACTGGTCTGCCGCGACAACGGCGCGGTCAGGGCCTGCGCCTATGTCCGCCCGGGCAAATGCACGGCAGACCCGCACTGGACCTATCAGGCCGCGCTGGAGCGTGAGGGGCTTTAGACATTGCTTTTTCGTTCAGCGGCGCGACAACTCACGGCTGCAATAGGGCGGGCATCCAGCCCTCCCGGGAACCCGCCCATGACCCAGTTTCGCCTGTTGACCTGCGCCGCGATGCTGGCCGGCGCGATTCCGCTGCCGGCCGCCGCGCAGGAGCTTTATCTGGGCGGCAGCTTCCACACCGTTGACCTGCCGACCAGCCTGGAAACCGGCGAAGGCGGACATGACCTGCAATTCGGCCTGCGCAGCGCCCCGATCAAGGCGCTCGGCGGGTTAGGATCGCCCTCGGCCTATCTCCATGGCCAGGTCAGCCTGAACGGGCAGACCAGCCTGGCTGCAGCCGGGCTGAGCTGGAAGCTGGGCAAGGGCAAGGTCTATCTCCGCCCCAGCGTGGGGCTTGCGCTCCACACCGACCGGATGCCCGATTTCCTGCCCGATGGGACCCGGATCGACCTGGGCTCACGCGTGTTGTTCGAACCCGAACTGGCCCTGGGCCTGCGTCTGACCCCGCAGGTCGCAGCCGAGCTGAGCTGGGTCCACGTCAGCCATGCTCAGCTGCTGGGCGGGCAAAATCCGGGCATGGATTTCCTCGGCGCCCGGGTCGTGGTCAAGCTGAGGTAGCAGTCTTCTTAAAACCGCCCGATCGGAATGTTCGCGCCCAGCTTGCAGGCCAGCATCGCCGCGCCGGTCTGGACCAGCACCTGGCCATCGTTGACCGATCCTGCGACGCGCACCAGATCGCCCGCGGTCAGCGAGCCATCGCTGCGGTAATAGCGCGCGGCCTTGGCCAGCCGGTCGACCTGACCGGTGGAAAGGTGCCCGCGCAGGAACTCGGCCGCACAGCTGGCCTGATTCTGGTCAAGCCCATAGCGGCCCAGCGCATCGGAAATCTGATAGCGGCTGGCCATGCAGCCCGAAAGGGTCAGGCCGGCGAGCGCGGCAACGGCAAGGAACTTAAAACGGGGCATTGGGGGCGACCTCCAGATATTCGGGGCATCGCCCTAGCCGGGGCCAGCTTAACCGCGGCTGGCTGATTCGTTCAGCGAACAAGATGCGCGTGCGCAATCGCCACCGCCAGCGCATCGGCGGCATCGGCTCCGGCCAGCTTGACCCCGGGCAGCAGCACCCCCAGCATCGCCTGGACTTGCGCCTTTTCCGCTCCGCCGGTGCCGACCACCGCCTTCTTGACCAGCCGGGTGGCATATTCGGCCACCGGCAGCCCGGCCTTGGCCGCCGCCAGCAGGCAGACCCCGCGGGCCTGACCCAGCTTGAGCGTCGATTGCGCGTTCTTGTTGACGAAGACCTCTTCCACCGCCGCGTGGGTCGGCCGGTGGCGCGCGATCACATCGGCCAGTTCGGCATCGAGCGTGACCAGCCGCTCGGCCAGCGAGGCCTTGGGATCGGTCTTGATCTGGCCGTTGGCCACATGGCTCAGCCGGTTGCCCTGCTTGGCGACAATCCCCCAGCCGGTGCAGGTCAGCGAAGGATCGAGGCCGATAATCAGCATGTCAGACCCGAATTCCCAGCCTTGGCCCGAAATGGGCCATAAGCAGGTAGAGCGCGATCGTGAGGACGCAGCCAGCCAGCAGTGCCAGCCAGAAGCTGTAACCACCGCGCAGCATCCACGGGATCAGCAGGAACATCGGCAGACTGGGCAACACATACCAGAAGGTCGCCTCGGCATGGACCGCCATGTTCTCAGGCTCGGGCCGGGCGTTCCACAGCAGGATCATCCCCAGCACCGAGACCAGCGGCAGCGAAGCGACCAGCGCCGCGACAGTCGGCAGCCGCTTGCCGATCTCGGCAATCGCCACGATCAGCATGCCGGAAAGCAGGGCTTTCGCGGCCAGTGCCCACATTATCCGAGCTTCGCCATCACGTCGTCGGAGATTTCGTAATTGCCCCAGACGGTCTGGACATCGTCATCGTCGTCGAGCACGTCGATCAGCTTGAGCAGCGTGGCGGCATCGCCTTCGCCCACATCGGCCTTGAGACTTGGCTTCCAGCCGAGCTTGACGCCCACGGCCTCGCCCAGCGCCTTTTCGAGCCCGCGCGCAACCGGGTGGAGGTTTTCGACCGCGACCCAGATCGCGTGGCCGTCTTCGTCGCTTTCAACATCGTCGGCCCCGGCTTCAAGCGCGGCTTCGAAGACCTTGTCGGCATCGCCGGCGCTGCCCGGATACTCGATCAGCCCCAGCCGTTCGAACCCGTGGCTGACCGCGCCCGACGCACCCAGGTTGCCGCCGTTCTTGGCAAAGGCGGTGCGGACATTGGTGGCGGTGCGGTTGCGGTTGTCGGTCAAGGCCTCGACGATCAAGGCCACCCCGCCCGGGCCGTAACCCTCATAGCGCACTTCCTCGTAATTCTCGCCGTCGCCCTTGCTGGCCTTGTCGATCGCGCGCTGGATATTGTCCTTGGGGACCGACTGCGCCTTGGCCGCATTGACCGCCGCGCGCAGGCGCGGGTTAAAGTCAGGATCGGGCATGCCCATCTTGGCCGCGACGGTGATTTCGCGGGAGAGCTTGGAAAACAAGCCAGCGCGCTTCTTATCCTGCGCGCCCTTGCGGTGCATGATGTTCTTGAATTTGGAATGGCCTGCCATGGGTTCACGTCTTGCAGCTTGAGTTTGGGAATGGCCCGCCCCCTAGCTTACGCGCCGCTCCGATACAACCTTGGCCATGCCCGCCATGCGCTTACTGGACCGGATCTCCGGTCCGCTCGTCGATCACAGCGCCGCGCCGATAGCCCAGTACGCCCGGAACCGGCGCAAGCCGGTTGATGCTGGCAGCACCGGGTTCATGGAACAGTCCAACCGCGTGGTATTCTGCCGGAATGACTGGAAGGGCCTTGAGCAGATCGGGCACCGGATCGGCGGCACTGGCCGGGACCAGACCTGCGCCGAAAATAAAGCCATAGCTGAACATCGACGGGCCGACATTGTCCTCCAGGTGCGGCACCGGCGAGGGCTTGTGGACTTTGTCGGCATAGAGCGAACCCATATTGGTGATCTGCCCCGGCTTGGCCTCGAACTTGACCGTGCCGAGGCAATTGCAAGTCACCAGCCCGCTGCTGCCCAGAGATGTGCCATAGAGGACGTAGGTCCCGGCTGGAACCTCGAGCAACAAGGTCCGCATCTCGGCGCCGTCGATCAGGAAATTGCCGTTCTTGGTGTTGAAGGCGTTTTCAGGTCCGTCATAGTCGAAGGCAAATTCCTCGATGGTGGGAACTCTGCCGTCCTTGGCTTTCTTGGTCAGGTTTGGCAGGGCCTTGGCATAGGCCACCTTTTTGGCGGCCATATAGCCATCGGTTTCGGCCTGGGTCGGGATCCGCAGCAGGACATGTTCGATGCTGAAAATGCCCGATTTGGCGCGGCTGGTCTGGAGCAGCAGGTAGGCCTTGGTCGGATCGAGTGCGGCTGGCGCCACTTTGAGCGCGGTTACCCCCTTGGCCTCGCGCGCGATTGCCGGCGCGGGTGCAAGAAGGATCAGCAGGGCGAGCAAGAGGCGCTTCATTCGGTTACCTCCCCCAGGACAGGTCGCGGCCCGGAGGCGAGCCTGGCCTGCATCAGGATCAATTGCTTTTCATCGCCTTGGTTGAGCACTTTCCACGAAGCCTCGGGCAAGGCGAACCGCGAATAGCCGCGCGGTTCCATGCAGCGGCGCAGCTTGTTGTTGCGCACCCCGCGCTCCATCTTGGGCATGATGATCGCAGCCAGCCCGGCCGTGATCCCTACACCGATCAGGCCGTAAGTGGCACCGAACATTCCGGGCCCGCTGTTCTGCTTGCGCTTGATCGGTTCGGTCCAGGGAATGAACCCCGGCACCGAAGGCGGCGCGCCGCTGGCCAGGAAGCTGCGGCACTCAGCGATGTCCGCCGACGCTTCGGCAAAGCTGACCGACGGGTTGTGGAAGTAGAAGAACTTGTACCCTTCCTTCAACACTTCCGGGTCGCTGGCGCTGGTGTCGGGCACGGTGATGGTTGCCGGGTCCGGCAAGCCCTCGACAGTTTGCCCGGCGAGCGGACCCGAACAGGCAAGCCAGCCCGCAGCGATCATCAACCGGCCCCGCATGCGCATCCCCTCATCGCTCGTTGAAGGAAAGCCATAGCGCCGCCCCGGCGTGCCATGCAAGTATCAAGGATCGTTTCGGTTTCGGCACGATGGCCGGACAAATCGCAGCGCAATTCCCGGTGTCAGACAACCACGGCGGTGCCCGAGCAGCTGACCATCAGCATCGAGCCGTTGGCGCCGATCACTTCGTAGTCGAGATCGACCCCGAGCACTGCGTTGCCGCCCAGCTTGGCCGCTTCGCTTTCCATTTCGGCCAACGCCTGGCGGCGGGCATCGCCGAGCACGTTTTCATACGAGCTTGAGCGCCCGCCGACGATATCGCGGATCCCGGCGAACAGGTCGCGGAAGATGTTCGCGCCGACGATCACTTCGCCGGTGACAATGCCGACATAGCGTTGAACCGGACGGCCTTCGAGCAGCGTGGTGGTGGTGGAGATCATGGGTAGGCTCCTTTGCGGTTGGATATCCAACAGATAGCGAGTCCGAACCGCAGATCAACCAAGCCCGAGCGCCGCCTTGTAGGTATCGAGCAGCGCTTCCATCTCGGCGCGATCGTCGGGCTTCATTTTGCGCAAGCGGACGATCTGGCGGATGATCTTGGCGTCATAGCCGACCGCCTTGGCCTCGGCGTAAACGTCCTTGACGTCGTCGGCGATGCCCTTCTTCTCTTCTTCGAGGCGTTCGATCCGCTCGATCAGCAGGCGCAGGCGGTCGTCGGTGGCGTTGGCCATTTTGGGGTATCTCCGTGAAGGGTGAATCGGTTGAATGGGCGCATAGCCAGCGGCGGGGATTCGGGCAAAGGCAAGGTTGTGGAAATCATTCCTCCCCGAAACGGGGAGGGGGACCATCCCGCAGGGATGGTGGAGGGGTACGCGCGAGTGAACACAAGGGTTCCGGCCAGAAACGTCGGGATCACCCGCCTGTGCCCCTCCACCAGCTTCGCTGGTCCCCCTCCCCCAAGGGGGAGGATCTACTCGGCGTTCTTCTTCAAGCTCTCAGCCATGGCTGAGAGCTGTTCAGGTGTGGCCTCACGGTGGAAGCGGGCTTTCCATTCGCCGCTCGCCATGCCGTGGATCACCTCGCGCGCGCCCTCCTTGTCATAAGCGGCGCCGGCCTCGCGGATCCAGTCGGCCAGGCAGTTGCGGCAAAAGCCCGAAAGCACCATCAGGTCGATATTCTGGGCATCATGGCGGTGGCGCAAATGGCGCACCAGGCGGCGGAAAGCAGCCGCAGCAACCGCATCGTCGAGGCTTTCGAGCGGGTCAGCGGCGCTCGCATTCGTATTTTCAGAGCAGCTCATGGGGATATCCTTGGGTTTTCGCCGCCGCTTTGCCATAGGGAAGGCCAACAGAGGAAGAGGTTCCAGTGGCAAAATTCGATCCGCGCGGGCGCAAGGTCAAGATTCTCGCCACCCTGGGCCCGGCCAGCCGCAGCCCCGAGATGATCGAGAAGCTGCTGCGCGCCGGGGCCGACGCCTTCCGTGTCAACATGAGCCACGGCGATCATGAGACCCACAAGGCCACGATTCTGGCGATCCGCGAAGTCGAAAAGGCGGTCGGCCGCCCGGTCGCGGTGCTGTGCGACTTGCAGGGGCCCAAGCTGCGCGTCGGCCAGTTCAAGGATGGCAAGGCGGTGATCCGCCATTCGGGGCATTTCAGGTTCGACCGCGATCCGGCGCCAGGCGATGACACCCGCGTCTGCCTGCCGCATCCCGAACTTTTCTCGGTGCTGCAAAAGGGCCAGCGGCTGCTGATCGACGATGGCAAGCTGCGGCTGAAAGTGATCGAGGCCGGGCCCGACACAATCCTCTGTTCGGCCGAAGTCGGCGGGGTGATTTCGGACCGCAAGGGCGTGAACGTCCCCGATGCGGTGGTGCCGATCCCGGCGCTGACCGAAAAGGACCGCCGCGACCTGACATTCGCGCTGGAGCAAGGGGCGGACTGGATCGCGCTGTCGTTTGTCCAGCGGCCCGAAGACGTCGCCGAAGCGCGCAAGCTGATGGGCGGATCGCAGACCGCGCTGATGGCCAAGATTGAAAAGCCTGCCGCGATCCACCGGCTGGATGAGATCATCGAGCTGGCCGACGGGATCATGGTCGCGCGCGGCGATCTGGGGGTCGAGCTCAACCCCGAGGAAGTCCCGCCGCTGCAAAAGCGGATCGTTGCCTCTACCCGCCGCTCGGGCAAGCCGGTGGTGGTCGCCACGCAAATGCTCGAATCGATGATCGAAAGCCCGGCCCCGACCCGCGCCGAAGTGTCCGACGTCGCCAACGCGGTCTACGACGGGGCCGACGCGGTGATGCTTTCGGCCGAAACCGCCAGCGGGGCCTGGCCGGTCGAAGCGGTGACGATCATGCACCGGATCGCGATGCAGGTCGAAAACGATCCCGGCTATGGCGAGCGGATCCACTTCACCGAAGTACGCCCCGATGCCACCACCGCCGATGCCCTGGCACTGGCCTCGGCGCGGATTGCCGATACGGTCAATGTCGCCGGGATCATCGTCTTCACCGGATCGGGCAGCACCGCCCGGCGCGTCGCACGTGAGCGGCCTTCGGTGCCGATGCTGGTGCTGACCCCTTCGGCGCGGATCGCCCGGCGGCTGGCGCTGCTATGGGGCACCCATGCGGTCAACACCAAGGACATCACCGGCTTTGAAGAAATGATCGCCAAGGGCAAGCGCATGGCGCTGCGCCACGGCTTCGGCCAGGCCGGATCGAAGCTGGTGGCGCTGGCGGGCGTACCGTTCGGCACACCGGGCTCGACCAACCTGCTGCATGTCGTTACCTTGCAGGGCGACGAATTGAGCAAGCACGGGAGCTGAGCGATGGACAATGGCACGGTGGCCAATGGCGATGCCTGCACGGTGATCGCCGGCACCCACAAGGGCCGCAGCGGCACGGTTGAAGAGCGGAAGCTGGGCAAGACCGGCCACGCCTCGATCACCGTGCGCGAAGCCTCAGGCGAGCGGTTCAAGACCTTGGCGCGGAACGCGCGGAAGGGTTAACCCCGCGCCCCGAACAGTGCCGAACCGACCCGGACATGGGTCGCGCCCAGCATCACCGCGGTTTCAAAGTCGTCCGACATCCCCATCGAGCGCCCTGCCAGGCCGTGATCGGCGGCCAGCTTGTCGAGCAAGGCAAAGAACGGCGCGGGTTCGGTGCCGAGCGGGGGGACGCACATCAGGCCGATCACCGGCAGATCGGCCGCTCGCGCCGCGGCCAGCAAGGCCGGCAGATCGGCGATTGCACAGCCGCCCTTCTGCTCTTCGGCGCCGATGTTGACCTGCACGAAGCACGGCACTTGCCGCCCGGCCTTGTCCATCGCCTTGGCCAGCGCGCTGACCAGCGAAGGCCGGTCGACCGAGTGAATGCAGTCGAACAGCGCGACCGCCTCGTCCGCCTTGTTCGATTGCAGCTGGCCGACCAGGTGCAGCTCGATCCCCGGATGCGCGGCGCGCAGCGCGGGCCACTTGGTCTGGGCTTCCTGCACGCGGTTTTCGCCGAAAGTCCGCTGCCCGGCCATGATCAGCGGCTCGATCGCTTCGGCCGGATGGGTCTTGCTGACCGCAACCAGCGTGACTTGGTCCGCGCTGCGCCGGGCGATGCGGGCGGCCTGGGCGATGCGGGACTGGATATCGGCAAGAGCTTGAGCTGGATCGATCATGGCACGGTGCTATAGCGGCGCGATGACGCGTTTGAAGCCCCTCTCGGCGATTTGGCTGATTTCGGACGCGCGCAACGATGCAAGCCTCGAAACCGCGTTGGCGAGCCTTCCGGATCACAGCGGATTTGTGTTCCGCCACTATCATCTCAAGGAACCGGCCCGGCGCGCCCGGTATGATGGGTTGCTCGCGCTTTGCCGTGATTTTGGACATTTGACGGTCCTGTCGGGCGACGCTGACACCGCGCTCGCCTGGGGAGCAGACGGGGTCTACGGGCCTCCTGGAAAACTGGGCGAACGGCCCGGGCTGCTGCGCCTGGCCACCGTCCACGACGCCCACGAGGTCGAAATTGCCAATCGCGCCAAGGTCGATGGGATGTTCCTTTCGCCAGTCTTTCCGACCAGATCGCATCCGGACGGCGGGTGCCTTGGCATCGACAATTTCCACGCGATAGCGGCACGGGCCGAGAGTCCGGTGATCGCGCTGGGGGGACTGAATGCCGAGCGGGCCGCAGAGCTTGGTTGGCCACGCTGGGCCGGGATCGACGCTTTCGCATGATCGTCGTCCCCGGCTTGACCGGGGACCGCTGGCCTTTGCGGCCAGATTTCGCTGACAACGCCACCGGTCCCGGGTCAAGCCCGGGACGACGCAAGGTCAAATGTGGATTCTTGACGGGGAGTCACCCCAGGGCGCATAGAGTCCTTCGAGACCCAGGGGAGCATCATGGCAACACGTCCGGCATCGGCCAGCCACCGCGGCGCACGCGTCGATTGGCGCGCGGCCTTGAAGCGCGCCGCACGGCGCAGCGCCGAGATCGGCGGGGCGATCCTGCTGCTGGGCACGATGGTGTTCCTGGCCGGTTCGCTGGCCTCCTATCACCAAACCGATCCTTCGGCCTCGACCGCCGCGGGCGGGCCGGTGCTCAACTGGATGGGCGGGCCCGGGGCCTGGGCGGCCGAACGCGCGTTGTTCCTGTTCGGCTGGACCGCGGTGCTGCTGCTGCCGATGCTCTATGTAATGGCGCGCGGGCTGTGGAACCTGGTCGAGGAAGAGGATCAGGACCTGCCGCACACGGGCCATGCCTGGTGGCGTCCGGTCGCGGTCCTGCTGCTGGCGATGGCCTTGATCGGGACCACGCTGGCGCTGGCAATCGGCGGCGGGGGCGATGCCTATCCGGCCGGCTGGGGCGGGATCAGCGGGCTGCTGGGCGCGGGCGCAACCCATTTCCTGGCCGGACTGCTGCCCGACGCCGGGCGCGGGATCTTCATTTTCGCCACCGGCCTCGTAACGCTGGGCGCGGGCGCGGTGCTGGCCGGGCGGGTTTTCGCCTTCGACTGGGGCAGCCTGTTCACCCTGCCCGGCTTCCTGCGCCGCAAGCGCGGCATCAGCATCGATGGCGAAACGCCGTTCATTTCGGTCAGGCCCAAGGCCGCCGGCCGTGGCACTCGCGAAGTGGCCCACGGCGAAGCGCTGGGCGCGCCGCGCAAGGCCCCCGAAATCTCCGATCCGGCGCGCGCGGCCAAGCCCGCGACGCTCTCCGCTACGAGCAAGCAGGGCGACCTGTTCGATACTTACGAGCTGCCCAAGCTGGACCTGCTTGACGATCCCGCGCCCAATTCGGCCCCCAAGATCGACAAACTGGCGCTGGAACGCAACGCCCGCCTGCTCGAAACCGTGCTCGACGATTTCAACGTCAAGGGCACGATCGACGCGGTCCGCACCGGTCCGGTGGTGACCATGTACGAACTGGAACCCGCGCCCGGGATCAAGGCCAGCCGGGTAATCGGGCTGGCCGACGATATCGCCCGCAACATGAGCGCAATCTCGGCCCGCGTCTCCTCAATCCCGGGGCGCACGGTGATGGGGATCGAACTGCCCAACGCCAACCGCCAGATGGTCAGCTTCAAGGAACTGGTCGCCTGCGAACAGTTCGCCGCCAGCAAGGCCGCGCTGCCGATCATCCTGGGCAAGGATATCGCCGGTGAGCCGATCGTCGCCGACCTGGCGACCATGCCGCATTTGCTGGTGGCCGGGACCACCGGATCGGGCAAGTCGGTCGGGCTCAACACGATCCTGCTGTCGCTGCTCTACCGGCTGACGCCTGCCCAATGCCGCCTGATCCTGGTCGATCCCAAGGTGCTCGAGCTCAAGAGCTACGACGATATCCCGCACCTGCTCTCGCCGGTGGTGACCGAACCGGCCAAGGCGGTGCGCGCGCTCAAATGGGCGGTTGAGGAAATGGAGCGGCGTTATCGCCAGATGAGCGAGCTGTCGGTGCGCAACCTCTCGGGCTTCAACGACAAGATCAAGGCCGCGATCGCCAAGGGCAAGCCATTGGGCCGCCGGATCCAGATCGGCTTCGATCCCGACACCGGCGAGGAGCTCTATGAAGAGCAGCAGCTCGACTACCAGGTGATGCCGCAGATCGTGGTGATCGTCGACGAACTCGCTGACCTGATGGTCACCGTCGGCAAGGAAGTCGAAGTGCTGATCCAGCGGCTCAGCCAGAAGAGCCGCGCCGCTGGCATCCACCTGATCATGGCCACCCAGCGGCCTTCGGTCGATGTCATCACCGGCGTGATCAAGGCCAACCTGCCGACCCGGATCAGCTTCGCGGTGACCAGCCGGATCGACAGCCGCACGATTCTGGGCGAACAGGGCGCCGAACAGCTGCTGGGCAAGGGCGACATGCTCTACAAGCCCAACACCCTGCCGATCATGCGCGTCCACGGCCCGTTTGTTTCCGACGAGGAAGTCGAACGAATCGCCGATTTCTGGCGCGCCCAGGGCAGCCCGGAATATGTCGATTCGGTCACCGAAGAGCCCGAGGACGGCATGTTCGGCTTCGATGACCTTGATGCCAGTGCCAGCGACAGCCCCGATGAGCGCAAGTACCGCCAGGCCTGCCAGATCGTGTTCGAAAGCCAGAAGGCCAGCGCCTCATGGCTCCAGCGCCAATTGGGCGTCGGCTACAACACCGCCGCCAAATGGGTCGAGCGGATGGAAGCCGACGGCTTTGTCGGCCCGGCCAACCATGTCGGGCGGCGCGAGATCTACCGCGACAAGGATGGCAGCCCGCTTTGATCCCGCAACTGCGGATTGCATCTTGCGCGCAAGTGCCTAGCCTCTTGCCCACGGCACCAACCGGGGGGAAACGGGCATGAACCGACAACTGCAAATGGACCGCGCGGCCAGCGAGGACTTGCTCCAGCGCGGCTATAACCGGCGCGACCTGGGGCGGATTGCCGCGGTGTTCGGCACCGGCGCCTTGGCCGCCAGCGCGGGGCGGACGGCCTGGGCTGCTCCGACGCCCAAGCCCGCGACACCCCTCCTGCTCGATTCGAACGAATGCTGGACCGGCCCGATGGCACCCGGCGTGGCCGCGGCCACTTCGATCATCGCGCAGTGCAATCGTTACGAGCCCGGCCATGAGCGCGAGCAATTCATCCAGGCGGTCATGGCAGTCGAAAAGGTTGGGCATGACTGGGTCTCGCCCTGGCCGGGATCGAGCGATCCGCTGAGCCGCGCGGTGGTGACTTTCGCTTCACCCAGCCGCGGGATCGTTACCGCCGATCCGACTTTCGAGCTGGCCTGGGATACCGCACAGTACCTTGGTGTGCCGATCCGCAAGGTGCCGCTGACCGCCGATTATCGCCACGATGTGAAAGCCATGCTAGCCGCCGATCCTGCGGCCGGACTGTTCTATGTCTGCTCGCCCAACAACCCCACCGGCACGCTGACCCCGCTGGAGGACATTGCCTGGCTGGTGAAGAACAAGCCCGCGGGCGCGAAAGTGCTGGTGGACGAGGCCTACATCCACTTCTCCGGCACCCCCAGCGCTGCCGCGCTGCTGGCCGGAAGCGAAGACGTGATCGTGCTACGCACGTTCTCCAAATTGTTCGGCATGGCCGGGATGCGAATGGGCTATGCCATGACCCACCCGGCCAATATCGCGAAGATGCAGCGTTATGACGGCGATGTGCTGTCAGGCTCGCTGCCACTGCCCTCGCTGGTCTGCGCCACCGCCAGCCTGAAGCAGGCCGCCTTGATCGCGCAGCGCCGCCGCGAGATGGAACTGAACCTGGCCTTCGTCACCGCCGAAGTGAAGCGCCGGGGCTTCCAGATCCTGCCCAGCCGCGCCAACATGTTCATGATCGATTGGGGCGGCAAGGATGCCAAAGTGATGCGCAAGGCGTTTCGCAAGCAGGGGGTGGAGATCGGCCGCTCGTGGGCGATCTGGCCGGGACGTTCGCGGGTGACTGTCAGCTCGCGCGGGGAAATGCTTACTTTCCTCAAGGCGCTTGACCGGGTGATTGCCAGCTAAGGCCCAGCACCTCGCGCACCTCGCCCAGCCGCACCGTCAAGTCGGCACGTCCGGGCATCTCCTCAAGGATCCAGCGGGTCAGGCGCTCGTAGTGCTGGATGAAGTGCTGAACCTGCAATGGCTCCATCGCCCGTGCAGCGCCGGTCGCGCGTAGTTCGGCTTCCTGTTGCTCGCGCCATTTGGCAACGATGTCCCAGCCGGGAGCGCCGAGCAGGACGAGCAGGTCAATCCGCTCGAACAGCGCCTGGTAGGGTCCAGCCAAGGCGGCGTTGGCGCGGGTGCGCCAGATGCCATCAGGGTCCTCATCCGCTTCGAGCGCATTGACCGGATCGGCCAGCGCGGCAGGGTCCTGCGGGCGGGCGCCGAGGCACCAGCCTTCGAACAGCAGGACCTGCGTATTTTCGGGCGCGCTTGGCCAGGTGCCGAAAGGCGCGCGCTCGTCACTGCCTTTGTCGAAGCGCGGCAGGCGCGCCGCCTCGCCGCGTTCGAGTGCAGCGATCGTATCCAGCCCCAGCGCCACATCGTGGGTTCCCGGAACCCCGCGCGTCGCAAACAGCGGATGGGCAGTGCGGACCAGTTCCTGTCGCTCGGCGCGGGTCAGATAGAGATCATCGAGCGACAGGGTGGCGGCGGCGATTCCTTCAGCCTCCAGCGCCTTGGCCAGCGCCGCGACCAGCGTGGTCTTGCCGCTCCCTTGCGCACCGCAGATCCCCACCACCAAAAGCGCACGTTTGGCCGGGAGTGATGCGCGGATGCGACCGAGAAGAGGGTTCAGCAGTTCGTCGTCAGGCATGGTTCCAGCGTAGCAGAATTTCACACGAAGACACGAAGATGCCCTGTAATCGGCGAAGCCGTTCCAATTCACGAACGTCCGCGCCAATATCAGCGCCTGAGAGATTGAGGGACCTTCGGTCCGGCGCGACATCTTCGTGTCTTCGTGTGAACCAAAAATCCCTGCATCGCCCCTGCACACAAAACCCACCGCATTGGCACTGCCCTCCCGTAACCGCCTTCACTGGCGGGCGCGAAGTTCAGGGCGAACAGGGAGATAGAGCCAATGCGATTGCTTTTGAAACAGCGCTGGGACGGGGCCTACGTGCTCAAGCTGGGGCTGACCGCATTGGTCGTTCTGCTGGGCAACTATGTGTTCTGGGAGCTGGAGCAGGTTGCCGGGGTGCAAGGCTTGTTCATGCTGGGCCTGTGCGCAGCGCTGGGCGCCGCGCGGCCGGCGGTGCGGCGCGACAAGCGGGCACTGATCGCGCTGGGCTTCGCCGCGCTCTATGCCCTGGCCCAGCTGTGGGATCCCAGCCCGCTGGCCTTCGCGCTGTTCTGGGTGGCGATTGGCCTGGCGACGCTGCTGCCCGGCACCGCGCGGTTTGGCGACGGCTGGCGCTGGTTCCAACGCTTGTTCGTCCACGGCTTCAAATCACTGTTCGGGCCGCTGATCGATCTGGCAATCCTGTCCAAAGTGCGCCGCAAGCGCCCGGCGGCTCCCTCCTGGGGGCTGCGCCGTCTATTGCCCACGCTGGTGCTGCCGCTGCTGGGAACGGCGGTGTTCCTGTGGCTGTTCGCTGCGGCCAACCCGGTGATCGAGAGCTGGCTGGCCAGCATAACCCCGCCCGACTTCGACTGGACCTTCCTGCCGCACTTGATCGTGCTGGGCTTCCTGGCGCTGCTTACCTGGGGCGTGCTGCGCCCGCGCCCGCCGCGCCGCACTTTCGGGACTTTCGACGGCAGCGGCGACTTGCGGATCCCGGGCTTTTCGCCCGCTTCGGTGACGCTTTCGCTGGTGGCCTTCAACGCGCTGTTCGCGCTGCAGAACCTGATGGACCTGGCCTACCTTTCGGGCCTGGCCGAGCTGCCCAAGGGGATCGTCCTGTCCACCTATGCCCACCGCGGCGCCTATCCGCTGGTGGCGACCGCGTTGCTCGCCGCGCTGTTCGTGCTGGTCGCGCTGCGCCCCGGATCGAGCACCGCGACCAGCCCCTTGGCGCGCGGCCTCGTCAGCCTGTGGATCGCGCAGAACCTGGTCTTGGTGGCCAGCGCGGCCTGG
>JANPMA010000010.1:0-21284 GCA_031422595.1 Novosphingobium sp. | reverse complement strand
CGCAGCTCGCCGCCGAGATCCATCGCGCGGTACCACGCCACGGTCCGGTTCAGGGTGGTCGGGGCGTCCCAGACCGGACGCCAGCCGAGCCGTTGCTCCGCTTTCCGGCAGTCCAGGGCCAGCAGCGAGGCTTCATGCGGATGCGGGCCGGGATCGTGGCTCACTTCGAGTCGTGGCCATTGGTCCTGCATCCGACGCACCACCTCGGCCACCTCCAGCGTCGCGCCGGCCGAGGGTCCGAAATTCCAGGCCTCGTCCACCGGCTCGCCCGCGAGCAGCTTCTGGCCGAGCAACAGGTAGCCCGACAGTGGCTCGAGCACGTGCTGCCACGGGCGCGTCGCCCGCGGATTGCGCAATGCCAAGGGACGTCCCGCGGATGCCGCGCGCACC
Organism: Novosphingobium sp.; assembly: GCA_031422595.1. Taxonomy (GTDB): domain Bacteria; phylum Pseudomonadota; class Alphaproteobacteria; order Sphingomonadales; family Sphingomonadaceae; genus Novosphingobium. Next base: position 20,894 of record JANPMA010000010.1, on the reverse strand, counting down.
AGGTCCGGCACCAGCCGGTCCTCGGCCCAGTCACCGCCGCCGACGACATTGCCCGCCCGCGCGGTTGCCAGCGCTACGCGGCGACCGCTGGCATCAGGCTGGGAAAAGTAGCTGAGCCGGTAGCTTGCCGAGACGATCTCGGCGCAGGCTTTCGACGCGCTGTAAGGATCATGGCCGCCCAGGGGATCGTCTTCGGAGTAGCCCTCCGGCCGGTGCTGCGGCGCATAGACCTTGTCCGTGGTGGCATTGACCACGGCGCGCACGCTGGGGCAAGCACGCACCGCTTCGAACAGGTTCACCAGCCCGCCCACGTTCGCCGCGAAGGTGGCGCTGGGCTCGCGGTAGCTGCGGCGCACGAGTGCCTGTGCCGCCAGGTGGAAGACGACCTCGGGCTGGAATGCCTCGAGCGCAGCTTGCACCGAGCGTGCATCCCGAAGATCGGTCCGCGAATCCATCGCCACCGGGATGCCCAACTGCTCCCAGTGGGACGGCTGCTGCTCCGGGTCGAGGGCAAGCCCCGCCACCCGTGCGCCGAGCGAGTGCAGCCAGAGCGCAAGCCAGGATCCCTTGAACCCGGTATGCCCGGTCACGAACACCCGTTTGCCACGATAGGCTTCAGCGAACATGACCGGCCCCTAGCGCTTCCACGAGGCCTGGCCGCTGTCCCAAAGGTCGTTCAGCAGCCGCCATTCACGATAGGTATCCATCGGCTGCCAGAAGCCATGGTGTTCGTAGAGCATCAGCTGACCATCGGCGGCGAGCCGCTGCAGCGGTTGCTGTTCGAGCACCAGGCCGGGGTCTTCGTCGAGGTAATCGAACACGCGCCCCGAAAAGACGAAATAGCCGCCGTTGATCAGCCCTTCGCCGGCCTGCGGCTTTTCGGAAAAGCTGGTGACCTGTTCGCCTTCGACCGTCATCACCCCGAAGCGGCCCGGCGGGTGGACCCCGGTCACCGTGGCCAGCTTGCCATGGCTGCGGTGGAATTCGACCACCTTTGTCACATCGATATCGGCCACGCCGTCGCCATAGGTCAGGCAGAAGGTGTCCTCGCCCGCCAGATGATCGCGCACCCGCCACAGCCGCGCGCCGGTCTGGCTGGCGAGGCCGGTCTCAGCCAGCACAATCTGCCATGCCGCCTCAGGAAAGTCGGCCTTGCCATAGTGCACTTCCCCGGGGCGGCCGGGGCTGATCGTCAGATCGCTGAGCTGTGCGCGCAGGTTGAGGAAGTATTCCTTGATCGCCCAGCTCTTGTAGCCAAGGCACAGCACGAACTGATCGATTCCGGCCGCGCCATAGGTGCGCATGATATGCCACAGGATCGGGCGCTCACCGATCCGGATCATCGGCTTGGGGATATCGTCGGCGACATCGCGGATGCGGGTGCCCTGCCCGCCGCAGAGGATCACGGCTTTCATAGGGCGCGATTCTTTAGGGACCTGAGCCGCATGCGCAACTCTGCAGTGAGGCCGTGCCAGGCCTCGGCCAGTTCGCCGCGGTCGAGCATGCCAAGCTGGTGGGCCACCTGCCAGGTGCGCGCGATCATCGCCGCCTCCATCGCCAGCAGGGCCCAGGCCATGCCGACCGCGCCCATGCTGCGTGCCAGTACCGCACCCAGTGCCACCGCGGCCACGGCTGAAGCGAGGAAGTGGTACGCGAACAGGCCGTGGCGGTTGATCGTCATCACCAGGTTGGACAGCGGCACCCAGGCGGCATTGGCCAGCATCGCCAGCGCCATGGCGATCAGCAGCGACCAGGAGGGAACCAGCAGCGCGCCGGTCCACAGCGCGATGAACGGTCGGCCAAACACTACCAGTCCCACTGCCGCCGGGATCACCAGCGCGGCCGCCAGCGCCAGGTTGAGCACCACCAGCTGGCTGGCGCGCTGGCGATTGCCCTGGGCCACGTGGACCGTGTAGCGCGGCATCGAAGCAACGTTGAAGCGGAAGGCGAATTGCAGTGCGGTGCGGCTGAGCGTGCGGACCACCGAGAAGGCGGGCACTGCGGCTGGCCCGGCCACTGCGCCAATCGCCACCACCGATCCCTGCACCGCCACCGCATAGGCTCCGGGCAGAACCAGCGCCGCCAGCGCCGGGCGGACCAGCGCCCTGATTTCGGCCAGGTCGATCCGCCAGCCGGTGGCGCTGAGCCAGGGCGCGGTACGCCTGAGCGCCAGGGTCATGACCAGCGTGCCGACCAGCCGCGCGGCGAGATAGGCGCCTGCGACCGCCAGCGGCTCGCCGCCAAGCATTGCGACGCCCAGCGCCACTGCGGCTTCGATCAGGATCACTGTCTGGTAGATCATCCCGCTCGAGGCGAAGGCATCGGCGGCGCGAAATGCGCCCAGAGTCACCCCGTTGACCAGCGCCAGGAAGCCATAGAGGCACAGCACCAGCGCGGTCCACTGGGCTGCAGCGCGGGGCAGTGCCGCCCCAAAATCAAGCGACTGCGGATTGGTCACGAAAATGAACAGCACGGCGAGAGCGAGCAGTGTCAGCCCGGTCAGCGCGGTGATCAGCCGCAGCGCCATATGGATCCGCGCGGCGCGTTCGCGATTCCCTTGCGCGACTGCCGCGGTCATCGCATTGGAGCCGGCGGTGGTGAGGCCAAGGTCGGCCATGGCGAGCAGCGAGGGCACGCTGAACAGCATGACCCAGGCCCCATAGCCCGCCACGCCCCAGCTGTGCACCAGCACCGGGACCGAAACCAGCTGGACCAGCAATTGCACGCCCAGGCCATAGAATCCCGCCGCCGTGCCTTGCGCGAGGCGGGTGCGGGCAAGGCTGAGCAGCGACTTCATCGCCTGCGAACTAGCGCGTCGGGACCGGCGCGTCGCCCGAATAATCGTAGAATCCGCGCCCGGTCTTGCGGCCCAGCCAGCCGGCTTCGACATATTTGACCAGCAGCGGAGCCGGGCGGTACTTGCTGTCGCCGGTGGTGTTGTAGAGCACCCTGACGATATCGAGGCAGGTGTCGAGCCCGACGAAATCGGCCAGCTCGAGCGGACCCATCGGGTGGTTGAGGCCCAGCCGGCAGCCCTTGTCGATATCGGCGATGTTGGCGGTGCCCTGGCCCAGCACGAAGACCGCCTCGTTGATCATCGGCAAGAGGATGCGGTTGACCACAAAGCCCGGCTCGTCCTCGGCCATGACCACCTGCTTGCCCAGGCTCTCGGCGAAAGCGCGGGTGCGCCGCGTGGTGTCCTTGGCGGTGGCCAGGCCGGGGATCACTTCGATCAGGCCCATGACCGGCACCGGATTGAAAAAGTGCAGGCCGATAAAGCGCTTGGGATCGGGCGAGGAGGTCGCCATCCGGGTGATCGGGATCGAGCTGGTGTTCGAAGCCAGGATGGCATCCTCGCGCAGCACTTTGCCCACGGCCTCGAAGATCTTGCGCTTGATTTCTTCCTTCTCGGTCGCCGCCTCGATGATCAGGTCGGCTTCGGCCATCGGGGCATAGTCGGCCACCGGGGAGATCCTGGCGAGTGCTGCGGTGGCTTCGTCGGGGGTGATCTTGTCGCGGCTGACCAGCTTGGCCAGCGCCTTGTCAATCCCGGCTATGGCCTTTTCGGCCAGCGCGATGTCAACATCGGAGAGCAGCACCTTGATGCCGTTCTGCGCGACCGTCTGGGCAATCCCCGAGCCCATCTGCCCCGCGCCGATCACCGCCACTGTCCGCATATTCCGATCCCTTCGCACTTGCAGCAAGGGCGGCTGGTTAGCGGCGATTGCCAGGCAAGGCTAGCGGTTTTGCCCCGGTATCCAGATTACGTCGCCGCTACCCCCGGCATTGACTGCACGGGCCAGCACGAACAGCAGGTCGGACAGGCGGTTGAGGTAAGCCAGCGCCGCCGGGTTGACGGGATCGGCTTCGGCCAGCGCCACCGCGCGGCGCTCGGCCAGGCGCACCGAGGCGCGGGCAATGTGGACCCGGGCCGCCGCCTCGCTCCCGCCGGGCAGGATGAAGCTGGTCAGCGCCGCGAGATCGGCGTTGAGCCGGTCGATCTCGCCTTCCAGCCAGAGCGCCTGGCCGGGCACGATCCGCAGCGTCATTTCCGACGGGGCAAAGTCATCGCCCGGCGTCGCCAGATCGGCGCCCAGATCGAACAAGTCGTTCTGGATCCGCATCAGCAGCGCCGCATGGTCGCTTTGCGCCAGTTCTACCGCGCAAAGCCCCAGCGCCGAATTGGCCTCGTCGACCGCGCCGATCGCTTCCATCCGCGCGGCATGCTTGGGCAGGCGCGAGCCGTCGACCAGCCCGGTGGTGCCATCGTCGCCGGTGCGGGTGTAGATCTTGTTGAGCTTGACCACGGTTACTTCTGCGCCGCGAACATGATCAGCGCGACCACCGCAATCGCGGCGGCCTGATAGAAGATCCGGCGGAACATCAACTGGTTCTGCTTGAGCTGCATCGCGCTGGGCCCGCTACCTTCGGGCCGGTCCAGCTCTTCGCGGGTCGATTGCAGGAAAGCGGCGATGCCGCGCACCAGGGTGACGACGGTCAAGACCACCAGCACCACCGCGATCGGGATCAGGACATAGTTCATGGCGGGGTTCCTACGCCGGTGGAAAGCGAAATGCCAGCGGGGAAGCGTCCGGCCCGCAAGGCCTGGGCGAGCACCCGCCCGTCCTCTCCGGCACGGCGCAGATCGGCCAGGGCGGGTGAGCCACGGCGCTTGGCGAGCTTGCGGCCATCGGCTTCGACCAGCAGGGCGTGGTGATGCCAGACCGGCACCGGCAGACCCAGCAAGGCCTGCAACAGGCGGTGGACGTGGCTGGCGGCGAACAGGTCGGCCCCGCGGGTCACCAGCGTGATCCCATCGGCCGCATCGTCGAGCGTCGCGGCCAGATGATAGCTCGCCGGGGCCTCCTTCCTCAGCAGCACCACATCGCCGAACTGCGCGGGATCGGCGCGCTGGGGTCCGGCCAGTTCGTCCATCCACTCCAGCGGCCCGGCCAGTTCGATTGCGCGCGCGATATCGATCCGCCAGGCCGCACCTTCGGGGTCGACCTCGCGGTGGCGGCAAATCCCGGGATAGACCGGCCCGTCCGGCCCTTGCGTCTGCGCAGTGGCCAGCACTTCGCCGCGGGTGCACTGGCAGGGATAGAGCAGCCCCATGGCTTTCAGCCGCTCGCCTGCTGCGGCATAGCTCGCCAGCCGCGCCGATTGGAACACCACCGGCCCGTCCCAGCTGAGGCCCAGCCAGTCCAGATCGGCCAAGATTTCCGGCACCAGCTCGGCCCGGCTGCGGGCGGCGTCGATATCCTCGATCCGGACCAGGAACCCGCCCCCACGCTCCCGCGCCAGATCGTGCGCGACAATTGCCGCATAGGCATGGCCCAGGTGCAGCAGGCCGTTGGGGCTGGGGGCAAAGCGGGTGCGGATCATGGCTGGGCTTCTATCGAGAGTCCGGCAGGTGGCGCTAGTGCTGAATTGGGTTCACGTGAAGGCGCGAAGGAAGCAAAGGCGCGAAGAGATAAGGCATTGCGGCTAAGCCGTTTGAAAATTCGGACGCTGCGCAAAACGGACCTTGGCAATCTGGATGTGTGCCTGCGGCAAACTCGATACCTTCGCGCCTCCTTTCCTTCGCGCCTTCGCGTGAACCCCCTTTCCCCTTCTGTGGATTGCCCGCCACCTCCGGACTTGACGCAGCAACTCCCCCCATGCTCTTTATCCCCATGCGCAGTCACAAATCCGCAATTGCCACTTCCTACACGGAGCCATGCTCAAGTCGGAGCTGATCGAGCGCGCGGCCCGGTTCCGCAGCGCCGAGGGTGATCCCTCGCGGCATCTCAGCCAATGCCCTGCCTTGGTGCTCAACGCCGACTATACCCCGCTCAGCTATTACCCCTTAAGCCTGTGGCCCTGGCAGACCGCGATCAAGGCGGTGTTCCTCGAGCGGGTCGATATCGTCGCCTCCTATGCGCGCGAAGTGCACTCGCCCTCCTGGACCATGCCGATCCCCAGCGTGATCGCGCTGCGCCAATATGTCAGACCCAGCCAGCACCCGGCTTTCACCCGCTTCAACCTGTTCCTGCGCGACCGGTTCACCTGCCAGTACTGCGGCAATCCGCACCAGCTGACCTTCGACCACGTCATCCCGCGCCGTCTGGGTGGACGCACCTCTTGGGAAAACGTCGCCACCGCCTGCGCCCCCTGCAACCTCAAGAAAGGCGGCCGCACCCCGGCCCAGGCCAGGATGCCGCTGCTGGTCGCCCCGATCCGCCCGACCAACTGGCAATTGCAGGAACGCGGCAAGGGCTTCCCGCCCAATTACCTGCACGAAACCTGGCGGGATTGGCTCTACTGGGATGTCGAGCTGGAAAGCTGATCGGCGCCTTCCCCATGCGAAGAGCCTACTTCCCCATCGACACCTTTGGCACAAAGGCAAACGGCTTGATCCCCAGTTTCGGGTAGATCTCATCCGGGAAATAGACTGTGCCGTTCTTGACCACCATGGCGATGCGCTTGATCGCCTTGAGGTCCTTGGTCGGATCGCCGGGCACCAGGAAGAAATCGGCCAGTTTGCCGCGCTCGATCGAGCCGAGCTGCTGGTCCTGGCCAAGGTACCTGGCCATATCGAGCGTGCCGCGGCGCAGGACCTGGCTGGGGGTCATGCCCAGCTGTCCGAACAGCTCAAGCTCGCGGTGATAGGTGAAGCCGCCGCCCAGATCGGTCCCGGGGACCAGCATGATCCCGCGCCGGTGCATCTCGCGCAGGGTTTCCATGATCTTGGCATAGGCCGCCACATACTGCGCGCGCTGCTGCGGGGTATCGGTCCCGAACAGGGCCTGCTTGAGCTGCCGCTGCTCGGACGGCGGCATGTGCGCGATATAGTCGAGCGCGCCGGGGTTGGGCTGCGCATCGAGCGCGGTCAGGCCCAGTTCGTGGATCGCGATGGTCGGCTCGTGCGCGGTGCCGCGCGCGACCATCATGTCCAGCGTGGTGCGCACTTTCGGGCCGTTCACCTGGATCGTGTCGAACCGCCGCATCGCGGTGAAGCGGAACAGGGTCCGGGTATCCTCTTCCGGCTTCAGCACCCAGCCCAGCATCAGCTGGTTGACGTGGGTAATCTCGTCAAACCCGGCCCCGATCATCGCATCGGCATTGGAAAAGGCCGGAACGTGGCCCGCCACGCGCATCCCCAGGCGGTGCGCCTCGGCTACCACGGCGGGGGCCCAGGCGGGGTCCATCGAATTGTAGAGCTTGGCCTGCCAATAGCCGCGCTCCGCGCCCCAGCGGACCGCTGCGATGGCTTCGGCCTCGCTCGAAACCAAGGTGCCGGTCTGCGAGCTGAACGGGCTTTTGCCCTCGATAAAGGCCGAGCGGGTTACCCGCGGCCCCGCCACTTCGCCGCGCACGATCCGCCCCACCAGCACGTCGAGCACCTTATTGTTGTTGCCCATGTCGCGCACCGAAGTGATCCCGGCGAGCACGTTCATCAAGGCATCTTCCTGGCCCAGGTGCGCGTGCATTTCGAACAGGCCGGGGACCAGCGTCCCGCCTTGTCCGTCAATCTCGGTCAGGCTGGGCATCGCTTCGTCGCGGGCTGGCTGGACCGAAGTGATCCGGTTGGCCAGGACATAGACATCGCTGGCAGCGCTGCGCTGGCCGCTGGCAGGATCGAACACACGCACGTTGCGGATCCGGACCAGCCCTTCGAACTTGTGCGCACCGTCCTTTTGCAGCTGGGCAAACCGGTCGGATGCAAGCTTTTCAGCCAGCGCGCGCAGCGGCTCATCGGCGGCCTTCTCATAACCCTTGCGGGCAATGATGAAATTGGCACTGGCAACCGCGAACAACTCGCCTTTGGCATTGAGCGTGATGTAGGTCGGGTTGAGCGAGAGGCCGGAGAGCTCGTAAGTGATCACTTCGATCTTGCCTTGCGGTCCATCAAAGCTGCGGCGGTCGCGCTCGGTCAGCTTCGCGGTGCCAGCCGGGGCAACCGCGAACGAACGGTCGTCATCGGCCAGCAGAGCCTTGGCCAGCATGCTGACATCAAGCGGCGAACTGTTCTGGCCGACATAGAAGCGCGGCGCATTGGCTCCGGCTATCCGCCCCGGTCCGGCAAGATCGCGCCATTCCGCTCCGCGCGGCGACCAGCGGAAGCTTTCGTTGACCGGATTGCCAAAAGTCGTGCGCCCGGTGATCGACCATTGCAAGGGGAACCCGGCGCCGTCGAGCTTGAGCGATTCCTTCAGCGTTGGGCCGCGCCCATTCTGCTTGTAATCGAAATCGACTGAAACGCGGCCGCCTTGCGTATCCACGATATAATGGCCGATGTCGCGGCTCTGCGTGAGCACGCGGTATTCGAGCCGATCGGCCAGGGCCGGGGTCGCCGCGAGCGCCGCAAGCGCAACGCTTGCAAGGATATGGGTCGGTTTCATTGGCTCGGCTCCATCGGTTCGAATTTGGGGCAGCTTAGCGACTTGCCAGACCCCCGCCAGTCCCTTTGGGGCGTCCCCGGGTTCGCCGCCGAAAGTGCAAGGGCCGGGGCTCAAGCACCCATGGCAATCCCCGCCTGAAGCCGGCAATTTCGGATGACCCGAGTGGATTGTTGTCCGTGACCGCGTGAGGCCACGACGTTTCCTGTCAAGCTGTTGACTTGACCAGTGGCTGCTTCAAGCTTGCAAGAATGGATTCTATTTGCGAAGACAAGCATGCCGGTATGCTGCGCCCCATTGACGCATGTCGGGCAACGCAGCTCCAAGTTATTCAATTCGAAGGGAAACAGCGATGGACCAGAGCGATCAACGCAGGGAATGGGTCGAGCCCGAGATCAGCACTTTGGCCGTTGAGGAAACCTATGCCCAGCCTGGAGGCGGTGCGGACGTTGGAGGCAACCCTTTTCCTGACTGCCAGGCCTCCTAAATCAACCCAACTTCTGAAGGCTGACCCGGTCGGCTGACCGGCGCGCAGGGCCCCTCCGATTGTGCGGGCCCTTTAGCGCAGCGTGCTTGGCCGCAGAGATCACAAGCTGGGCATCGCCGACAATGCCCCTGCCAGGGCCGGAGCGATCGTGTCAGCTGCAAGCTGTCTTGCCAGAGATGACGCCTGGGCCTGTTTCGCCGACGAATCTCCCTTGAACACCTGGTGTTGCCGCTTGGCATCAAACTGCGCCGCGCGAACCATGCGCGTCCGCTGGTCATCGTCCAGAGCTATCCCGAAATAGGGCGCGACCTGGTCCCATCCGGCCTCAGGCATTCGCGCGTAGTCGAGTGTGCGGACAGACGGTTCGCGGGCGATCCACTGGCAATTGACCGCCAAAAGCTGTGCGACCAGGGACAACTGCGAATTTCCATTCCCCGCTAGTTCGCCATCGGGCCCCGATAGCCATTTGGGCTTGATCGAATCGACCTTCCCCAACGGCCTGGCTTCGATCGAGGCCAGGACCTCCACCGGATTTCTGTGCATGAACAGGGCCGGCGTATTACCGATCGCTTGGTGGATGAGACTCGCGTATCTGCACAGCAAGGTGGGCCATTTGACCACAATCCGGCTGGCCACCGGCGCAAGGCCGATCGTGAACAGTGACAGCAGCCGCAAGAACCGCGTGCGGGTCAGGTCGCGGTCTGCGCTGCCCCGGCCCAGCAGCTCGATGAAGATCATCGGTTCGCTCAAGACCTGGACCCCGTCGAGCGCCGCGAACTGTTGCAGCAATGCTGTCGAGCCGCACCTGGTCATGTGAAATATCTGGCCGCAAACGCGGGCATCCAGCGCATCGATCCTGGCTTCGTCCAGCGCGACGATTGCCTCTATACGGGCATCCCTGACACAATCTTCCCAAAAGGTCCGATCCAACGCAGCGGCCTCGATCCGGGCGATCGCGACCATCGGCTTGTCACCAAGCCAGCGTAGCTCAAGGGGAACGGTCAGCAACTGTTTGGACATGGCCTCTTCCAGCCCCTCGCGCCTCAGTTTGCCGGCAGTCAACCCACTGTCGCCGCGAGGTGCGTCAATGCAGCCCCCAGCGCCAGGACCAGCCCGACCCACACCCGCGGTCCCAGATAGACCGACAGCTCGCGCTGGGTGGGGAAGCTGAAAGTGGTGGGGATGCCCAGCAGCTTGTAGGGGTGAACCTTGGCAAACATTGGATTGGCGACCATCGCCAGCAGGTCTCGGCGGCTGCGGTAGCGCATCAGGCCGAACAACGACCAGCCCGGATCTCCCTCGACATTCCAGGCATCCACGTAAGGCCCGACCTTGCGCCCGATAATGCCGGGGTGCCCACCCTTGGCCAGCAGCGCCTTGACGAAAGGATCGCTGTAGCGGCGCATCATGGTGCGGCCGGGCACTTGCTCGCCGGTATCGGGATCGGTCACCATACCCTCCTCGATCTTGACCAGGTTGAGCATGACGAATTCCTTGCCGTCGTCGGCTTCGAGGAATGTGCGCAGCACAGCCGGGTCGTTGCCGCCGCCGTATTTGGAATGAACCTCGTCGAAGAAGGCGTCGATCTCGGCCCTGGTCAGCGGGCGGCGCAGGCCGTCGTACCACAGGCGGAACACCGCATAGAGCGCCAGCGCGCTGCCCCAGATCACCCACGCACTCATTGCCGATCTCCCTGTCTAGCGAATTCCTGCGAGCGCCTTTTGCCGGCGCCGCTGGACCGACGATCCCAGCCCGATCGCCTCGCGGTATTTGGCCACGGTGCGGCGGGCCAGGTCAAAGCCTTTTTCCTTGAGCAGATCGGCCAGAGTATCGTCGGAGAGGATCGCCTTGGGATCCTCGGCGTCGATCAGGGTCCGAATCGCTGCCTTGACCGCGCTGGCCGAAGCCCCGCCCTCGCCATCGACCGCGCCGACGCCCGAGGTGAAGAAGTACTTGAGCTCGAACGTCCCGCGCTCGCAGGCCAGGTACTTGTTCGAGGTGACCCGGCTGACGGTCGACTCGTGCATCGAAATCGCTTCGGCCACGGTGCGCAGCGTTAAAGGGCGAAGCTGCGAGACGCCGTGGCGGAAGAACAGGTCCTGCTGTTTGACCAGTTCGCTGGCGACCTTGAGGATCGTCTTGGCCCGCTGGTCGAGCGCCTTGATCAGCCAGTTGGCGTCGGCCAGCTTGTCCGACAGCCAGCCGCGTGCGGCCTTGTCATCCATACTCCCGCGCATTTCGACATAATAGCTGCGGTTGACGATCAGCCGCGGCAGGGTTGCCTGGTTGAGGCTTACGTCCCAGCCGCCATCGGTGCGCGCCGTGATCAGGATGTCGGGCGTGACTGGCTCGCCCCCGCCCGCGGCGAAGCGCAGTCCCGGCTTGGGGTCATAGCCGCGCAGTTCGGACAGCATCTCGGCGAAGTCCTCGTCGTCGACCCCGCAGATCCGCTTCAATCGGGGCAGATCGCCCTTGCCCAGCAGGTCGAGGTTTTCGAGCAGCCGGGCCATGCAGGGATCGTGACGGTCGGCCTCTTTGGCCTGCAGCGCCAGGCACTCGCCCAGGCTGCGCGCGCCGACCCCGGTGGGATCGAGCGTGTGGATCAGCGCCAGCGCGGCTTCCGCTTCGGCCACATCCAGGCCCAGTTCGGCCGCCACTTCGCGCAGGGTAATCGGCAGATAACCGGCCTCGTCCAGCTGGTCGGCCAGGTGCCGGGCGATGAAGGCCTGCCGCGGATCGCGGGTTGCCGCGCCGATCTGGGCGTGGAGATGTTCGGCCAGCGTCGCCGCGCTATCGGCGCGTTCGTCGATACCCGGGCCTTCCTCGCCATGGCTGGCAAAGCGCAGTTCGGCGCCCCATTCGCCGTCACCGGTATCGCGGTCCAGATCGAGCGCGGTGCGGTCAAGGTCAAGCGGGCGATCATCCTCGGCCTTGCCCTCGCCGATCAGCTGATCGACCGGCGAGCTTTCCAGCGTGGTGCGCCTTACTTCGGCTTCGTCCACCACCGCCATTTCGACCGGCGCGCCATCGCCCAGCTCGAGCAGCGGATTGGCGTCGAGCGCATCGCCGATGAAGGTTTCGATTTCCAGGTTCGACAGCGCCAGCAGCTTGATCGCCTGCTGGAGCTGGGGGGTCATCACCAGCGATTGCGATTGCCGTAAATCGAGGCGGGGGCCTAGTGCCATGGACCAAACTGTCTGCTGCTAACGCGGGGCCTTCGACAGGCTCAGGCTGAGCGGAATTGGGCCAAATTCCGAAGCCCGCTCGGGCTGAGCCTGTCGAAGCCCCCGCGCAACCGCTGCACCAATCACAATGTAAACCCTTCGCCAAGGTACAGGCGGCGGACATTCTCATCCTTGACCAGGTCTTCGGGGCTGCCCGCGAACAGCACCTGACCGCCATAGATGATGCAGGCCCGGTCCACGATATCGAGCGTTTCGCGCACGTTGTGATCGGTGATCAGCACCCCGATCCCGCGTTGCTTGAGGTCGATCACCAGATCGCGGATGTCGCTGATCGAAAGCGGGTCAATCCCGGCAAAGGGTTCGTCGAGCAGCATGATCGAGGGCCGCGCGGCCAGCGCCCGGGCAATCTCGCAGCGGCGCCGTTCGCCGCCCGACAGCGCCATCGCCGCGGCCGAGCGCAGCCGGGTCAGCCCGAATTCGCCGAGCAGCCGCTCCAGCTCGTCGGCACGGGTTGCGGCATCGGGTTCGACCAGTTCGAGCACGCACGAAATGTTCTGTTCAACCGTCAGCCCGCGGAAGATCGAGGTTTCCTGCGGCAGGTAGCCCAGTCCCAGGATCGCCCGGCGGTACATCGGCAAATTGGTGACATCGACCCCGTCCATCAGGATCCGGCCCGAATCCGGCTTCACCAGCCCCATGATCGAATAGAAACAGGTTGTCTTGCCCGCGCCGTTGGGGCCCAAGAGGCCCAGCACTTCGCCCTTGCCGACCGACAGCGAAATGTCGGTCAGGACCGCGCGCTTGTCATAGGACTTGGCGATCGAGATCACTTCGAGCCCGCCCTGCGGGATCGGCTGGCTCGCACTGGCGCTCGGGGCGGGATGGGTGTCGATCAAGGTCATCGTCCGGTCGATTTAGGTGCTCGTTGCGGTCACGGCAAGCGTGCAGGAAGCAAACTGGCAGGTTTCTTGCACGGCAGCTTGCAGGCATCAATGCGCGCGAATGCTTAACGAGGGTTGCTAGGCGGGCCCAATGGTGATTTACTTCGCCGATAAGGGGACAAGAGAGGGCAGGGCCATGGCGAAGGCGTGGAACGAACCGGGGGCCGCTGTGCACGGGCGGGCAAAGCCGCTCGATTGGCGCAAGAAGATGAGCGACAACATCGCCTATGCGCTGCTGGTCTACACCGCCCTGCAGATTTTCGTGACGATGAGCGCCCTGGAAGGCAAGGGCGGTTCGCTGCTACCTTATTTCGCGCTGATCATTCTGGTCGCCGGGATCATTCCGGCCTGCCGCCGTTTCGAGAAGCGCTGGAACCGGCTCAGCGATGCCCAGGCTGCCGATCCTGAACTGGGCAGATATTTTCGCCGCGACCGGATGTGGCTGTGGATCCTGGCGCTGGGCCTGCCATTCATCGTCACCATGATGTTCAAAGGGCTGGCGCTGGCCTTCGGCTGATTGCGCTTTTCGCCTGCGAACCCTACATCGGCGGCCTGCACCCGCCGGAGTAACCCTTTCCCATGCTGAGCCCATCCGCCGCCCAGGACCGCGCCGCTGCGCTGATCGATTTCGCGCGCCAGGCCGGGGCGGACGCCGCCGACGCGGTCTATTCGGGCGAGGCGAGCGAAACCGTCCAGGTCCGGCTTGGCGCGCTGGAAGATGTCGAGCGGTCGGAAAGCGAGCACCTGGGCCTCAGGGTCTTCGTCGGCAAAGGCTCGGCCTCGATCGGATCGAGCGACCTGTCCGACCTGGCGCTGAAGGAGCTTGCCAGTCGCGCGGTGGCGATGGCCCGGCTGGCGCCCGAAGATCGCTATGCCGGGCTCGCCCCCGAAGAACGCCTGCTGTCCGGCCCGCTGCCCGAACTTGACCTGGCCGACAGCGCCGAGCCCGGCCCGGCCCAGTTGCGCCTGCTCGCGCTCGCCGCCGAAGATGCCGCGCGCGTGGTGCCAGGCGTGACCAACAGCGAAGGCGCGGGCGCCAGCGCCGGAGGGCGCTCGCTTGCGCTGGTCACCAGCCACGGTTTTGCCGGATCCTATGGCGGGACCAGCCGCCAGATCAGCGCGACGATGATCGCCGGTGAGGGCGGAAACATGCAACGCGACTATGGCTGGCGCAGCGCACACCACCTGGCTGATCTGCCCGGGCCTGAGGAAATCGGCAAGCTGGCGGGCGATCGGGCGGTGGCACGGCTCGATCCCGGCCGGGTCAAGAGCTGCGTGATGCCGGTGGTGTTCGATCCGCGCGTCGGCGGCTCCCTGATCGGCCACCTGGCCGGCGCGATCAGCGGCAATGCGATTGCCCGGCGTGCCAGCTTCCTGCTCGACAAGGACCTCGCCCAGGTCTTTGCAAAAGGCATCGAAGTGGTCGACGATCCGCTGCGTCAGCGCGGGCTCAGTTCACGCCCGTTCGACGGTGAAGGGCTGCCGGTCGGCCCGCGCAAACTGGTCGAGGATGGGTGCCTGACCGGCTGGCTGATGGACAGCGCCGCCGCGCGCCAGCTGGGCGGTGAGCCGACCGGCCACGCGGTCCGGGGGGCAGGCGGCTCGCCCGGGGTGGGTGCCAGCAACGTACATCTCGCGGCGGGATCGCTGAGCCTGGCCGAACTGATCGCCGATATTGCCGAGGGCGTGCTGGTGACCGAACTGATCGGCCAGGGCGTCAACCCGGTCACCGGCGATTACAGCCGCGGCGCTTCGGGCTTCCGGATCGTCAACGGCGAGATCGCCGGACCGATCGCTGAATTCACCGTGGCCGGGAACCTGCTCGACATGTTCGCGCAGCTGACCCCGGCAAACGACCTGGAGTGGTATCGCGGCGTCAATGTGCCGACGATCCGGGTCGATGGGATGACGGTGGCGGGGGATTGAGAGTGAAAGCCCCAAGCAAGACTTAGGAATCAAGAATTGCCCTGCCCCCAGAACCCGTTTGTCCCGAGCGAAGTCGAGGGGTCGCGTTTGGGGGCGGTCCCTCGACTTCGCTCGGGGCGAACGGTGTCAGGAGTTCCCGAAGTGGACTACTTCTGCGCCTCATGCCGTGCAATACACTCCAGCACGATCCGCTTGGCATCTTCGGCATCGCCCCACTTGCCGATCCGTACCCATTTCTCAGGCTCAAGATCCTTGTAATGGGTGAAGAAGTGCTCGATCTGCGCCAACACGATCGAAGGCAGGTCTTTCTGCTCGCCAATGTCCGAATAGTACGGGCAGGTTGAATCGACCGGGACGCAGATCAGCGTTTCATCGCCGCCGTGCTCGTCTTCGAGGTTGAGCACTCCGATCGGCCGGGCGCGCACCACGCAGCCGGGCACGAAGGGTGAGCGCGCGATCACCAGCGCGTCGAGCGGATCGCCGTCGTCGGACAGGGTGTGCGGAATGAAGCCGTAGTTGGCCGGATAGCGCATCGGTGTGTGCAGGATCCGGTCAACGAACAGCGCGCCCGATTCCTTGTCAAATTCGTACTTCACCGGCTCGCCGCCGACGGGCACTTCGATGATCACGTTGAGGCTCTCGGGCGGATTGTCGCCCACGGGGATTTTTTCAATGCGCATAGCAGGTGCGGCCTTAGCCTTGCCCATGCTGCACCGCAACATGAAAGCGGTGGAGCGTTACCCCGCCGCGCCCGCCAGGACGTTGATGCAAAAGGCCAGCGCACCGATGTTGAAGGCAAACGACAACAGACTTTGCAGCACCAGCACTTTGCGCACGCTCTTGCTGGTCACATCGACGTCCGAGGCGGCAAAGCTCATCCCGGCGGTGAACGAGAAATAGAGAAAGTCCCAATAGTCCGGTTCGGACGTGCCGGGGAATTCGAGGCCACCTGCGACCGACTCGGGACCGTCTCCGGGGCAATAGAACATGTGCGCATAGTGCAGCATGAAGACCAGGTTGGCGAACAGCCAGCCCAGCGCCAGCGTGCCGACCAGCCTGGCCACGGCGAAGGCATTGCCGCTCCGGGCCTGCGGCAGTTCGGCCATCATCGCCAGCATCAGCACCGCCGAAACCACCACCGTCATCAGCAGCACCAGGCCGCGTTTGGCGTCGTTTTCGGCGGCATGACGGCGCATGTCGGCGGCGCAGTGATCCTTGCGAAGCGGCCAAAGCGAGGCGGCAAAAGCGATCACCGCAACGTCGAATCCCACCACCAGCGCATCGGCCCATCCGGCCCGCTGGGCATAGTGGCGCGCCAGCGCGCCGAGCGCGAGAATGCCAAGGAACAGCACGAAGCGCCGCGCCACCAGCGGTCCGCGCCGCGCGCTCACCTCTTCTTCGCCTTGGTTTTGGGCAAGGGCCGCCGGGGGGCCAGCAGCAGGTCAAGCCCGGTAGGTGCGGTGCCCGTTGCCGAGCGCTCCAGCCAGGGCCAGCGCAGCCCGCCGCGATAGTCGATCCTGATCGTCTGATACCGATCGCCGCGCTTCAGCAGCAACTCGATCGCGCCGCTTTGCCGGGCCAGCAGGACCGCCTGCTTGATCACCTCGGGCGAATAGGCAATCCCGTTGATCGCCAGGACTTGCGAGCCGGTAACGATCCCGGCGTTGAACGCCGGACTGTCCCACTGGGTGGTCAGCACCTTGCCGTCCTTGTCTAGCGTCAGCCCCAGCGAATGGACCAGGGCCAGGTTCTTGGCCGATGCCATCCGTGCTTTGTCATAGGGGTTGGGCGTGTCTTTCCAGACCAGCCGGTAGCCGCCCTTCTCGATCCCACCGAGCGGAGCTGACTGGCCCGGCCTGTTGAGCTGGGTGTCGATCAGCGACTTCCAGTCGTGCGGGTAGACCGCGTTCAGCCGGGCCACCACTTCGTCCTGTTCGAACGGCAATTGGCCCCAATCGCCCGGGTTCATGCCGAAAAAGCTGCGGGCGAAAGTGTCGATGCTCTTCTTGCCCCCGGTACCCTCGCGGATGATCTGGTCGGCCTCCAGCCAGAACAGCGCGCCTTCGCTGTAATAGTCGGTCCCGCGCGCCAGCGAGGGCCAGGGCTTGGGCCGGCGATAGCCCAGCGCCGGATCGAACCCGGTATCCTCGATCGAGCGCCAGCGCCGCCCGGCCTGTTCGGAATACTTGCCCGCCACGCTGGCCAGCTGGCCCAGCGCCATGGCCTTCGATTGCAGCCCCGAGCGCGCCGCCAGCACCAGTCCCCAGAATTCATCCTGGCCTTCATAGGCCCAGAGCAGATCGCCCTGCATCGGCTGGCGATAGTCCGGGGTCCACAGCCTTGCCGGGCGGCGGTACTTGCCGATCCAGGAATGGGCAAATTCGTGCGGCACCAGATCGCGGTCGCTCTCGTTCTCGGCCTTGTCCCATTCGCTGAAAGCGTCGGCATCAAGCGTGTTCTCGCTCGAGCGGTGGTGCTCAAGGCCGATCCCGCCAAGCTTGCCGGTGGCGGCCAGCAGCACGTCATAGTGGTCGAAATGCCTGGCCCCGAAAGCCAGCAGCGTCTCATCGACCAGCGCGCGATAGGCGGCCAGGTGCTCGTCCTTGGCGGCAAGGCCATCGGGGGCATCGGCGAACAGGTTCAGCGCCACGCCCTGGCCCAGATCCCACCTGCGGGCATGGCGCCCGGCGAAAACCGGCGAATCGACCAATGTCTCATAGCTGGTTTCGGCCCAGGTCAGCCGCTCACCCTGTCCCTCGCGGCCATCGAGCGCGGTCGCGACCGACCAGCCGCGCGGCACGGTCAGCGTCGGGCGGACGCGGATCTGGCGGACATAGTGCCCGGCGGGATAGAGGCTGGCCTTCTCCCACTGCAGGTTGAGCATGTCGGTGGTCATCGTCACCCGCCCCTCGCTGTCCTGCAGTGGCGCGGTGTGGATGAACCGCGCGGTCAGCTGGCTCGCACCTTCGGGAAGATCGACATGGAAGGCCCACAGCTCAACCGGGTCGCGCTTCCACACCAGTTGCTTGCCGCCTGCTTCGAACTGCAGATCGACCAGCTGGGTGATCGGCCCGGTCGGCGCGTGGTTGCCGGGCAGCCACTGCGGATAGAGCAGGGTGATCCGGCGTGTGCCCGGCGCCAGCGGAATCGTCTCGGTCACTCTGAACAATCCGCGGGCATTGTCGCTGGCATCGACTTGCAGCAGGATCGTGCCGCCCGGATAGGGCACATCGCGCGCATCGGGCACGCCGCGTGACAGCGGCACGGCCTGCGGGGCCGAATTGGTGGCCAGAGTGGCGGCGGATGTCAGCCCCAGGGCGGCGCTGAGCAGGGCGGCGGCGATGATGGATCCCCTCATGCCCCGGTTCATGCCGCGCCGCTGCGCGCAGGGCAAGTTTCGTCGCGCTCTTTTCGATCAAGGCCAAACAGGCTAGGGGCCAGCGCCATGAGCACACCGCAAGCCATTCGTGGAACGCAGGACATTTTCGGCGCCGATGCCGAGGCTTTCGCGCATGTCGTCGAGACCTTCGAGCGCGTCCGCAAGCTCTACCGCTTTCGCCGGATCGAAATGCCGGTGTTCGAGAAGACCGAGGTGTTCTCGCGCAGCATTGGCGAGACCACTGATGTGGTTTCGAAGGAAATGTACTCGTTCGAGGATCGCGGCGGCGAATCGCTGACTCTGCGGCCTGAGTTCACTGCGGGCATCTGCCGCGCCTACCTTACCAACGGCTGGCAGCAGCACGCGCCCTTGAAGGTCGCCACGCACGGGCCGCTGTTCCGCTATGAGCGCCCGCAAAAGGGCCGTTACCGTCAGTTCCACCAACTCGACACCGAGATCATTGGAGCGGCTGAGCCGCAGGCCGATGTCGAACTGCTGGTGCTGGCCGATCAGCTGCTGAAAGAGTTGGGCATCGCCGATGGCGTGACCCTGATGCTCAACACGCTGGGCGATGCCGCCAGCCGCGATGCCTGGCGCGCCGCGCTGGTCGAGTATTTCGAAGCCCACCGCGCCGAGCTGTCCGAAGACAGCCAAAAGCGCCTGACCGTCAACCCGCTGCGGATCCTCGACAGCAAGGACCCGCGCGATCAGGCCTTCGTGGCCGATGCCCCGAAGATCGACACCTTCCTGAGCGGCGAAGCACAGGACTTCTTCGGCGCGGTCACCTCGGGCCTCGACGCGGCGGGCGTCGGGTGGACCCGCGCCCCCTCACTGGTCCGCGGGCTCGACTACTACCGCCACACCGCCTTCGAATTCGTCACCGACCGGCTCGGCGCGCAAGGCACCGTGCTCGGCGGCGGGCGCTATGATGGGCTGATGGAGAGTTTGGGTGGGCCGCCCACCCCGGCGGTCGGCTGGGCTGCGGGGATAGAGCGGTTGGGGATGATGGTCGAAGCCGATGCTTTGCCGCCGACCAGCCCTGAGATTGTGATTGTAGTCGAGGATAACGAGATAGAAGCTCAAGGGATTCCCATGCTCCAGAATTGCCGTCGGAGGGGGTGGCCAACTGAACTGATCGTCACAGGATCACCCAATAAGCGTTATGAAAAAGCAAAAAAACGCGAGCCCAACACAATCGTGAAATTGGCTCTCGTCGACGGTCGAGCAATCGCGAGCGCCACTTCCTTGCGATATAACGACGAGTTTGAACGAATTGGAAAGCTGTTGGATGCTTGGAATGCGTAACTCAGCTAACCGTCTTGCATCTTACAGTTGAGTTGTGTATATAAATACACATGGAGCGCGACAGCCGGAAGATCGTCAAGCGGTTAATCGCAGAAGGTTTTACGATCGTTTCGGTCAAAGGATCGCATCACAAGTTTGCGCGCGATGGCCAGATGGTGATCGTGCCGCATCCCAAGCGTGACCTGCCTACCGGAACCGCGCGCTCTATCGCCAAAATGGCGGGCTGGATCGAATAGGATATGACAATGCGTTACTATCACGCCGTCGTGCACAAAGATGAAGACAGCGCGTTCGGGGTGCAGTTCCCCGATCTGCCTGGCTGTTTTTCGGCGGCTGACGAGATTGAAGATGTCATCCCCAACGCCATCGAGGCCTTGTCGCTCTGGTTCGAGGATGCGGATGAGGTCGAGCCGCGCACCGTCGAGGCGGTGCGCAAGGACGCGGCGGATGATCTGGCCGAGGGCGCGTTCCTGATCATGGTTCCGTGGATCGGGCGCAACAGCAAGCCCGCGCGCGTCAACATCTCGCTCGACCGCGCAATGCTTGATGCCATCGACGCCGCCGCCGGGATGCGCCGGTTGACCCGCTCGGCGTTTCTGGCAGAGGCAGCGCGCAACGAAATCGAAGGCCGCCGTTAAACCGCAATGACCACCATTTCCCCAGAACGGATCGTAGCACTCCTTTCCCGCCGCGAAGAGCTTTCGGCGCAGTTGGCGACGGGCGAATTGCCGCGTGAACAGTTTGTGGCGTTTTCAAAGGAATATGCCGAGCTTGATCCCGTCGCCGATGCGGCAGGCGATTTGCAGCGGCTTCGCGGCGAACTGACCGGGCTTGAGGCAATGCTCGCCGATCCTGAAATGCGTGAAATGGCCGAGGATGAAGTGCAGGTCTTGCGCGAAACGATCCCCGCCGCCGAACGTGCGCTGGCGCTCTCTCTCCTGCCGCGCGATGCCGCTGATGATCGGTCGGCGATGCTCGAAGTCCGCGCAGGAACGGGCGGC
The DNA here is from genome assembly GCA_031422595.1 of Novosphingobium sp. Taxonomy (GTDB): domain Bacteria; phylum Pseudomonadota; class Alphaproteobacteria; order Sphingomonadales; family Sphingomonadaceae; genus Novosphingobium. The sequence continues at coordinate 289 of JANPMA010000010.1, read as the reverse complement.
GATGAGGCGGCGTTGTTCGGCGGCGATCTGTTCCGCATGTACAGCCGTTATGCCGAATTGCAGGGCTGGAAGGTCGAGCTGATCTCGGCCTCGGTCGCCGATATGGGCGGCTACAAGGAAGTCGTCGCGTCGATCACTGGCAAGGGCGTGTTCGCGCGGTTGAAATTCGAAAGCGGCGTCCACCGGGTGCAGCGGGTGCCCGTTACAGAGAGCGGCGGGCGCATCCACACCTCGGCGGCGACGGTCGCGGTGCTGCCCGAGGCCGAGGACGTCGACGTCCACATCGACG
>JANPMA010000009.1:0-4105 GCA_031422595.1 Novosphingobium sp. | reverse complement strand
ATGACCGAAGGTCGGTCATTTCCGAGACCTCGGCGTTTGCTGAGGCCTGTGAAAGTTTGACGGCTTCGCCGCTTGGCCCGTCCTCTTGGCGTCTTGGCGTGAGAAAAACTTCACTATGACCGAACACCTGACCCACACCGGCCCGCTGTGGCGCTGGACCAGCTCGACCGGGACCGGGACCTGGCACTTCCTGACGATCGACGGCGAGGCCGGTGAGGCGCTTTCGGGGACCGCGCTGATGCGGCGGTTGGAAAAGAGCATCGGCGGGTTCGGGTCGCTGAAAGTGGTCGCGCGGATCGGGGATTCGACGTTCAGGACCTCGCTGTTTCCTTCGAAGGAGCTCGGCTGGATGTTGCCGGTCAAGGCTTCTGTGCGCAAGGCCGAGGGGGTGAGCGAGGGGGATGTGGTTGCGGTGATGCTGGAGGTTTGACGCGATCGGGGTCCCCGTCCTCCTGCCGCTCGTCACCCCGGGCTTGACCCGGGGTCCCGCTGGCTCTTTCAGCACTGTGCCAAACGCAAGCGGGACCCCGGATCAAGTCCGGGGTGACGGGAATGTTTGGATTCGGGCTTTGGAGTTACGCCTGGATCAGTTCGATCCGGTTGCCAAAGGGATCGCTGACATAGCAGCGGTCGCGGCCTTCGACGGGGTCGTCCGGCGTAACGGCCAGTCCCGCCGCTTCGAGCACCGCTACCATCGCGCCAAGCTCATCCACCAGCAGCGCCGGATGCGCCTTCTTCGCGGCGCGGAAATCGGACTCCACTCCAAGGTGCAGCTTCACCCCCGGAGCTTCGAACCAGCACCCGCCGCGCGCGGCCAACTTGGGTGGTTTGGGCACTTCGGGCAGCCCGAGCAGGTCTGAATAGAACCTGCGCGCCGCCTCCTCCTCACCAGGCGGCATGGCCAGCTGGACATGCTCGATCCCAGTGATGTGCGGCATCAGATCCGCTCCGCCTCAGCCACGGCATCGCTGGCGCGCAGCGCGCTGACGATGCGGGTCAGGTGGGCGAGGTCGTTGACATCGAGGTCGATCTCGTAAGTCGAGAACAGCTCGTCGCGGCTGGCGTTCTCCAGCGCGGCGATGTTGGCGCGGTTGCCGGCGAAGATCCCCGCGGCTTCGGCGAGCGTGCCGGGGCGGTTGTAGAGCACCACCCGGACCCGCCCGACCGCGCCGGTGGTGCGTTCGCCCCATGACAGGTCGAGCCAGTCGGCATCGACGCCGCTGGCAAGCTTCAGGCAATCGATCGAATGGACTTCCACCCCCGTGCCCGGATGGCGGATTCCGACGATCCGGTCACCCGGCACCGGGTGGCAGCATTGGCCCAGGTGAAAGGCCATGCCCGCGGTCAGCCCGCGGATCGAGATCGCGCGGTCCTGCTTGGGCCAGTTCTCGGGCTCGGCCATGTGCTTGGTGCTGCCCGGGACCAGGGCTTCCATCACCGCGCGGTCTGCGATCTTGGCGGTGCCGATCGCGATCATCAGCTCTTCTTCATTGGCCAGCCCCAGCCGCTTGGCCGCGTCCTTGACCGCTTTCTTGCCGATCTTGGAGGGCAGGCGTTCGATGATCTGGTCATAGAGCTTGCGCCCGATCATCGCCACTTCTGCGCGTTCCTTGGCGCGCACCGCGCGGCGGATCGCGGCGCGGGCCTTGCCGGTGACGACGAAGCCCAGCCAGGCCAGCTGCGGCGAGGCATTGCGGCTCTTGATAATCTCCACCACGTCACCGTTGCTGAGCGCGGTGCGCAGCGGCATGTGGCGGCCGTTGATCTTGGCGCCGACGGCAAAGCTGCCAAGGTCCGAATGGACCGCATAGGCCAGATCGACCGGGGTCGAACCCTTGGGCAGCTGGAACAGCTGGCCCTTGGGGGTAAAAGCGAAGATCCGGTCCTGGTAGATCGCCAGCTTGGTATGCTCGAGCAGTTCCTCGGCATCGTGGCTTTCATCGACGATTTCGATCAGGTCGCGCAGCCAGCCAACCTGCCCGTCGGGCCGCACGCCGCCCTGTTTGTAGGCCCAGTGCGCGGCCAGGCCGAACTCGTTGGTGCGGTTCATTTCCTGGGTGCGGATCTGCACTTCCATTCGCATCGAATTCTCGAAGATCAGCGCGGTGTGCAAGGATCGGTAGCCGTTCGATTTGGGGGTGGAGACGTAGTCCTTGAAGCGCCCGGGGATCATCTGCCAGGTCGAATGGAGGATGCCCAAGGCCCGGTAGCAGTCCTCGACGTTGTCGGTCAGCACCCGGAAGGCCATGATATCGGTGATCTGTTCAAACGAGACATGGCGCTCGGCCATCTTCTTCCAGATCGAGAAGGGGTGCTTCTCGCGGCCCGAAACCTCGACCTTCAGCCCCGCTTCGGCCAAGGCCTGCTTGATCGCGAGCGCGATCGCATCGACCTGTCCGCCCTCGCTGCTGCGGATTTGCGCCAACCGCCCGGTGATGATCGCATAGGCTTCAGGCTCCAACTGCTCGAAGGCCAGCAGCTGCATTTCACGCATATATTCGTACATCCCCACGCGCTCGGCCAGCGGGGCATAGATATCCATCGTCTCATGCGCGATCCGGCGACGCTTGTCCGCGCTTTTGATGAAATGCAGCGTGCGCATGTTGTGCAGCCGGTCGGCCAGCTTGACCAGCAGCACCCGGATGTCCTCGCTCATCGCCAGGAAGAACTTGCGCAGGTTTTCGGCGGCGCGCTCGTTCTCGCCCATCGCCTCGATCTTGGAGAGCTTGGTGACCCCGTCGACCAGCCGGGCGACCTCGGGGCCGAACAGTTTCTCGATCTCCTCTGGCGTGGCCAGGGTATCCTCCACAGTATCGTGGAGCAGCGCGGTGATGATCGTTTCCTGGTCGAGCTTGAGCTCGGTCATCAGCCCCGCAACTTCGACCGGGTGGCTGAAATACGGATCCCCGCTGGCGCGCTTCTGGCTGCCGTGTTTCTGGACCGTATAGACATAGGCACGGTTGAGCATGGCCTCGTCGGCCTCGGGATCGTAGGCGAGGACCCGTTCAACCAGTTCGTATTGTCGCAGCATTGTGGCCACTGTGGCGGTATTAGCGCGTCCGGGGCAAGCGCTTTCCGCTCAATTTAGCTCCACTTCGCCTCAGGCGGCAGGCTCATCAGGATCGCGTCGACATTGCCGCCAGTCTTGAGGCCGAACAGAGTGCCCCGGTCATAGACCAGGTTGAACTCGGCATAGCGCCCGCGCCATTCGAGTTGTTGCTGTTTGTCGGCAGCGTTGAAAGGCAGGCCCATGCGGCGGCGGACCAGACGAGGGAAAACTGAGAGGAAAGCTTCGCCGACGTCGCGGGTGAAGGCGAAATTGGCTTCGAACGCGGCGTCATCGCTGCATTCGAGGTGATCGTAGAAGATCCCGCCGACCCCGCGGTGGACCTGGCGGTGGGGGATGAAGAAGTAGTCGTCGGCCCACTTCTTGAAGCGCGGGTAATAGCCTTCATCATGGGCATCGCAGGCGGCCTTGAACGCGGCGTGGAATTCTTCCGTATCCTCCTCATAGGGGAGAGGCGGGTTGAGATCGCCGCCGCCGCCGAACCAGGCCTTTGTCGTGGTGAGGAAGCGGGTGTTCATGTGCACCGCAGGGACATGCGGGTTGGCCATGTGCGCGACCAGGCTGATGCCGGTGGCGGTAAAGCCGGGATTGCTCTCATCCGCGCCGTTGATGCTGGCGGCGAAGCCGGGGGCGAAGCGGCCGTGGACAGTCGATACATTGACCCCGACTTTCTCGAACACCTGGCCCTTCATGAGGCCCCGGGTGCCGCCGCCGGGATTGGGGTTGCCTTCCTCTTCGCGGTGCCAGCTGAGGTAGTCGAACCGCGCGGCGCTACCGACCTCGGCCTCGATATTCTCGAACTCGGCGCAGATCCGGTCGCGCAAGCTCTCGAACCAGAGGCGAGCGCGATCAGCATGGGGGGTCCAGTCGGTCATGATCATCCTTGCTTTTGGGCCACTTGCCAAGCCAGAGCGGTTCCGGCAAGGAAAAGCCATGGTTCCCTTTTCGTTCGCGGGTGAAGAACTGGCCTGGGCAGGGCCGCGCGCGCTCTATTGGCCGCGCGAGCAAGCCTTGCTGGTGGCCGACCTGCATCTTGAA
>JANPMA010000008.1:0-9520 GCA_031422595.1 Novosphingobium sp. | reverse complement strand
ACCAGCAGGCAGGCGAGGTTGAGATCGTCGAGCGGCTGGGCGGCAAAGCGCAGCGCCGCCATCAGATCGCGCACCGCCAGCGGCGCGGCCAGCCGCAGCCGGTCGACCCCCGCCACCGGCACCCCGGCGGCATAGAGCCGCGCGACGATCAGCCCGGCCAATTCCTTGCGCTTGCGCACCAGCACCATCACATCGCCCGGCCCGGCGCGGCGGGCCTGGCCCTGGTCCTGGCCTTTCACCAGTGGGAAACCCTGGACCATCCAGGCCTTGATCTGCCGCGCGATCCGGTCGGCCAGCTGGCGGTCGGCGCGGTCGAGCCAGGTTTCGCCGCCTTCGTCATCGGCGGGTGCGGGATTGTCGCTGGCGGCCTCTTCCTCATCCTCGGAGCGACCGACGACCTGCCACAGCACCACCTGGCCGGGGCGCTCCTCGCCGAGATGCGGTTCGGGCTTGTCCCCCAGGCCAAAGCTCTCCGAACCGATCTGTCCAATCGCCATATCGACGAATTCGAGCACGGCCCGCGCGGTGCGGAAGCTGGTGCCAAGCCCGCGCTCCTGCAACTCGCGTGCGCTACCGTTTGAACGCAGGCTGCGCAGGTTTCCAGCCAGCCCGGCCATCTCATCGCGGACCCGGCGCTTAGCCGCCTCGAAGTTTTCCGGGCTGGTACCTTGAAAGCGGAAGATCGCCTGTTTGTAGTCACCCACCACGAACAGCGTGCGCAGCTTGTCGCCGTTGGCGCCCTCACCGGCAAAGAATTCGCCGGTCAGCGCCTCGATGATCCGCCACTGCGCCTCGTTGGTATCCTGCGCTTCATCGATCAGCACATGGTCAAACCGGCGGTCGAGCTTGTAGCGGATCCACTCGGCCAAGGCCTCGGTCTTGAGCAGCCGCGCGGCGATGCGGATCTGGTCGTCGAAATCGATCAGTCCCGCGCGCTGCTTGGCTGCGTCCCATTCGAGCGCGAATTTGCGGCCGAGCTCCAGCGCGGGGGTTAGCCAGACGGCCAGCTCAAGCAACGCACGCCGCTCGCGTACCCGCATCAGCGATTGCCGCACCGCCTCGCCGGCTTCGGCGAAGTACTCTTCGAACGAAAGCAGGTTCTTGTTGGTGCGATTGCGCAGCAGGTCATCCTTGGTGAACAGCGCATCGTAGAGTGCATCGGCATCGGCGACGCGACGTTCGGGCGTGCTGCTGAGCCACTCGCCAATCGCCACGCGCGGCTTATCCGCACTGGCGGCACCCCATTGCTTGTAAGCCGACAACAAGCAGTGCAGCGCGTCGATGTCGAACGTGTCTTCCTCGCACAGCGCCGCAAGGTCGGCCTCGCTGGCGTCGCTCGGCAGGCCGAGCAGGCGCAGCACATTGCTGTGCATCGGCGGCTGCCACCCACCCGGTCCGGTAAAGGCCTCCAGCGCGCCCGCGCAGCGCAGCAGCCAGCGTTCGACCGCATCAGGGCCAAGCCGCACCGACAGTTCCTCTAGCGCGCCCAGCGTCACCGCATCGTTGTGCGCCTCAGCCGCGACCAGCATCGCCGCCAGCACTTCGCGCAGCAGCAGGTCACGCTCGCGGTCTTCCATCGCCTTGACGCCCGGAACCAGCCCGGCCTCGTGCGGGAACGCCGCCAGCAGCCACTGGGCAAAGGCGTGGATCGTGTCGATCCTGAGGCCCCCGCCCGGGCAATCGAGCACTTCGGCGAACAGGGTGCGCGCCCGGGCCCGCGCCTCGGGACCGCTGTCGGCGCCGATGTAGTCCAGTTCCTTGCCCAGCGCGGTGGCATCGAGCCGGACCCAGCGCGCCAGCACCCGGTTGATCCGCGCCGCCATTTCCGCCGCGCCGGCTTTGGTGAAAGTCAGGCAGAGGATCTGGCTGGGGCTGACGTCGCTTTGCAGCAGCAGCCGCAGCACCCGCGCCGAAAGCACTTGGGTCTTGCCCGTTCCCGCCGACGCCGAGAGCCACACCACTTCGCCCGGATCGACCGCCGGGCGCTGCTCAACGGTGAGCGGGAAGAGCTTGTCGCCGCCGCTCATTCGCTCTGCTCCTGCCGGGCCTGCCACTCATCGAGCCGCATCAACTGGTCGTAGTCGTTGTAACCGCCAAGGTCGGGATTGAGCCGTGCGACGAAGGGTTTGTCGCCCTTGATGTAGTCGAGGATAGCTTCGCGCAGGTAATCCTCGGTGACGCTGAGGAACTCTTCGCGCGGAATGCCGCTCTTCTTGCGATCCTCCTTCACTGGTTCAAAGACATAGCCAAAGGCTGCCCGGTCGGCCTTGCTCTTGGCCAATGACCAGTACTCGAAGGCGTTCGGATCACCCGCCACACCCTCGAACCCACCATCCGCCGCGATCAGCCCGATCGTGCCAAGCTGCAAGGCAAAGCCGTTCTCGACCATCTTGCCCGAAGGCGGCGCGCCGGTCTTGTAATCGACCACCGCCAGGCTGCCATCGGCGAGCCGGTCAATCCGGTCGGCGCGGCCGTGGACCTTGACGCCGAGGTAGTCCATCGCGCCCTTGATTTCGCTCGCCAGCACCTCGCGGCCCTCGGCGCGCTGCGCGGCGATTTCGCGGTCGATCCATTCGAGCGCCTTGGCAAGCCGCGGCCACCACAGGCTGCGGACCAGTGGATGCGCGCGCATTTCGGCCAGTTCTTCGGCCGCGAGCGCGAGCAGTTCGCCAGCCCGGCCCCCGGCCTTGTGCCAGCGGTCGAGCACCCTGTGGACCACTTCGCCTTTCCAAGCCGCCGTGGGATCGGCATCGAGCGCATCAAGGCTGCGCAGCCGCAGGATCGCGCTGGCGTAGAACTGATAGGGATCGCCGCGCAGCCGGTCGAGCGCGGTCACTGCCAAAGGCACGTCGCGCTGCGCCGCAGTGGGGCGCGGCATCGGGCGCGGATAGGCCGGGGCAACGGTAGCGCGGTCAATCTCGCGCGCCAGATCGACCGCGCGGGTCTCACGGTGGCTATCGGCCAGCTCGCCCAGCATCGCCTCGACCCGCAGCACAAAGCGGCTCGGGATCACCGGGCCGCCTTCATCACGCAGCGCCCAGCTCAGCACCACTTCGGGCGCGCCGAGCGCCCCGGCCAGGTCATGCGCGGCAAGGCCAATCCGGAATTCGCCGCCCGGAACCCCCAGCGCGCGCAACACCGCGGGGGGCAGCAGCGGCTCGGGCGAGGGGCTGGCCGGCCAGCTTCCCTCGGTCAGCCCGGCACAGATCACCAGATCGGCCCGGCTCATCCGCGCTTCGAGCAAACCGTAGATCGCAACGCGCGGGTGGCGGCCCCAGGGCGGGCGGACCGAGACCCGGTCCATCGCATCGCGCAGCACGCCGGGGAGGTCGGCCGGGGCCAGGCGCGTGCCGACTTCGGCCGAGGCCCCGCGCAGCTCTTCGACCAGCGCGGCGAGCGCGCGGCCATCGGCCTCGGCCCACAGCATGGTGCCGCACAGCGCTTCGCCAGCAGCCACCAGCCGGTCCAGCGCGTCGGCGAGGCCAAGTTCCTCGGGCCAATCGAGCATGGGGGCGAACACCGCCTCGCAGTCCGCCCACCATACGCCAATCACGGCTTCGCCCTTGGCCAGCTTGGCCGCCGCCTTGCGCAGCGGTTCGAGCCCCGGCGCGGGGCGCGGCCCGCGCAAGGCCAGGTCGAACTTGCGGGCGTGTTCGAGCCACTCGGCCCGCTCCTCGCCCTGCCGGACCAAGGGATGCACCAGCAGCGCCAGCAGCGGTACCGGTGAGGCGGAGGTCGCGACCAGTTCGGCCAGCAAGAGCAGCACCCGGCCCGCCGCGGTCTGCGCCAGCGGACGCCCGGCGGTGTCGTCCGCTTCGATATTCCAGCGCCGCAAATGCGCGACCACCCGCCCCGCCAGGCCGCGGTCGGGGGTGACCAGCGCGACCCGGCGTTCGGGCACTTCGAGCGCCTCGCGGATCAGGATCGCGAGCGCCTGGGCTTCCTCGCCGGGGTGGGCGCATTCCATCAGCCGGACGCCCGACAGGCGGCGCTGGGCGGCGGGCAGATCGACCCAGCTCGCGCTGGCCTGGGGCGGCAGGAACAGGTTGGAAATCGCCCGGCTGCGCTCGGGCGGAGCGGCGGCGAGGCCGGCCCGGTGCCAGGGATCGACCTCGTCGCGGCTGAGGCCCATACGGTTGAGCAGCAGCTTGAGGTGGTACTGCGGATGGGTCGCGGCATCGCGCTCATCGAAGGGCACTTCACCGTCACTCAAAGGTGCCCCCGCACGCCCCAACATGTCCCAGACGGCGTCGTCCAGCGCCAGATCGAGATCGGGCAGGATCACCGCGCCGCCCGGCAAGTCCGCAACCGCGCGCAAGAGCCCGGCAAGCGCGGGGGACGCACTGGTCACCCCGGCGGCGACGATCGGCAACGCGGGCGGGGCCTCTCGCCAGCGCCGCATGGCCCGTTCGAACAACAGGTTGCGGCGGACCGGGGGATCGACTTCGCCGCGCGCCGCCAGTTCTTCGCGCCAGCGCGCCAGGACCGTGGCGAAAGTGCGTGTCGAATCGATCCAGTGCTGGGCCTGTTCGCCAACAATGCCGACTATCCGCTCCTCGATCAGCTTTTCGAACCCAATCCCCTCGACCGCGAGCCGGTCCATCGTCCGGCCCATGTCGAAGGCGAGCCGCAACAGGCCGGGGGTCTTTATCTTGTCTTTGGGCAATTCATTGCGCAGCAGCTGCGCCAGGCGCAGCCAGCGGCGGGTCGGATCGGCGGCGGGCGGCACCTCGCTGCCCGCGCCCAGCGGATCGAGCAACGGCCCCAGCGTCTCGTCAAGGTCAAGATCGCCGACCATCGCCATGCGCGGCAGCAGCATGCCCCCGCCCGAAAGCCGCACGAAAGCCTCGGTCACGATCCGTTCGGCACGGCGGCTGGGGAGCAGCAGGGTGAGCCGTGCGAGGCCCAATTCGGGCTCGGCGTAGCGCGGGATCAGCCCCGCGACCAGCGCATCGGCAAAGCCGCGATGCGCGGCGATCGAATAGACGTGCGGGGGGCGGCGCTCAGTCACTGGCCAGGTGCGCCTCGGTCATCCCGATTGCTTCGGGATAGCCGACATCGAACCAGTCGCCATCGTGGACCAGGCCATAGCACCGCCGCTTGGCGATCGCCCGGTCCCAAAACACGTTGGTCGAGAACACATCCGCCGGCGGATCGGTGACCACGCGCCTGGCCAGCAGCTGGATCCCGGTCCAGACATAGGGCCGCGCGCGCTTGGGTCCATCGCGTGACAGGCGGTCTTCGGAATCCAGATCGAAATCACCCTGTCCTTGCGAATTTCCCGCCCGCTCGAACGGGACCACCAGCATCAAGACGTCCATCCGCTCTGCATCCCAAGCCGCCCCCATCCGGTGCAGAGCGTGAACTTCGGTATCGGCGAACCAGTTGTCGGCATTGATGCAGAAGAACGGATCATCGGGGATCAGCGGCAGCGCCTTGATCAGACCGCCCCCGGTATCGCGCAGCAATTCCCGCTCGTCTGAAATTGCGACATCGAAGAGGCCGGCACTGGCGGCCAGATGCGCCTCGATCTGATCGGCGAGATAGTGAACGTTGACCACGATCCGCCCCACACCGGCATCGCGCAGCAGATCGAGCACGTGATCGAGCAGCGTGGTCCCGGCCACTTCGATCAGCGGCTTGGGCTTGGTGGCGGTCAGCGGCATCATCCGCGTGCCTTTGCCCGCGGCCATGATCATCGCTGTGCCCGGCATGGTCATACCGGCCATTCGCCCCCGCTCGCTTCGCGCAACTGCTGCGGGATGTTGGCATCGAACCAGCGCGCCACCGGGGCCAGCGCCGGGTGGGTCAGGTCGCGTTCGAGCAGCGCCCAGACGCGGGGGATATAGCCCAGGTACCTGGGCTTGCCGTCGCGCTTCCACAGCCGCACGAAAATGCCGACGATCTTGGCGTTGCGCTGCGCCCCCAGCACCGCATAGTCGGCCAGGAAATCGGAACCAACGCCAGTCTGTTCGACGTAATAATCGAACATTTCGGTTTCGAGCTCCACCGCAACGTCGCGCCGGGCATCCTGCAGCAGCGAGACCAGGTCATAGGCCGGATGGCCGTTAAGCGCGTCCTGAAAATCGAGCAGACCCTGCTTGTCGAGGCTGCCCAGCAGCATGATGTTTTCAGCGTGGTAATCGCGCAGCACGCAGACCCCTGGGCGCTGGCGCGGGAGCAGCTGGCTGATCACATCCTCCCAGGCCTTGGCATAGCTGGCCGGGTCGACCGAAAGGCCCTGTGCAGGGCAATACCATTCGGTCAACTGCCGCGCTTCGCGCATGTATTCGCTGAGCGAATAGTCGAGGAACGGCCCCGGCGGCAGTTTGCTGAGGGTGACCAGTGCATCGATTGCGGCGCGGTAGATCTGGCGCTGATCATTGGGCCATGCGTCGGCATATTCGCGCATCCGCACGTCGCCAAAGTCTTCCAGCAGCACCAGCCCGCGCGCGGCGTCCTCGGCCAGGACATAGGGTGCGCGCAGGTTGTTGGCGTCGAGCCACTTGGCCGCGCGCAGGAACGGCGCCGGATCCTCATTGGGCGGCGGCGCATCCATCAGCATTGCGCTGCGTGTCCCCTGGCGGACGCGGAAATAGCGGCGGAACGAAGCGTCTCCCGCCAGCGGTTTGATCTCGGCACCGCTCCAACTGGCCTTGGCCAGAAAGGCGTCGACGCCGCTCGGAAGTCCGTCACTCATGGCAGCCGCCCTAGCCAATCAGGTCCCGGTTCGACAATCGCAATCCGTCCCGGCTCCGCATTTTCCAGCCGGATCGACAGGCAGCCGGGTTCATGCGCGAAACCGCCGGCATGCTCGGGCCATTCGGCCAGCATGGCAGCGCCATCGCGGTAATCGTCGAGCCCCAGTTCCACCACCTCGGCGGGATTGTTCAGGCGGTAGAAGTCGGCATGGACCAGCGGCAAGCGAACGAGCGGCGGATCATAGGTCTCGATGATCGCAAAACTGGGCGAAGGGACTTCGCCCAGATGCCCCAGCGCAGCGATCACCGCGCGGGTCAGCGTGGTCTTGCCCGCTCCCAGCCCGCCCGACATCGCGATGACATCGCCCGGCCTCAGCCGCGCCGCGATCCGCGCGCCAAAGGCCTGGGTTGCGGTGATATCGGGGAGTTCGATCACCATTGCTCCCCCTCCTCTTTAGAGGAGCGGGCTGGGGGGTGGTGTTGGTCCTGCCACAAGGTCGCTGCGCGAGCGATCCTGTGGATCGCCACCACCCCCTTGCCCCTCCTCTGAAGAGGAGGGGGGATGATCGAGCGGAGCTTCATCACGGCAATTCAACAATCGCCGCGGTGCCCTGGCCCGGTTCGGACATCAGCTTGAGGGTCCCGCCATGCGCCTCGATCAGCTGACGGGCGAGCGGCAGGCCCAGGCCCTGGCGCCGCTCTACCCCTTTGCCGTCAGCAGAAACCTTGATCCCTTCCATCGCCCGGGCCAGCGTGGCCGGATCCATCCCGGCGCCATTGTCGGAAATCACCACTTGCGACTTGCCCTTGCGGCCCGCAGCCTCGACCAGCACGCGCCCGCCCGGCGGGGTCGCCGCGATCGCATTGTCGATCAGGTGGCCGATCGCCCGGCCCAGCCGCCGCCGGTCACCGGTGATCCGCCCCACGCTCTTGTCGCCGCGCAGCTCGAGCGCGAGCCCGGCCTGCTTGATCCGGCCCGAACGTTCCTCGACCAGCGCCTTGACCAGCGGAAACAGATCGATCTCTTCCTGGGTCAGCGGCAGCATCCCCGCTTCGCTCTGCGAAAGGTCGAGAACGGTTTCAATCTGCTCGCCAAGTCGTTCAACCGACTGCAGAATTGCCGAAACATACTCCTTGCCCGAATCCGACAGATCGCCCCCCAGCCCGGCCTGGAGCAGTTCGGCAAAGCCGCCGATCGAGGTCAAGGGCGTGCGGAATTCGTAGCTCATGTTGGCCAGGAAGCGGGTCTTCATCGCGTCGGCTTCTTCGAGCGCGGCGTTGCGCTGCTTGAGCGCTTCGGCGGCCTTTTGCGAATCGGTGATGTCGAGCACGGTCAGCAAGCCGTTGCCATCGGGCAGCGGGACCCCGGCAAATTCCAGCGTACGCCCGTCGGTCAGCACCGCGCGCCCGCCGGTCTGGCGCCGGTCGAGCGTTGCGGCGCGGACCACATCGCCGACCTGTTTGGCCTTGATCGGACGCACCAGCTTGCGGGTAATCTTTTCGAGCAGCAGCTCGATCTTGGGGTGGGTGTCGAGGAAATCGTCCTCCAAGCCCCAGTCAGCGGCAAAGCGGCGGTTCCACAGCTGCATCCGCCCGTCGGGAGAGAACACCGCGAGCGATTCGAACAGGCTGTCAAAGGTCGCGGTGCGGGTGCGCAGCAAGGTATCGCGCGCCGCGGACAGCTGGAGCTGCTCGGTCCGGTCCTCGGCGATCACAGTCAGCCCGCCATCGGGCAGCGGCTGGGCGACGATGCGCAGGTGCGTTCCGTCGGACAGGACCCAGGCTTCTTCCTGCGCCGCGCTGGCCAGGAACCAGCCCGCGCGCTCGCGCCGCCAGGCCGGGAAGTCGCGCGCTTCGGGCAGGCGCCCGGCATCGCGGGCCAGGTCGAGCAGGCGTTCGAACGGCGGAAGGTCAAGCATCGCAGCGTTCGACAGCGCGAAAATCCGCTGGAACGGCGGGTTGGCAAAGACCATCTGCCGCTTGGCATCGAACTGCGCGACCCCGGCCGAAAGCTGCGCCAGCGTAGCGCGCTGGGCATCGCGGAAGGCCTTCAGTTCGCGCGCCAGCTCTTCCATTTCCTCGACATCGACCGCGTAGCCGGCCACGCCTTCGTGCCCCAGCGGCAGGTCGGATACACGCAGCGCGCGGCGCGCGCCGTCGATCGTCGCCGAAACCATCCGCTCGATCGGGAGCTGCTTGGCGGCGGCCTGCAAGGCGACTTGCTTGGCGGTAAGCCCATCGACGCTTTCGACCAGTTCGACCCCATCGGCCACGACCTGGCGCGCATCCTGTCCGGCGACCGCGCGGACATAGGCCTGGTTGACCAGCCGCAGCGCGCCGTCGCTGCCCCGGAACCACATCGGCATCGGCGCGGCTTCGATCAGGCCGACGAGCGCGGCGAAATCGCTGTGCGCGCGGGCGGCATCGTCGCGCAGCTGGACCAGCTCGCTCTCGCTGTCGGAAAAGTCGAACACCCAGACCAGCGCCGCGCCGCCCGGCGAGACCGCCGGATCGGCCAGGTGCCCGCGCAAGGCCAGGCTGCGCTTCGATCCGCGCGGGGTGACCACCAGGCGGAACGGCGCGGCGGTGCGCTGGGTGCGGCGCACGGCTTCGGTCAGTTCGTCGAGCTGTTCCTTGGTCAGCCCGCCGCCCCCGCCATCGATCCTTCCGCCGTCCAGTTCGGTCAGGAATTGCGGTACCGCGCCAAGCCCCAGCCAGTTGGCCAGTCGCTGCGGCGCTTCGATCTTGCCGTCGACCCGCACCAGCAGCGGCAGCGCCGGGCTTTCATCGACCATCCGCGCCAGCCGCCTGGCGTGGCG
>JANPMA010000007.1:0-16292 GCA_031422595.1 Novosphingobium sp. | reverse complement strand
TGAAGCCGCCGTTCTCGCTGGTCAGGAAAGCCACCCCGCGGGCGATTTCCTCGGCCATGCCGAGCCGGCCGACCGGGATCTTGGCGACGATCTTTTCCAGTACCGGAGCGGGCACTGCGGCAACCATGTCGGTATCGATATAGCCCGGCGCGATCGCGTTGACGGTGACGCCGTACTTGGCGCCTTCCTGTGCCAAGGCCTTGGTGAAGCCGTGGATCCCGCTCTTGGCCGCGGCATAGTTGACCTGGCCGTATTGCCCGGACTGACCGTTGATCGAGCCGATGTTGACGATCCGCCCCCAGCCGCGCTCGCGCATGCCGGGGAAAGTCGCCTTGGCCATGTTGAAGCAGCCGCCGAGGTTGATTCGCATCACCTCGTTCCAGTCATCGAAGCTCATCTTGTGGAGCACGCCGTCGCGGGTGATCCCGGCGTTGTTGATGACGATGTCTACGGGGCCGTATTCGGCGGCGATATCGTTGCAGTTGTGGATGCAGGCTTCGTGATCGCCCACATCCCAGCGGATCGAGGGGATTCCGGTCTTGGCAGTGAAGGCCTTGGCCTTCTCTTCATTGCCGCCGTAGTTGGCGATCACCGTGTGGCCCTGCTTTTGCAGGCGTTTGCAGATCGCCTCACCAATCCCGCGGGTGCCGCCGGTTACAATCGCTACGCGTGCCATGTGTTTGTGCCCTTCCCAAGAATTCCGTTACGGCATGCTTACTCACCCCGCGAGGCGGCGCAAGGTCACGCATACGTAAACTGGGAAGGGTTTGCCCCTAGAACCTGAACTGGGTTCCGACGTAGACTGCTTGATTGTCTTGCCTGACGTCGTTGACCGGGCGCAACCGGTCGCGGTCGGAAGTGACGCGCACCCCGGCGGTGACATCGAGGTTGCGGGTCACGCGGTAGGCGCCGCCAAGGTCGACCTGCTGGTCGCTTTGCTCGAACGTGCGGGGACTGCGGCCAGTCTTTTCACGCTCGTCCAGCGCGATCCGCGGAGCGAAGCGAGACTGATCGGGAGCAACCCCGGGCTTGGGCTTGTAGCTGGCGAGGTCAGGCAGATCCATCTGGCGGAACGACTGGGCCGGTGCCGAATTCTGGGCAAAGCCGCGATAGCCGCGGGCCGCGCCCAGGCTGTAAGCGGTTGGCGCGATCGGTGCCCCGGCAGCCGATGCCGCAACCTCGATCGGGGCAGTCCGGCGCACTGCGAGGCCATTGAGATTGCCGTTGAGCCGCACCGCGACCGTCACCACCGAAGCATTGATCCGGCTGGTTGAGGCCGCGGGGGTAAAGCGGAACAGCTTGCCTTTGGATAGCGCGCGGACCGTGATCGAGCGCGACAGCCGCGGATCGACTTCGGCGGGCACAAAAGCCCCGTCTACCGCATTGTCGGCAAAGGACGCGAGCGGGGGCGCGAATCCGCCGGCGAAGGCCAGCACCGCGCTGGGCAGCGCCAGCACGCTGACCGCACCGCACAGCAGCATCGCGGCCGTGCTGGCCCCGCTCTTTCTGCCGACTTTTGCTGTCGCCTCGCTCATGGCTTTGTTTGTTCCCAGACTCACCCGCGGATAATCGCGCATAACGAGCACATTTAGCAAGCGCCGAATGGACCGGGCCGGATGAATTGGCGGTGAACCGAGGGGCCTGCGGCCCTATTCAGGACGGGTTCAGCGCACCAGCCGGTTATAGCGCGGCAAAGCGGGCTTGCCGCCGTTGCCGCCTCGGCTATAGAGGCAGCGCGTTCAGCAAGCAGGCTGGCAAACACGATAACAGGATTAAGGCACGCAATGATTGGCACCGCTTCCACCCGTCCCGGCACCACCCGCCTTGTTGCCCGCGCCGGGCTTGTCGCGCTGGCAACCATTGCCCTGGCGGCCTGTGGCGGCGGCAACAAGCGCCCTAAGGCTGATCTTGCGGCTTCCAAGATCACCACGATCGGGGTCAACAGCTACCTGTGGCGCGCCAGCCTTGAAGCGCTCAGCTTCATGCCGCTGCTCCAGACTGACAGCAACGGCGGGGTGATCGTGACCGACTGGTACGCCAACCCCAACAACCCGAACGAGCGGATGAAGGTCTCGGTGACGATCCTCGATCAGGACCTGCGCGCCGATGCGCTGCGGGTCGCCGCCAGCCGCCAGGTGATGCAAAGCGGCGTCTGGGCCGAAGCCCCGGTCCAGGCTGCGACCGTGCAGAAGCTGGAAGATGTGATCCTGACCCGCGCCCGCGACCTGCGCCGCCAGGCGTCTGCGGGCAAGTAATTGGCGTAACAGGCCCTCGACAAGCCGCGTCGAGCGGCTAGAGGGACCAACATGACTAGCGAACGTTTCGATCCGTCCAGCGCCGATCCGCGCTGGCAGGCCGCATGGGACCAGGCCCAGACTTTCCGCGCCGATGACGCGAGCGAAAAACCGCGCTCTTACGTGCTCGAGATGTTTCCCTACCCCTCTGGCCGGATCCACATCGGCCACGTCCGCAACTATACGATGGGCGACGTGCTGGCGCGCTACAAGCGGATGCAGGGCTTCGAAGTGCTGCACCCGATGGGCTGGGATTCGTTCGGGATGCCGGCCGAGAACGCCGCGATGGAAAAGGGCGTCCACCCCGGCGGCTGGACCCGCGCCAATATCAAGGCGATGACCCAGCAGCTCAAACGCCTGGGTTTCTCGTTCGACTGGTCGCGCGAGCTTTCGACTTGCGAGAGCGACTATTACGGCCACGAGCAGGCGCTGTTCCTCGACCTTTACGCAGCGGGGCTGGTTTACCGCAAGGAATCGGCGGTCAACTGGGATCCGGTCGACATGACCGTGCTGGCCAACGAGCAAGTGATCGACGGACGCGGCTGGCGCAGCGGCGCGCTGGTCGAAAAACGCAAGCTCAGCCAATGGTTCCTGAAGATCACCCAGTTCGCCGACGAACTGCTCGACGGACTGGGCGAGCTCAAGGACTGGCCCGAAAAGGTCCGGCTGATGCAGGAAAACTGGATCGGCAAGAGCCAGGGCCTGCAGTTCAGATTCTGGAGCGCGGATCGCAGCACCGAGGTTGAGGTCTTCACCACCCGGCCCGACACGATCTTCGGGGCGAGCTTCGTCGCGATCGCTGCCGAGCATCCGATCGCCCAAAACCTGGCTGCGGGCGACTCCGCGGTGGCGGAGTTTGTCGAGCTGTGCCGCAAGGGCGGCACCACCGCGGCCGAGATCGAGACCCAGGAGAAGCTGGGCCACGATACCGGGATCAGGCTGAAACACCCGTTCGACGAGACGATCGAGCTGCCGCTCTACATCGCCAACTTCGTGCTGATGGATTACGGCACCGGCGCAGTGTTCGGCTGCCCGGCGCACGACCAGCGCGATATCGACTTTTCGCGCAAATATGGCCTGCCGGTGATCCGCGTGGTCGCCGACGGCGACAAGACCGGCCCGGTGCTCGAAGGCAATGAGGCCTACACTGGTCCCGGCAAGCTGGTGAACTCGCGCTTCCTTGACGGGCTGGAGGTCGAAGCGGCCAAGGCCGAAGTCATCGCCCGTGCCGAGCAAGGCCAATGGGGCCGCGGCACTACGGTCTGGCGGCTGCGCGACTGGGGCGTTTCGCGCCAGCGCTATTGGGGCACCCCGATCCCGTTCATCCACTGCGAGGCCTGCGGCGTGGTCCCGGTGCCCAAGGCACAGCTGCCGGTCGTGCTGCCCGAGGATGTCGATTTCCAGACCCCCGGCAATCCTTTGCTGCGCCATCCGAGCTGGAAGCATGTCGACTGCCCCAAGTGCGGCAAGGCGGCCGTGCGCGAGACCGACACGCTCGACACTTTCGTCAATAGCTCGTGGTATTTCCTGCGCTTCGCCAGCCAGCCGGAGGGCCGCCCGTTCGATCCCGAGGTCATCAAGCAGTGGCTGCCGGTCGAACAGTATATCGGCGGGATCGAGCATGCGATCCTGCACCTGCTCTATGCCCGTTTCTGGACCCGCGCGCTGGCCCACATCGGCATGATCGATGTGAAAGAGCCCTTCGCCAGCCTGTTCACGCAAGGCATGGTGACGCACGAGACCTATTCGCGGATCGATCCAGCCAACGGTGCCCCAATCTATTTCTCGCCCGAGGAGATTGAGCACGGCGGCAAGAGCGCCACGCTAAAGGCCGATGGCCAAGCGGTTGAGATCGGCCGGGTCATCAAGATGTCGAAGAGCAAGAAGAACGTGGTCGATCCCGACGATATCATTGCCCGGCACGGCGCCGATGCGGTGCGCTGGTTCATGCTCAGCGACAGCCCGCCCGAGCGCGACCTGCCCTGGTCGGAAGCCGGGATCGAAGGCTGCGCGCGGTTCGTCCAGCGGCTGTGGCGGCTGTTCGGGCAAGACGGAGCAGGCGGGGCCGGGGCAGACGCGAACAATGATGTGGCACTCGAACGCAAGACCCACCAGACCGTCGCCGCCGTCGCCGCCGATATCGAGGCACTCGCGTTCAACAAGGCGGTCGCGCGGATCTATGAACTGGCCAACGCCATCGACAAGGCCGATCTGTCCGCCAGCCGCAGCGACGCAATCCGCAAATTGCGCCTGATGGTCGCGCCAATGATGCCGCACCTTGCCGAAGAATCGCTTCATCAGCGTTGGCCCAATGAAGGCCTGGTCGCAGACGAGCCCTGGCCCGCCTACGACCCGGCGATGCTGATCGAAGACGAGGTAACCATCGCGATCCAGGTGCTGGGCAAGCTGCGCGATACGATCACCGTCGCCAAGGGCCTGCCGCGCGAGGAGATCGAAGCGCTTGCCCTGGCCAATGAGAAGGTCCAGCGTGCGCTCGATGGCAAGGCAGTCAAGAAAGTGATCGTGGTGCCCGACCGGCTGGTCAATCTGGTGGCCTGATGAAGTCTATCGCGCTCGCCCTGGCCTTGTCCCTGCCGCTCGCCGCTTGCGGGCTCAAGCCGATGTACGCCGGCGGGGCCAGCGGCACGGTGGCGCAGGGACTGTCCTCGATCGATGTCGCGCCGATCGAAGGCAAGGCCGGCTGGCTGGTCCGCAATGCCTTGACCGACCGGCTGGGCGCGGGCGCGCGCAGCGGCGGCGCGCGCTACCGGCTCGACGTGCGGCTGGATGACAAGCTCGAAGGGCTCGGCCTGCTGTCCGACGATACCGTCGCGCGCGAGCGCCGCACCTTGCGCGCGCGCTATCAGTTGGTCGATCTGGAGAGCGACAAGATCGTGCTCGACGGCACGGTCGGCTCGGACGCCGGGATCGACGTGACCAGCAGCGAATATGCGACCATCGCGGCTGAACAGACCGCGCTGGAAAACCTCGCCAAGGAATTGGCCGACCGGATCGTTACCCGGGTGGCGCTGAAACTGCGCGCCAGCTCTTCCGGCGGCCAGCCGGATCCGAAGTGAAGGCGACCCAGAAGGACTTCAAGGCCCAGGCCGCGCGCGCTGCGAAGGACGCGCGGGTGTTCTTCTTCTGCGGCCCCGACGAAGCCGGCGCGCACGACGCTGCGGACCATGTGCTGACATTGCTCGACAGCCCGGGCGAGCGGGTCGAGTTTTCCGGGGCCGACCTCAAGCGCGATCCGGTCCGACTGGGCGATGAGGCCCGCTCCAGCTCGCTGTTCGGCGATACCCGCCACATCTGGATCCGCGCCACCGGCGACGAGGCGCATGATGCGCTGGAGAACCTGGTTGCGGACGATACTCCCGGCTGGCCGGTGCTGGTAGTGGCCAGCGGCGCAACCGACAAGTCGCGCACCGCCAAGCTGCTGGCCGGCCGCGGCGACGCACTGGTCGCGATGTTCTATCCCCCGGATCTGCGCAATGTAACCGGCGCGGTGCGCGACATGGCCGACGCCGCCGGGGTAACACTGGGCGGCGATCTGGCCGAACGGATCGCCAAGGCTGCCGCACTCGACACGCGGCTGGCGCAAAGCGAAATTACCAAGCTGGCGCTCTATCTCGATGCCAGCCCGCAAGCTCCCCGCAAGGCCGATGCAGCCGCGCTGGAAGCGATCGGCGCGCGGACCGAGGACGATGGGTTCATGTCGCTGGTCAACGTGGTGCTGGGCGGGGAAGTGGCCAAGCTGGCGGGCGAGCTGCACCGGATGCGCGAGCTGGGGCTCAATCCGGTCGGGCTGCTGTTGGCCTTCGAGCGGCGCGCGACCCAGCTGGCGCAGCTGGCCGCACGGATGGGCCCGCGCGGGAATGTGCGCCAGTTCATCGAAGCCGAATCGAACGCCAAGCGAGTGTTCTGGAAAGACAGCCGCGACCTGATCCAGCAGCTGGGCACCTGGCGTGGGCGCAAGCTGGCGCGGCTGACCTCACGGCTGATTGAACTGCACCGCACGCTGCTGGCGAACAGCCAGAACGCCGAACTGCTGCTGGCCCAGGGCCTGGCCGAGATCGCCCGCGCCGCCGCGCCCCGCGCCTAGTGGAAATCCGGGAGCTTTGCCTTGAAGGCAGCGCCGTTCTCCTGCATTAGCGGGCGCGGCGCATCGTAGACGCCGGACCAACGGGTTGCCATTCATGAATCAGCATTTCGCCTTTAGCGCTGATCGATCCGGCACGCCTGCCTCCGCGCTTTCCGAAAGCCACACCCCCGCCCAGCCGCTCGAGCGCCGCCGCCTGCAGGCCTACCTCGCGCAGATGCTGGGCGATATCGTGTCGATCTTTGCCGGGTTCGGGCTCTCGGGCTATCTTTACCTTGGCAGCCGCGGTCTGGACCAGGCCGGAATCCTGGCGCAGCTGCTGCTGCCGGTGTTCCTGACCGTCGCGCTTTACAACGGGGCCTATGCGCTATCGACGCTGCGCTCAGCGAGGGTCGGCGCCTTGCGCGGGCTGGGGGCGCTGGGGATTTCCGCGGCGGTTGTGGTGTTCATCACCTTCTACACCAAATCGAGCGCCGAGTTTTCGCGTGTGCTGTTTACTTCCGGGGTGCTGATTTCGGGGCTGATGCTGGTCTGGACCCGGGCCCAGATGCGCGCATTCGTGCGCTGGCGCTGCGGTGAACGGTTGATCAACGAACTGCTGATCGACGATGGCGGTCCGGCGGTCGATCTGCCGGGTGCACTCAGGCTGGATGCCAAAGCGCTGAAGCTGGTCCCCGCGCTTGATAATCCGGCCCAGCTCAACCGGATCGGCGCCGCGCTCAAGGCGATCGACCGAGTGGTGGTTTCCTGCCCGCCGGCCCGCCGCGCGGCCTGGGCAACGATCCTCAAGGGTGCGAATATCGACGGCGAGGTGATCGATCCCAGCGTTGCCGAACTCGGCGCGCATGGCGCACGGATCGTCGATGGGCAGGGTCTGCTGCGGGTCTCGATCGGTCCCTTGGGGCTGCGCGCGCGGGCGGCCAAGCGATTGTTCGACCTGGTGCTCGCGGGCGCCGGGCTGCTGCTGCTTTCGCCGCTGCTGCTGCTGGTCACGATCGCGATCCTGCTGGAAGACGGTAGCCCGGTGCTGTTCGTTCAGCGCCGGGTCGGGCGCGGTAACCGCTTCTTCGATGTGTACAAATTCCGCTCGATGCACGCCGATCTCAGCGATCGACAGGGCCAGCAATCGACCAGCCGCGGCGACCAGCGAATCACCCGCGTCGGACGCTTTATCCGCCGCACCAGCATCGATGAATTGCCCCAGCTGTTCAACGTGATCAAAGGTGAGATGGCGATCGTCGGCCCGCGCCCGCATGCACTGGGATCGCAGGCCGGCGAAAAGCTGTTCTGGGAAGTCGACGATAGGTACTGGGAGCGCCATGCGCTGAAGCCAGGGCTCACCGGGCTGGCGCAGGTCCGCGGTCAGCGCGGCGCGACCGAGCACGAGGATGACCTGACCAACAGACTTGAATCTGATCTTGAGTACCTTGACGGCTGGTCACTGTGGCGCGACCTGCGGATCGTCGCCAGCACTGCCATGGTCATTGTCCATGACCGGGCTTTTTGAGGTATCCGCACCTATCATATTGAAATTTAGGATTTTTATGATTCCATTCAACAGGCATTCATATCAACCCTATCGTTTGAATCTGTGCGGTTTGTAGACCGAACTTACTAGACTTGATAACAATTCACATGCTAGGGGCTGCGTGAATATCCCTAGGAGTTTGCCCCTGTGACCTCGCAATTTCTTGCCGCCGCTGCCTCGGTTGCCCTGATCGGAGCCGGGTTCACTGGTGCCGGCACGCGCTCTATCGAAGCCTTGCCTGGCCTGCAGTCCGCCTTTGCCGACGGCAATGGCGGCGGGGCCGACAAGGTCTGCCGGGTCGATGTAATTCGTTCGGGCAATGCGGGGGCCGCTGATATCACTCGCCAGGAACTCGCTGGCGGCAACTGCGTCTGCATCGTCACCACTGGCCCCGCCAGCAACAACGGTTCGGCCGAAGACGCGGTGACCAATCTGCTGCGCGACAAGACCTGCGGCGATGCGCCGCTGGTCGGAAAAACAGTCAGCGAAGCTGCTGCGGGCGGCGGCGGTGGTGGCGGCACGATCATTATCACCGTGCTGACGGTGGTCGGCGCGGCCGGCCTGGTCGTTGCGCTGGGCAAGGACAGCAACGGCTAGGTTTTGAGCCGGGCCGCCTGATCAAATAAATCGCAATTGCCCGATACCCTGCAGGGCGGATAAGGTCTGACCGAATCCGCCCGGCGGATTCGTTCGGGCATTTGGGGGAAATTCTGCCAACACCATCACTCTCCGACCCGGTCTTGCCGAAATCGCCGGACCTGTCCGGCTGGCTGGCGGCCGCGCTGCTGGGGTCGGCGCTGGTGCTGGGTGGCGGGGGATCGCCTTCACCGCTCCCCGAACTGGCGCTTGAACTGCTGGCAGTACTGATCCTGCTGGCCTGGCTGACCGTGCCGTCCAGCCGCGAGCAATGGCGGCGCGTGCCGGTTCCGGCGCGGCTGATCGCCGGGATCATGGTCGCCCTGCCCTTGCTGCAACTGATCCCGCTACCCCCCGCGCTGTGGCAGGCCCTGCCTGGCCGCGAACTGCAGCGCGAGGCACTAGCGCTGGTTGACCTCGATGCCACCTGGCGCCCGCTCTCGCTCGCCCCGCAGCGCACCTTGGCATCGCTGCTGGTGCTGCTCCCGCCCATGCTGATGCTGGCGATGACCGCGACACTTGACCGGCACGGACGGCTGCGGCTGGTCTGGGTCGTTCTGGTGGTCGCGGTTGCAAGTCTGCTGCTGGGCGCTTTGCAATTGACCGGCGGAGAGGCCAGCCCTTCGCACCTCTATGGCGACGTCCGGGCGGTGCTGACCGGATTCCAGGCCAACCGGAATTCAACCGCCGACTTCCTGCTCGTTGCCGTGCTTGCCGTTCCTCTGCTGGTGCGACTGTTGGTCGAACGGCACCGCGTGCCCGCAAGCAGGCTCCTGGTGCTGGGTCTGGCGGGCGGAGGCATGGCGCTGTTCGCGATCGGCCTGGTGCTGACCGGCTCGCGAACCGGGATCATGCTCTTGCCGGTCCCGCTGCTGGCCGCGGCGTGGCTGCTGCGCGATTGGTTGCCGCTGGAGCGCAAACTGGTGCTGCGAAGCCTGGCTGGTCTGCTTGCCCTTGGGCTGCTCACGCTGCTGCTGGCGCGCAATAACCCCACTATCGCCGCGGTGATCGAGCGATTCGATTTTGATAACGAGCTGCGCCCGCAACTGTGGCGCGATGCGCTGGTGGTGGTGCGCGAGTATTTCCCGGCGGGCGTCGGCATGGGCAATTTCGTGCCCGCCCTGCTGGCCGACGAACGGCTGGAGGTGGTCCGCCCGTTCCTGCCCAACCGCGCACACAACGACTATCTCGAACTGCTGGCCGAAGCGGGAATCGCCGGAATCGCAGCGCTTGCCACCGCGAGCTGGCTGGTGCTGCGCGAAGGCTGGCGGGCCTGGCGCGATCCGGCCCGCAACAGCGCGGGCCTGGTTGGGTTCGCACTGGGCGGTTTGACAGTCTTTGCCCTGCACTCGGTGGTTGATTATCCCTTCCGATCCTTGTCTATGGCGTGCCTGGGCGCGGTCTGTGCAGGATTGCTGATGGCGCCGCGGGTCGCACTGGGTTCAGGAGAAATCAAGTAATGGTCAAGCTGAGGCAGCCGGGCCTGGTCGCGGCCGCAATCATGGCGCTTTCGCTGGCGGGCTGCACCGGCACGCCCAGCCCGCTGCCGACCGGGCCGCAAGCCTATGCCGTCTTCCCCAATACCGAGGCCTGGCCCGACGAAGATACCCTGCGCCCTGGCGACCACCTGTCGATCCGTGTGCTGGGCGAACCCGAGCTGACCTCCGATGCCTATGTGGTCGATTCGAGCGGCAGCATCCAGATGCCGTTGGCCGGGCAGGTGCCTGCCGCCGGACGCACATCGGCTGCGCTGCGCGACGAGCTGGTCAAGCGGCTGGGCGCGCGCTTCATCCGCGATCCGCAAGTCGCGGTGATCGTCACCGAACGCCGCCGCACCACTTTCACGGTTGAAGGCGACGTCCGCGAACCGGGCGTTTTCGAAGCCGCGCCCAACACCTCGCTGCTGACCGCGATCGCCCAGGCCAAGAGCCCGACCGAAACCGCTTCGCTGGATGAAGTGATGATCTTTCGGGTGGTCAACAGCCAGCGGATGGGTGCGCGCTTCAATATCGACGACATCCGCAAGGGCCGCGCCGCCGATCCGCAGATTCTGGCCGGCGATACCGTTGTGGTCGGCCGTTCGGGCTTGAAATCGGCCTGGAAGCAATTCCTCCAGGCCGCTCCCGCCTTCAACCTGTTCTATATTTTCCGGTAGGAAAGCCCCTTGTCCACCAAACTTCCCGCCGCCGATCCGCATTTCAGGGGTCCCGCTAGCTTCGACCACACCGA
The DNA here is from genome assembly GCA_031422595.1 of Novosphingobium sp. Taxonomy (GTDB): domain Bacteria; phylum Pseudomonadota; class Alphaproteobacteria; order Sphingomonadales; family Sphingomonadaceae; genus Novosphingobium. Next base: position 5,503 of record JANPMA010000007.1, on the reverse strand, counting down.
CGAGGTCGAGCATTTCGGGACCACCCGTTCGGCCTTTGATTTTCGCTACATCGCCGCGGCGATCCGCGCCAACCTGTGGCTGATCGCTGCGATCGTGGTTGCTGCGCTGGGAATCGCGCTGGTCGCGACCATGCTGCAGACCAAGCGCTACACCGCCAGCGCAACGATCCAGATCAACGACAGCAGCGGCCGGATCATGGGATCGAAGGACGACGCCGCCGACGAACAGCAGACCGCGTCATACGATGTCGACCGCTTCCTCAAGACCCAGACCGATATCATCTCTAGCCGCGGGCTGGCGCTGCGGGTGGCGCAGAAGCTCAACCTGATCGGCAGCCCCGTGCTCTATGAGTCGCAAGGCCTGCCGTTGCCTCCCACCGGAACCGCCTCGGATGCCCTGCGCGAGCAGGCAGTCAGCCTGATGGCCGGCAACCTCTCAATCCGCCTGCCGCGCGAATCGCGGATCGTGACGGTCAGCTTTGTCTCGAACGACCGCGATCTGTCGGCCAAGATCGCCAATGCCTATGCCAGCGAATTCATCCAGTCGAACCTCGATCGCAAATTTGACAGCTCGTCCTATGCCCGCACTTACCTTGAGGGGCAGCTGCAAGAAGCCAAGGTCCGGCTCGAGGCATCCGAACGCGCGGTCAATGCCTATTCCCGCGAGGCCGGGATCATCCGCACCGGCGAAGGCAATGTCGAAAGCCAGGGCGGCAAAAGCACGGTCGATCGCGGCAACTCGGTGACCGGATCGAGCCTCACCCAGATCAACGCCGCCGCCAACGAAGCGACCGCGCGGCGGATCGAGGCCGAAGGCCGCTGGCGCGCAGTCTCGTCGGGGCCGTTGCTGTCTTCTTCGCTGGTGTTGCAGAATCCGACCGTGGCGGCGCTGCTTTCCGATCGCGCCCGGCTCGAAGCCGAACTCAGCCAGGACCGCGCCCGCCACCTTGAAGACTACCCTTCGGTCAAGGCGCGCGCGGCCCAGCTGGCAGCGACCAACCAGCAGCTGAACAACATGGCGACCAACGTCCGCAATTCGGTCAATAGCGAATACCAGGCCGCGCTCGCGACCGAACGCGCGCTCAAGGGCCAGGTCGAACGGCTCAAAGGCGAAACCATGTCCGAACAGGACCGCGCAGTGCAGTACAACCTTCTGGCGCGCGAGGCCGATACCAACCGGCAGCTCTACGAAGGGCTGCTCGAACGCTACAAGACGCTCAACGCGATCGCCGGGGTCAGCCTTTCGAACGTTTCGATCATCGACAATGCCGAAGTACCCAAGGCGCCGTCGTCGCCCAACCTGTTCAAGAACCTGCTGGTCGGGCTGATCATGGGCCTGGGTCTGGCTTCGCTGGTGGTGTTCTTCAAGGACCAGTTCGACGACGCGATCCGCGTGCCCGAAGATATCGAGGCCAAGCTGGCATTGCCGCTGCTGGGGGTCATTCCCCAGAGCCCGAGTGGCGATCCACAGATGGCGCTGCTCGATCCCAAATCGCCGACTTCGGAAGCCTACAACTCGCTGCGCGGTTCGCTGCTATATTCGACTGCCGAAGGGCTGCCGCAGATCATGCTGGTCACCAGCGCCCAGGCTTCGGAAGGCAAGACCACCAGCAGCGTCGCGATCGCCGCAGGCTTTGCGCGGATGGGCAAGAAGGTGCTGCTGATCGATGCCGACATGCGTCGCCCCTCGCTGCACAAGCGGCTTGACCTGCCCAACGAGCGCGGGCTTTCCGACCTGCTGACCTCGCACGATCCGTTGGCCAGCGCGGTGGCCAAGTCCAGCCAGGACTATCTCAGCCTGCTGGTCGCGGGACCGATCCCGCCGAGCCCGACCGAACTGCTTTCGACCGCACGGATCGAAGAGATCCTGCAGGAGGCCGCCGGCCAGTTCGACGTGGTGCTGGTCGACAGTCCGCCGATCCTGGGGCTGGCCGATGCGCCCTTGATAGCGGCGCTGGTCGATGGGGTGGTCTTCGTGGTCGAGGCCGACCGCAGCCGCCGCGGCGCGCTCAAGGCCGCGCTGCGCCGCTTGCGCTCGATGCGCCCGATCCTGCTGGGCGCGGTGCTGACCAAGTTCGATCCGCTCAAAGCCGGCAACCGCTACAGCGAATACTACGGCTACGACTATTACCAGTATGAAAGCTCGGACAAGAGCTGATGCTGGGGCGCGTCGGCCTGGTCCTTGCCTGGCTGGGCTATTCGGCCCTGGCGCTGGGCAGCGGGCTTGACCGGATCAGCGCCACGTCACCCGATCTGGCGACGCAGGTTCCGGCCTTCTTCGCATCCGAAGCACTGCGCGTGCGCGGTGGTCAGGCACTGGCGCAAGGTCAGGCCAAGGAAGCGCTCGAACTGGGCAAGGCGGCAATCGCCGATGCCCCGACCGATCCGCAAAGCACCGCAATGCTGGGCGCGGGACGGCTGGCCATGGGGAGCCGGGGCGGGGCCGAAGTGGCTTTCCGGGTTGCGGGCAAGCTCGGCTGGCGGGTTCCGGTCACGCAAAGCTACTGGATGGACCGCGCGTTGCGTGCGGGCGATTACCGGATCGCGGCGCTGCGGCTCGATGCCTTGCTGCGCCAGCAACCCGCGCTGCACCGCCAGCGTCCCTTGCTCGATCCGATGGAGCGCAACCCGGCCGGGCGAAGCGCGCTGGTTGAGCGAATGGCGGCAGGTCCCGGCTGGCTGAGCAGCTATGCCGGCGATGTCCATGACCTGCCGGCCGACATCATGCTGCAACGCGTGCCGGTGCTGGCCGAAGCGGCGGAAAAGGGCCTGGTACTGGGCTGCCCGGCGATTGCGCCGACAGTCAACCGACTGGCCGTGCTGGGCCAGGTGCGCGATGGCCTGGGCCTGTGGCGCGCGCATTGCCCGGCGGCGGGCACGGGATTGCTGGGCGATAGCCTGTTCCAGATGGCCGGGCCGGGCGAAAAGCCCAGCGCTTTTGCCTGGGAGCTGCTCGGCAGCGACGGGCTGACGCTCGGCTTCGTCGCCTCGCCTTCCGGCCCCGGCAAGCGCTTGACGGTGCAGGGTTCCGCGCCGCGCACCCGGCCGGTGCTCTCGCAGCTGCTGGCGCTGGCGCCCGGCCGCTATGCGCTGACCTGGCGCAGCGGCGACAGCCAGAATCGGGCGAGCAAAGCACTGCTGGCCGCTGTCGTCTGCCAGGGCGCCGAACCGCAGTGGCTGGTCCCGCAAGCCGGCCAGGCGAGCACGCTGTGGCGGACCGAGTTCACCGTGGATAGCAGCTGCGGCGCGCAGACGCTGCTGTTCGGGATCGGCCCCGATGGCGGCGATATCTGGCTGGAGGCGGTCAGGATCGAAGCTGCCGGTCCTTGACGAACTGCGCCGGGTTGCCGGCATAGACCCCGCCTGCCCTTGCATCCTCGAACAGTGCCCCGCGCGCGCCCAGCACCGCTTGATCGTGCATCGTTACCCCGGGGCCGACGAAGGCCTCGGCCGCAACCCAGCACTGCGCGCCTATCGTCACCGGGCGCAGCACCAGTTGAAACAGCGGATCGCGGACATCGTGGGTCGAGCCGCAGATATGCGCGCGCTGCGAGATCACGGTGCGGGCGCCGATCACGATCCGGCCCTGGTTGTAGAGCCGCACCCCCGGCCCGATCAGCGCGTTCTCGCCGAGCTCGAGGTTGGCCGGCAGCCAGACCGAGACGCTGGCATGGACCCGCGCTCCGCGCGCCACTTTGGCGCCGAAAGCGCGCAGCACCAGCCGCCGCCAGGGGTGGAGCGGCGGCGGCGTAAACCGGCAAAGCACCAGCCAGGCCGCCATCCACACCGCCCGCGTCAGGCGGTTGGCGAGCGAAAAGCTGGCCCCGCCCTCGAGCGGGCGGCTCTCACGGGCATCGAGCGGCTTGGTCATGTCCCTCCCCCTTGGGCGATCGCGCGAAGGTAGGCCGCGCTCCAGCGCTGGGCAATGGCCGTGGCTGAGAACGGACCCGAGGCGAGGCCATGCGCGGCGCGGGCCATGCCGAGCCAGTCGCCATCGCCGATCCGCAAGGCGGCTTCGAGCGCAGGCCTGATGCTCTCCGCAACGTAGCCGCATTCGAGCGCCGCACCGGCAGCAAGCCCCTCGGGCAGATTGCATTCGCCGGTCAGCACCGCCGGGGTTCCCGCGGCCCAGCCTTCGAGCACCGCCATCGGCAGTCCCTCGCTGTGTGAGGGCAGCACGGTGAACCGCGCGCGCTCCAGCAGCGCCTGCTTGGCCGCGCCATAGACCGGACCGACGAACTGCACCGAAGGCCCGGCCGCGGCCACCGCTGCGCGCAATTGCATGACATCGGCTTCATCCCCCCAGCCCGCCAAAGTGAGCCGTGCACCGGCGGGCCGCTCCGCCTGGCGCCAGGCCTCGGCCAGCGCGAGCAGGTTCTTCTTGGGGTGGATGCGGCCGATATACAGAAAATGCGGTTCGCGCGGCCGGTCCGGCACGGCACCGGGGATCGGCCCGGCATTGGCAATCACCACGCTATCGCCGCGTCCGCTCTCGCGTTCGATATCCACCGCCTCACGCGCGGTGAGCGCATGAAGGAAGCTCGCCCGCCGCCAGCCGGTTCGCTCGTATCCAGCCCGGGCCAGCGCCTTCTTCCAGCGTCCGCGCGCGGTAATCCACGGATCGAGCATGCCGTGCGGCGAGATCACATAGCCCCGCCCGCTCACGCGCGCCCAGCGGCTGGCGGCGAGCGAGGGGTACATCCAGATCCCGTGCAAATGCAGGCAGTCGAGCAGGGCGGCGTGCAAGGCGGGCAGCAGCGCCGGGGCATAGCCGATCTGCGCTGGTCCCTTGACCGGGAAGACCTGCACGCGCGCCTCCGCAAAGCGAGCGGCATCTTCGGCGCTGTGTTCGTCTTCCAGCGCGAAGACCAGCGCCTCGCCGCCTTGTCCGGCGATCAGCCGGGCCTGTGCGACTACCGCCTCGAAGACCCCGCCGCCCAGCCGCGATGCCCAGGCCGAGACCAGGCCGATCCGCTTGCCCGCCAGCGGCTGATTGGAAGTGCGCGTTGCCATTGCCCCGGCCCTACACAGCGCAAGCGCGAAGGTCCATTGGCTGCGCCCGCAAGCTTCGCTAAGCACTTCAAACCATGGCCAACGAACCCACCCTTAGCGAAGACCCCGCCCGGCGCTTTTACGAGCGCAGCTTTACTGCCCAGCTGGAGCGCGACGGCGGCGTGGCCTCGCTCAGCCGGGCAGCGCTCGAGGCCGGCAACCACCGCTACTCGGCGGCCTATGAGTATCTGCGCGACCATCCCGGCAAGCATGCGCTCGAAATGGGCTATGGCGGCAATGGCGTGGTTGAGAACCTGGCCCCGCACTGCGCCCGCTATCAGATCGTCGATATCGTCGATCGCTTTACCAAGGAGAGCCGGCCAGACAATCTCGCGGTTTACGTGGCCAACCTCGACAACCGCTTTCCCTTCGAGGACGCGCGGTTCGACGTGGTGATCGCGATGATGGTGATCGAGCACCTCTACGATCCGTTCCACGCCTTTGCCGAAGT
>JANPMA010000006.1:0-13080 GCA_031422595.1 Novosphingobium sp. | reverse complement strand
CGGCAGGCTGGAGCGGTTGGCGAAAGAGCTGGGCATAGCCGATCGGCTCGACCTGCCGGGGCACGTTTCCGATCCGCTGCCCTACCTTGCCGAAGCCTCGGCGTTCGTCCTGTCATCCGATTACGAAGGGGTTCCGGCAGTGGTGATCGAGGCGCTGGCGGCTGGCCTGCCGCTGGTCGCGACGCGCTGTTCGGTCTCGCTGCCGGGGCTGCTTGGCGATGGTGCGTTCGGCTTGCTGGTCGATCCGGGCGATGAGGCGGGCTTTGCCAGGGCCATGGCCGAAGTCCTGTCCGCGCGGTTCGATCCCGCTGCCGCGCGCGGCTATGCGGCGCCGTTCCGGATCGCGCTTGCGGCCAGCCGTTACCGCGATCTCTTTGCAAAACTGGCCGCAAAAGGCTAATCTCACGCAGCGCCAAGTTCATGGATCGTTCACGGTTTTGCGAGCAATGGCGCGCGATGATTTCGACCAGAGGGCTGCAAGCAATGGCTGACGATCCCGCCGCCGGCTCTGTGCAGCCGCCGCGCATCGAGATCCCGCTTGAAGCGGTCGACGAGCCGGGCCGCACGCGGCTCGCAGGGCTGTTTTCGATGCTGGTCTCGCTGGCGCTGCTGGTGGTTGCGGCGTTTCAGTTCCGCAACCTGTCACTGGCCCAAGTGCAAGGCATGATCCCGGTCAGTCCCTGGTTCTGGATGGTCTTCGCCGGGTACTATCTGGCCGGGCCGGTCAGCGAATGGTTTATCTACCGGCGGCTGTGGGTGATGCCGATCAGCGGCCTTGGGGCGTTGATCCGCAAGCTGGTTTCGAACGAAATCCTGCTGGGCTACCTGGGCGAGGCGCAGTTCTATGGCTGGGCGCGCGGCCGGCTCAAATTCGTCACCGCCCCGTTCGGCGCGATCAAGGACGTGACAATCCTTTCGGCGCTGGTCGGCAACTTCGCGACCTTGGCCATGCTGGTCTGGGCCTGGCCGCTGGTTGCCTCGGGCCATCTGGGGATGGAAGGCCGCACGGTCTTCGTCTCGCTCGGCGTGGTGCTGGTCACCTCGTTCGTGATCCTGCTGTTCCGCGAGCGGCTGTTCAGCCTGCAGCGGCGCGAGCTGTGGTTCATTTCGGCGGTCCACCTGGCGCGGATCGCCGCGGTGGTAATCTTCTCGGCCTGGATGTGGCACCTGGTGCTGCCCGCGGTCGAGGTCTCGCTGTGGATCGTGATGGCGACGCTGCGGATGCTGGTATCGCGCCTGCCGCTGTTGCCCAACAAGGATGTGGTCTTTGCCGGGATCGCGGTGTTCCTTTTGGGACACCACGTCGAAATCGCCGGATTGATGACCTTGATGGCGGTGCTGCTGTTGCTTACCCATTTGGTTGTTGGCGGCCTGTTCGCACTGGCCGACCTGTTTGATGCGGAGAAAGTGAAATGAAGCGTCTTGTGCTTGTTGCGGCAATCCCGTTGCTGCTGGCCGCGGGGCCGGCGCTCAAGTCGACCCCCGACCTCGGCAAGGCCGAAGGGCGGTGCCGCCCTGGTGAAAGCGGCCCGGCGCTGCTGGTCGAAGCGACGGGGATGAAGGACCGCACCGGCAACATGAAGCTGGAAGTCTATCCTTCCAACGAAGCAGACTTCCTGGCCGACGACAATGTTCTGGTTGCCGCCGGAAAGACCTTCCGCCGGGTCGAAGTTCCCGTCCCGCAGGCGGGGCCGGTGGTGGTCTGCGTGCGGATCCCGGGGCCTGGGACCTATGCGGTTTCGGTGCTGCATGACCGCAACACCGACCGGCGGTTCAACTGGAAGATCGACGGAATCGGCTTTTCGAGCAACCCCAAGCTGGGCTGGTCCAAGCCCAACTACCGCAAGTCGAGCTTCCATGTCTCGAGCGGCGGGGTCTCGAAGATTCAAGTCACAATGAATTACAAGAGCGGGCTGGGCGTTGCGCCCTTGAAGTAGTAAGCGCCGCGCGATGCGGATCGTCGATGTCTGTGCCTTCTACACCCCGCATGGCGGCGGGGTGAAGACCTACGTCGAGCAGAAACTGAAGCTGGGGCCCGAGTTGGGGCACGAAATCGTGATCCTGGCCCCGGGTGACCGGCACGAAGTGATCGAGCGCGGCCCGGGCGCGCGGATCGTGACGATCCCCAGCCCGCGCTTCCTGCTCGACCGAAACTACTGGTACTTTGACGACGAGCAGGCGCTCCACGCCACGCTCGACTTGCTTGCGCCCGATTTCGTCGAGGTATCTTCGCCCTGGCGCAGCCCCTCGATGGTGGCGCGCTGGCCGGGCAAGGCCCCGCGCAGCCTGTTCATGCATGCCGACCCGCTTTCGGCCTATGCCTATCGCTGGCTCGAGCCGATGCTCAGCCGCGAGGCGATCGACAAGGGTTTTGGCACCTTCTGGGAACATCTGCGGGGGCTGGGCGAGGATTTCGCCACGGTGGTCTGCGCCAGCACCGAGCTGCGCGACCGACTGGCCGCAGGCGGAGTTCCGGGCACCTCCTATCACCCGATGGGGATCGAGGAGGGCGTGTTCAGCCCGGCCAACCGCGATCCCGGACTGCGTCGCCGCCTGCTCGAGCTGTGCGAACTGCCCGAAGCTGCGCACCTGCTGATCGGGGTCGGGCGGTTGTCCTCGGAAAAGCGCTGGCCGCTGGTGATCGACGCGGTGGTCGCTGCCAGCCAGCACTTGCCCTTGGGGTTGGTCCTGCTGGGCGCGGGCAAGCAATTGCGCACGGTGACCAAGGCGATTGCCGGCAACCCCCATATCCGCGTACTCAAACCCGAGCGTGATCGCGCCCGTTTCGCCGCGATCGTCGCCAGCGCCGATGCCCTGGTCCACGGCTGCGAGGCCGAAACCTTCTGCCTGTCCGCCGCCGAGGCCCGCGCCAGCGGGGTGCCGGTGATCGTCCCCGATCGCGGCGGCGCGGCCGATCATGCCGCCGATGGCGGCGGCGTAACTTACGCCGCGGTCGATCCGGTCAGCCTGGCCGAAGCGATCCTTCAGATGGAAGCGTTGCAGTGGCGCCGCACCAATGCCCCGGTGCGCACCATGCGCCAGCATTTCGCCGCGCTGTTCGCCAACTATCAGGCTATCGTCGACGCGCGCATAGCTGCCTGAGCGGGGCGGCGAGCCTTGACTCTCGCAGCATGGTAATTTAGTTACATATGCAACCAATATTGCTCCGGAGAGCCCCCATGCCCGACCTGTTCGAAAACCCGCTAGGCCTCGACGGCTTTGAATTCGTCGAATTCTGCGCGCCCGAAAAGGGCCTGCTCGAACCGGTCTTCGAAAGCATGGGCTTCACCCGGATCGCCCGGCACCGTTCGAAGGACGTCGCGCTGTGGCGGCAGGGCGAAATCAACCTGATCGCCAATTACGAACCGCGCAGCCCGGCCGCCTATTTCGCCGCCGAACACGGCGCCTCGGCTTGCGGCATGGCCTTCAGGGTCAGGGACGCCGCGGCGGCCTATCGGGAAGCGATCGAGCGCGGGGCCGAGCCGGTCGAGAGCCGGACCGGGGTGATGGAGCTGCGGATCCCGGCGATCAAGGGGATCGGCGGGGCCTTCATCTACCTGGTCGATCGCTATGCCGCGCTCGACAATCCCGATGCGCTGTCGATCTACGATATCGATTTCGTCTATGAGCAAGGGCTCGATCGCCATCCGGTCGGCGCCGGGTTCAAGAAGATCGATCACCTCACCCACAACGTCTACGGCGGACGCATGGCGCATTGGGGGGCCTGGTACGAGCGGATCTTCAACTTCCGCGAGATCCGCTATTTCGACATCAAGGGCGAATATACCGGCCTGACCAGCCGGGCGATGACTGCGCCCGACGGCAAGATCCGCATTCCCTTGAACGAGGAAGGCAAGGCCGGCGGCGGGCAGATCGAGGAATTCCTGCGCCAGTACAACGGCGAGGGGATCCAGCACATCGCGCTGATCTGCGACGATCTGGTGGCTTGCTGGGACCGCCTGCAGAAGCTGGGCGTGCCGTTCATGACCGCCCCGCCCGCAACCTACTACGCGATGCTCGATGCGCGGTTGCCGGACCACGGCCAGCCAGTCGATGCCTTCCAACAGCGCGGGATCCTGCTCGACGGCACCACATCAAATGAGGATGGCTCAGGCGGTGCGCCGCGACTGCTGCTGCAGATCTTCGCCCAGCCGCAGATCGGCCCGGTGTTCTTCGAATTCATCCAGCGCAAGGGCGACGAGGGCTTTGGCGAAGGCAATTTCAAGGCCCTGTTCGAAAGCATCGAGCGCGACCAGATCGAGCGCGGCGTGTTGCAAACCGAAGGAGCCGCCTCATGAACGCCCCCAGCCTCAAACGCATCCACCATGTCGCCTATCGCTGCAAGGACGCCAAGGAGACGGTCGATTGGTACCAGCGCGTGCTGGGCATGGACTACGTCACCGCCTTTTCGGAGGACAAAGTCCCCTCGACCGGCGAGCATGATCCCTACATGCACGTGTTCCTCGATTGCGGTGGGGGCAATGTGCTGGCCTTTTTCGAACTGCCGCTGCAGCCCGAAATGGGCCGGGATGCGAACACCCCGGCCTGGGTCCAGCACCTGGCTTTCGAGGTCGAGGACGTGAACGCCCTGCTCGCCGCCAAGGCGCACATCGAGGCGCAGGGAATCGAGGTGCTGGGGCCGACCTATCACGGGATTTTCCGCTCGATCTACTTCTTCGATCCCAACGGCCACCGGCTGGAGCTGGCCTGCAATATCGGCACCAGCGATCAATATGCCGAACTGCGCGCGCTGGCCCCGGTGATGCTCAACGAATGGGCCGCCACCAAGCGCGCTCCGCGCCACGCTGCGTGGCTGCATGAGGACCCGGCCGAACGCGGCGACGCATAGGGGCTTTCCAAACGCAAAGGGTGCGCTATGGGCCCAGCGTGCGTTTCGATTTGCAACTGGGGGTCCTGTCCGCCGCCGTCATGGCGCTGCTGCCGCAGGCGGCCTTGGCGCAGCGTGCCGATGAAAATGTCGCAACCCAATCGGGCGACGCTTTTGGCCGCACGGTGGGGCAGGACAAGTCCGGGCTCTATTCCAGCGACGACGTGCGCGGGTTCAACCCGGTCGATGCCGGCAATGTCCGGCTGGAGGGGCTGTACTACGACCAGGTCGATCGCCTCTCGCCCCGACTGACCGACAGCAACACGATCCGCGTTGGTCCGGCGGCGCTACGCTATCCATTCCCGGCACCGACAGGCCTGGTCGACTATTCGCTGACCCAGCCACGCGGCAAGACCAGCTACAGCTTCAACCTGGAAGATGGCGGCGGCTTTTCCGACGGAATTGGCGGCTCATTCGAATTCAAGCAGCCGATCGATGGCGAACGGCTGGCGATTTCAGGCGGGCTCGGCTTTCGCAACGCCACCAAATGGGAAGGGGGCAAGGCGCGTTATCGTACGGTAGGGGCAACGCTGGGCTGGCGCCCGAGCGACAAGGTCACCGTCCTGCTATTCGGCGGCGCGTTCTATTTCAATGACGACGAAGCGCGGCCGACCTATTATCCGGTCGGCACTGCACCCCCGCCGCAGCAGAAGCGTGGACAGGACCTCAGCCAGACCTGGACCGACCGCAACGCCACCAACTGGGCCTATGGCGCCGTGGTCAAGGCGCCGCTGGGTCCGGTGGGGCTTGAAGCCGGGCTGTTCTACAACGGCCGCACGCAGGACAGCGTCTATGCCGATTTGCTGTTCGGCGTGGCGAGCGACGGCTCGGTCGCCTCGCGCCGGATCATTGCCGATGGTGATAACCGCGATGCCTCGCTTTCGGGCGAGCTCAGGCTGGTCAAGCAATGGCAACATGGGGCGACCAGCCACCGCCTGGTCGCGAGCTTGCGCGGGCGTTCGCGCGATCGGCGCTTTGGCGGCAGCCAGTCGATCGCCCTGGGCGCGAGCACAATCCTTGCGCCCGATCTCAGGCCCGCGCCGCTGGTCGCGATCGGGCCCAAGAGTTTGGACGAAGTCCGCCAGCTGACTTTCGGGGCCTCATATTCGTTGATCAGCACCGGGCGTTATGGCTTGGATGCCAGCATTTCCAAGACCAGCTACACAAAGGCAGTCGACTTTGCCGATCCGCTGCTGGCCGATCCGGTGTCGCGCTACGGACCGTTGATGTGGAACTTCGCCGCCACCGCAAACCTGACTGCGGGGCTCTCGCTCTACGGTGGAATTTCGCACGGGATGGAGGAAGCGCTGGTCGCGCCCGAAGTGGCCAGCAATCGCGCCGAGGCACCGGCCGCGATCAACACCCGGCAGGTCGAAGCCGGGTTCAAATATGCGCTGACCCCGCGCCTGACACTGATCGCCGGGCTCTTTTCGATCACCAAGCCTTATTACAACCTCGACCCGCTGCTGCGCTATCGCCAGCTGGGGACGCTGCGCAATCGCGGGCTGGAACTGTCGCTGACCGGGCAGATCGTGCCGGGGCTGACCGTGGTGGGCGGGACCATGCTGCTCGATCCCAGGATCTCGGGCGAGGCGGTTGAGAGCCGCCTGATCGGCCCGCGCCCGGTGGGGCAGATCCGCCGCCGCTCGGTGCTCAACCTCGACTGGCGCAGCCAGCAGGGCAAGGGGCCGCTTTCGTTCGATGTGGCGATCGAAAGCCTCTCCAGCCGCATGGGCAACAGCGCCAACACGCTGTCCGCTCCGCCGCGGACCGTGGTGAACCTGGGCGTGCGGTACCGTTTCAAGCTGGCCGGAGCGGACTGGCTGGTTCGCCCAGTCTTGCAGAACGCGTTCGACAATTATGGCTGGAACGTCTCAAGCTCGGGTGGGTTCACCTATATCCCGCCGCGCGCGGTGATCCTGCAGCTGGTGGCGGATTTCTAACCGGGCCGCGGTAGCGCAGTTGTCGCCTTCATCTTCTCCATCGAGAAGCTGGAACTGACATCGGCCAGATCGGGCACTGCGGCGATCAGCCTGCGGTAGATCCGGTCGTAATGGGCGATATCGCGCACCACCAGCTTGAGCAGGTAATCGACATCGCCGGCCATCCGGTGGCACTCGCTCACTTCTTCGATCGCCGCGATCCCCTTGCTGAAGGCCTCGAGCCAGGCCGGATCGTGGCGCTGGGTGCGGATCGCGACGAAGACAGTGGTGGCAAAGCCGAGCTTTTCGGCATCAAGCAGCGCAACGCGCCGCGCGATCACGCCTGCTTCCTCCAGCCGCTTGATCCGCCGCCAGCAGGCATTGCTGGACAGGCCGACGCGTTCACCCACTTCGTGCACCGGCAGCGAAGCGTCGTGCTGGAGCACCCCAAGGATAGCCCAGTCAATCGAATCGATTTGCGTTTGATCGCTCATATGTGGGACAAAATAACCAAATGCCGGTGATTCACCTAGCAAAAAGGTAATGATTTCGCCGAGTCACTGCGCTAGAATTCGAACAGCCAGAACCGGGGGAGTGTCCAATGTCGATCCAGCGCCTGTTTACCGAGCATCCGGCTTCGGTCGATGAGACCTATGGCGAGCATTTCGCGATGTCGACCGGCTTTGGCCTGCGCATGATCCTGGGCGGGTTTGCCTGCCTGATCCACGGCCTACTGCCGTTCGTGTTCGTGCGCACCGGATCGCTGCAGATCTCGACCCTGCACGAGCGGATGGTCGCCAAGCGCAACAACAAGCAGATGCCCGCGGTGCTCGATTTCGTGATCTAAAGCAGCAGGTAGGCAAAGCCCAGCGCCGCCGCGAAGCTCGCCAGCGTTGCCGTCACCACCGGCACCGCCGCGCGCCAGCCCATTTCGAGCAGCAGATCCATCCGGCTGCGCATCGCGGTGGCGGTCACGGCCAGCAGCAGCAGTCCCTTCGACAGGATCAGCCCGTTTTCGACCAAGGACTTCGGGATCGTTACCGCGCTGTTGAGCGCAACCACGCCCAGGAAGGCCAGGATGAACCACGGCAGCGCCAGCCGCTTCCAGATCGGTTGACCAGCTTCACCATCGGCCGGGCCGATCGCCAGGCTGGCCAGCGCGACCAGCGGGGCCAGCATGGCCACGCGCGCCAACTTGACGATCGTGGCATAGTTGCCGGCCGGATCGGAGAAGGCATAGCCCCCGCCGATCGCCTGCGCGACATCGTGGATCGAGGCCCCGATCAGGAATCCGGCCTGTCCGTCGCTCAGCCCCAGCTCGCCCGCCAGTACCGGATAGACCGTCATGGCGAAGGCGCTGGCCAGCGAGATCCCGACCAGGGTGAGCGCAAACTGGGCCTGGCTGAGCCGGTCCTTGCCGATGACGCCATAGAGCGCCAGCGCCGCGCTGGCCCCGCAGATCGCGGTCGCTCCGCCGGCCAGGATCCCGGCAAAGCGCGATTGCCCCGCAAGCTTCGCCCCGGCCAATCCTGCGCCAAGAGTCACCGCCATGACCACCCCCAGCGCGGCGAAAGGCGCCGGACCTAGCGCTTCGATCTGGCCCGCAGTCACTTGCAGGCCCAGCACCACGATCCCCCAGCGCAGGCAGGTCCGCGAGGCAAAGTCGAGCCCGGCGTGGCTGCGCGGATCGTGGCTGATGAAATTGAGCGCGAGGCCAACCAGCAGCCCCAGCAGGATGATCGGAAAGCCGTAGTGTTCGGAAAGCCAGGCTGCTGCCGCTGCTGCCACTGCGCACAGCGCGAGACCCGGGAACAGCGGCGCGCGTGGGGCGGGGCTGGCGGGCGTGGTTTCCGCCAGGTGGATCTCGCCGAACAGGTCACCGCCGTGCGGCAGTGTATCCCAGTCGATCTTGCCGTTCTTCGCCTTCACATCCATCGCTCGCGCATCGGATTGCCGAGCCGGCTTGTCAATCCTCGCCCAGCGCCTTGTCCTCGTTGGCGCGTTTGATCGTGTAGAGCCGGATTTCCTCGATCTGCGCAGGCGTGAATTGGCCCTTCCAGCCGACCATGCCGTTCTGTTTGAGCACGCCGTCGTGGACGATCTCCTGCCACAGCTTGGGATTGCCCAGCGCAACCGAGTGGCGGATGTCGGGGTTGAGCTTGCCCGCCACCGCGGCATTGCCATGGCAGACCGAGCAGCTGTTGGTGTACCATTTCTCACCCGCCGCGATTTGCTGCGCGGTGCCGCTGGGCGGCGGCGGATCGAGCACGCGCTTGGCGTTCGGCGGCGGCGGGGGCAGGGTGCCCTTGCCGCCCAGCTTGAACACCATCAGCCGGCTGATGTTGGGGGTCAGCCGCTTGGACGCCAGTGCGCCGGCCGAGACGTCCCAAACCCCGCCCCAGCCGACCATCACCGCGACATATTGTACGCCGTCGATGGAATAGGTCATCGGCGCGGCCAGAATCCCGCTCTGCGCTTCGAAGCTCCACAGCTGTTTTCCGGTATCGGCGGAATAGGCGCGAAACTCACCCAGCGCGGTGCCCTGGAACACAAGGTTTCCGGCGGTGGCAAGCGTGCCTCCGTTGGTCGCGGTGGAATGCGGCACGCTCCAGCGGATCTTGCCGGCGACGGGATCGAAAGCAACCAAGGCCCCGTTCAAGACGTCGGTGAACTGCGCCCGGACCGCTTTGTCAGCCGGAATATTCCCGCTGATAGCGTCGATCCCAAGCTGGAATCCGGTCGTGCCGGGTTTCCAATCGGGATCGTGGGCATAGAACTGGGGCGCATTGTTGGTCGGGATATAGACCAGGCCGGTCTTGGGGCTGTAGCTCATCGGGTGCCAGCTGTGCGCACCGACCGCACCTGGCACACCCATCCACGGCTTGCCCGTGATCTCGTATTTGGCCTCGGGATTGACATCGGGCTTGCCGGTCTTGGGATCGAGGCCCCTGGCCCAGTTGATCCCCTCGACGAAGGGCTTGCCCGAAATGAACTCGCCGGTCTTGGCGTCGAGCACATAGAAGAACCCGTTCTTGGGCGCGTGCATGATGACGTGGCGCTTCGCTCCGCCGATTTCAATATCGGCGACAGTGATCTGCTGGTTCGAATCGAAGTCCCAGCGGTCTTCCGGGGTTTCCTGGAAGTGCCAGGCATATTCGCCGGTCTCCGGGTTCACCGCGACGATCGAGGCGGTGTAGAGGCTGTCGCCCGCACCTTCGGTGTTGCGGTAGGCCGGGTTCCACGGCTCGGCATTGGCGGTGCCGAAATAGACCAGGCCGGTGACCGGATCGTAGGTGATCGAATCCCACACCGTACCGCCGCCGCCCAGCTTCCACCACTCACCGTTCCAGGTCTTGGCCGCAGCATCAAGGTGTTTGCCTTCCTGCTTCTTCGATGGATCGCCGGGCACGGTGTAGAACCGCCACAGCTCGTCTCCGGTCTGCGCGTCAAAGGCAGCGAGATAGCCGCGGGTGAAGTATTCGGAACCCGCCGAGCCGATCAGCACCCGGCCCTTGACGATCCGCGGCGCCCCGGTGATCGCCATTTGCGAGCCCTGGGGGATGGTCAGCTTGTCCCACACCACCTTGCCGGTCTTTTGGTCAAGCGCGATCAGCCGCCCGTCGAGCGTGCCGACATAGACCTTGTCACCATAGAGCGCGACGCCGCGGTTGACCGCATCGCAGCAAACCTCGACCAATTTTTCGCGCGGAACCTTGGGATCATAGGCCCATTTGAGCGCACCGGTCTTGGCATCATAGGCCTTCACGTGCGACCAGGCGGTGGTGATGTAGAGCACCCCATCGTGCATCAGCGGGGTCGCCTCCTGGCCGCGCGCGGTATCCAGTTCGGCTGACCAGGCCAGGCCCAGCTGGCCGACGTTCTGGTCGCTGATCTGGGTCAACGGCGAAAAACGCTGCTCGGCATAGTCGCGACCATAGCTCAGCCATTCGCCTTCGGGCGCGGAGGCGATCATCGCATCGGTGACGCCTTCGGAGGCGGGCGGCGACGGGCTCTTTCCGCAGGCAGCAAGGGCAAGCAGGGCAGCGGCGGCAAGCAGCGTAAGGCGCATCGGTGATCCCTCTCCATCGCCTGCTCGCTTGTGCGCCGAGTCAGGCCCCGGACAATTCGCCGCAAACCGCGCCCGAATGCAACCTTAATCGCGCGATTAGTTTGATTGGTTGGCACTTGCGGCTATCCTCGCGGCAACCCGGAGTCGAAAGGAAGCCCCGATGTGCGACGATCTGACCGCTCTTGAAGAGGAACAGGCGTTCGCCGCCCAGGGCCTCAGCCGCCGCCAATTTGCCGCAATCGGCGCGGCCGGGGTGCTGGCTGCCTGCACCGGAACCGAAAGCGAAGCCGCCGGGCGCAAGCTGAGCGAGAGCATGGTCGAAGTGCCGACCCCTGACGGCAAGGCCGATGCCTTTTACGTTCGCCCGGCCAAGGGCAAGTACCCCGCCGTCATCATGTGGCCCGACGTTGCGGGCCTGCGCGATGCCTACAAGGAAATGGGCCGAAGGCTGGCCGGAGCAGGCTTTGCGGTGCTGGTGGTCAACCACTATTACCGCCACGCCCAGGCGCCGCTGCTGGAAACCATGGCGCAATGGCGCAGTCCTGAGGGTCAAGCCAAGCTCAAGCCGGCGATCGCAACCTTGTCAGCGGACAACACGGTCAAAGACGTGACGGCGTTTGTGGCCTGGCTCGACCAGCAGCCCGGGGTCAACCGCAAGCGCGGGATCGGCACGCAAGGCTATTGCCAGACCGGCTCGTTTGCGATCCGCAGCGCCGCCGCGCTGCCCACGCGGATCAGGGCCGCGGCTTCGTTCCACGGCGGCGGGCTGGTCACCGACAAGGCCGACAGTCCGCACAAGTTGTTCGCCAAGAGCCGGGCCGGCTTCCTGATCGCTATCGCCCGCAACGACGATGCCCGCGCGCCGGGAGACAAGGATGCGCTGAAAGCCGCGGGCCCAGCCGCGAACCGCTATGTCGAGGTCGAAGTCTACAACGCTGACCACGGCTGGTGCACGCTCGACGCCCCGGTCTATGACAAGGCCGAGGCCGACCGCGCCTGGACGCGGCTGCTGGAGCTTTACAAGAAGCTTTAGCTGGACGTACCCGAACTGTTCGAGTTCTTGGGCCGCACCAGGATCACGACTTCGTCGTAAACCGACAGCAGGTGGCTGTCGTACCACTGGTCGAGCACGCATTTGACCCGGCCGAAGAACGGAGGAACGTCTTCAAGCACATAATGCTGGGCGAGATTGGCGCCGCCGCGTTCGCCGTAGATCGCGGGCATTTGCACATCGAGCGCCTGTCCCTTGAGATAGGCCGCGATCTCGTCGACGTGCTGCTTCAGCGCCATGCGGCGGGCATCGCCGCTGCCGCCTCCGCTGCGGGAATGGCCCAGCTCTTCCTTGGCCTTTTCAAGCAAGTTGTTGATATAGTTGTAGATACGATCCATGTTCTCACGCTTCAATGAGATCATGGTATCGACATAGTCCTTCTGAACGCGCAGCGCCGCGGTGTCGGGGTGTTCGCTGCCCCAGAAGCCTTGCGAGAATTCTTTCGGGTTTTGCTGGATCATGCTGCGGTAGATAGCCGCCTATGGTTACTTTCGCGTTAAGGCTGCGGTTTTGCTTGCGGGGCAGCGGGGCCGCGCTAACATGCCGCAATCCACTGGATAGGAGCCGCTGCAATGCCCGTGTTCGTGATGGTGCTTTTGGCCACGGTGGTGGTGTTCATCCTGCTGGCGGTGCGGGTGGTCCGGCAAGGCTATGTCTATACCGTTGAGCGGCTTGGCCGCTTTTCCAAGGCCGCGCAGCCGGGCCTGCTGATCGTGATCCCGTTCGTCGACCGGATCGGCCAGAAGGTCAACGTGATGGAGCAGGTGCTCGACATTCCGGGGCAGGAGATCATCACCAAGGACAACGCGATGGTCGGGGTCGATGCGATCGTGTTTTTCCAGGTGCTCGATGCCGGCAAGGCCGCTTACGAGGTCTCCAACCTCTATGTCGCGATCATGCAGCTGACCACCACCAACCTGCGCACCGTGATGGGCAGCATGGATCTGGATGAAACGCTGTCCAAGCGTGACGAGATCAACGCCAAACTGCTGCAAGTGATCGATCATGCCACCGAACCGTGGGGGGTCAAGATTACCCGGATCGAGATCAAGGATATCCGCCCGCCGGCCGATATTTCCAACGCGATGGCCCGGCAGATGAAGGCCGAACGCGAAAAGCGCGCCAACATCCTTGAAGCCGAAGGGTTCCG
>JANPMA010000005.1:0-9566 GCA_031422595.1 Novosphingobium sp. | reverse complement strand
AAGCCGATGCTGCTGCTCGCGCATATCGACGTGGTCGAGGCCAAGCGCGAAGACTGGGTCCGCGATCCCTTCACGCTGATCGAGGAACAGGGCTATTTCTATGCCCGCGGCACCGTTGACGACAAGGCCCAGGCCGCGATCTTTACCGACACGCTGATCCGCTTCCAGAAAGAGGGCTACAAGCCCAAGCGCACGATCAAGCTGGCGCTGACTTGCGGTGAGGAAACCAGCGGCGCGTTCAACGGGGCCGAATGGCTGGCCAAGAACCGGCGCGAGCTGATCGATGCCGAATATGCGCTCAACGAAGGCGGCGGCGGGCGCACCGACGGCAAGGGCAAGCTGCTGGTCCAGTCGATCCAGGTCGGCGAAAAGGCCTATCAGGACTTCACTCTGACCACCACCAACAAGGGCGGCCATAGCTCGCAGCCGGTCCGCGACAATGCGATCTACGCGATGGGCGATGCGCTGGCCAAAGTCCGCGAGTTCGAATTCCCGCTGGAATTCAACGATACCACCCGCGCCTTCTTTACCAAGGCCGGGCCGCAGCGCGGCGGCGCGATTGGCCAGGCGATGGTCGCGCTGGCCGCCAACCCCGCCGACAAGGCCGCCGAGGCCACGGTCAACACCGACAAGATGCTGCATTCGGTGCTGCGCACCACTTGTGTCGCGACACTGATCGACGGCGGCCATGCCCAGAACGCGCTGCCGCAAAAGGTTACCGCCAACGTCAATTGCCGGATGTTCCCGGGGCGCAGCGCGGATGAGACCGAGGCGATGCTGGTGGGGGCGATCGGCAACCCGGACGTGAAAATCGAGCAGAAAGTCCGCGGCAAGCCGATTGCCAAGGCCCCGCCGATGACGCCCGCGCTGATCGGACCAATGGAGCAGCTGGCGGCCAAACGCTGGCCGGGCGTGCCGGTGATCCCGACCATGTCGACCGGCGCAACCGACGGGGTCTATCTCGCTGCGGTCGGGATCCCGACCTATGGCGTGCCCGGCACCTGGGGCGACCCCGACGGCAATGGCACTCACGGCCTCAACGAACGGATGGAAGTGCGCGCGCTGATGGAAGGGCGCGACTATCTGTACGAGCTGGTCAGGCTGCTTTCGGGCAAGTGAGGGCACCCCTTCCCCCTTGATGGGGGAAGGATACCGCAGCTTGCGAACTTGTTCGCTAGCGCAGGTTGGATGGGGGTGCGCTCTCGGCTTGGCAGAGCCTTGGCGGCGAGATCACCCCAATCCAACTGCGCCTAAGCTCGTTCCTCGCCAAGGCTCCGTATCCTTCCCCCATCAAGGGGGAAGGCCAAGAATGCACAAAGGGCCATCACGCCTAGGCGTGACGGCCCTTTGCTGTTTTGGAGGTGTGCCGAACCGCTGCGCTTAGGCAAGCGTGGCGGTAAACATCAGGCCGCTGAACGAAGCGGCGAAGATGATCGGCAGCACGATCGAAGCGATACTGCGCATGGGTATTCTCCTGTTTGCGTTGGCGAACTCAGTTCGCATTTGCAACATAAGCGTCTCGGTAGAGATTGCCAGTGCAAAGGCCGGTATGGCTGTTGCGTATTTTGCAACTAGGGCAGTAACCGTGCGTCAAGGATTGCATCGCACCGCCTGACCGCTGGACAGCGCCGGGTCGCTCCCGCAAAGGACTGGCCACAGCGATTCACCAAGAGAGGCCTGAAAAATGGCGAGCAACCCCGCCGAGCAACTCGATCAGGAATTCGGCTCGTTCCCCGGCCTGATTGCGGCCTGGGGCCTCTATCGCGGCGAGGCCCCCGCGCTCCATGACGGCACCGAAACGCTCTCCTGGCGCGAGACCGCCGACAAGGTCGAGCGGATCGCCGCGCGGCTCCAGGCCGACGGGCTGCAGCGCGGGCAGGCGGTGGCGATCCTGGGCACCACCTGCAATGCCTATGCGCTGATCTACCTCGCCGCGATCCGCGCCGGGGGCTGCGCCGCCCCGCTGACCACCAGCGCCAGTGCCGATCAGCTGAAGGGCATGGCGATCGATTCGGGCGCGATCCACCTGTTCATCGATCAGGCCAAGCTCGACGAGCTGGGCGAGGTCAGGCTGCCGGTCCAGAACCAGGTCCTGCTCAGCGAGCTTGACGCCTTCATGGCCCCTGTGGGCACCCAGGCCGCACCGTTCGATCCGGCCGAGAACGACCCGCTCAACATCATCTATTCCAGCGGCACCACCGGAGTGCCCAAAGGCATCGTCCATAGCCACGGGATGCGCTGGCGGCAGATGACTTTCCGCGCGGCGATGAACTACGGCACCGACAGCCGCACGCTGTGCTCGACCCCGCTCTATTCGAACACCACCATGGCGGTGTTCCTGCCGACGATGTATTCGGGCGGCTGCGCCAGCCTGATGGGCAAGTTTGACACCCAGAAATGGCTGGAGCGGGCGCAGGCGGAAGAGATTACCCATACCATGCTGGTCCCGGTGCAATACCGCCGGCTGGTGCAGTTCGAGCGTTTCGATGACTACGATCTGTCCTCGATGAAGATGAAATACTGCACCAGCGCGCCCTTCCCCGCCGACCTCAAGGCCGAAGTGCTGCAGCGGATGCCCGGCGGGCTGATCGAGATCTACGGCATGACCGAAGGCGGGGTGGCCTGCATCTTCCCGGTCCACGAACACCCCGACAAGCTCCACACCGTGGGCTTTCCAGCGCCGGGCCATTTCCTCAAGGTGATCGACGAAAACCTGCAAGAAGTCCCGCCGGGCACTCCAGGCGAACTGGTCGGCAAGAGCCCGACGATGATGCTGGGCTACAAGAACCAGCCCGAAAAGACCCGCGAGGGTTACTGGACCGATCCCGCAGACGGCTCGACCTGGCAGCGGATGGGCGACATCGGCCGGCTGGATGTCGATGGCTTCGTCGAACTGGTCGGCCGGACCAAGGACGTGATCATCTCGGGCGGCTTCAATATCTTCCCAATCGACCTTGAGGTTGAACTGCTGAAAGACGAGCGCGTCGCCGAAGCCGCTGTGGTCGGCGTGCCCAGCGACCAGTGGGGCGAAACCCCGGTCGGCTTCGTGGTGCTCAAACCGGGTGTGAGCGAGGACGCTCTCGAGGATATCCGCAACACCGCCAACAGCCGCCTCGGCAAAACCCAACGCGTCTCGGCGCTCCAAGCAATCGCCGAAATGCCGCGCAGCCACATTGGCAAGTTGCTCAAGACCGAGCTGAGGGACATGGTGGTCAAGGCCTGACACCGAAAGGACGCTTATGGTTCGACTGCCACCGATGCTGATGGCCCTGCCGCTGTTGCTGGCGGGCTGCAACGAACCGAGCCAGAAGGCCCCGGCGCCTGCTTTCGACGACAGCAAGCTGCCCGAGGTTGCGGAAACGATCGCGCTCAAGCTTTCACCCGCCGCGCAGCAGCAAGTGGCGGCCTACAACGCCATGGCTCTGCGGCTCTATGCCGATGCGGCCAAGCGTGAGGGGAATGTGTTCCTGTCTCCGGCCAGCATCGGCGCGGCGCTGGGCATGGCGCAGGCCGGAGCGGGCCCGGGCAGCGCGGGCGAGTTTGCGGCATTGCTGGGAAACAGCGGCGGCGCGGCGGCCAGTGCGGCGCAGGGCGAGTTGCTGAAAGGCACGAGCTTCGAAGCACGCGGGCGGGTGCTCAAGGTGCGCTCATCGCTGTGGCTCGATCAATCGACCAACTTGCGCCCCGGCTTTGCCGAGACGATCAAGCGCGACTGGAACGCCGCTATCGAGCAAGCCGACTTTCAGGGCGATACCCAAGGCGCGCGCGATGCCATCAACCAAGTAGCCGCGCGCGATACCTATGGGCGGATCCCCGCCTTGCTGGGTGAAGACGACCTTGGTGCGGACACGCGGCTGGTCTTGCTCAACACGGTCTATTTCCGCGCGCCGTGGTCAAGCCCATTCGAACCCGAAGCAACGCACCCTGCTCCGTTCCACCGGCCAGACGGAAGCGACACGCAAGTCCAGATGATGGCCCAGACTAAGTACAGCAATTACCTGGAAACCCCCACCTTCCAGGCGATCAAGCTCGGCTATGACTGGGGCGAAACCGAAATGGCGGTGTTCCTTCCAAAGTCCCGCAACGGGCTGACAGCGTTCGAGAAAAGCCTCGGCAGCCAATCGCTGTCCGACTGGCTTGGCAAACTGGATGGCGTGGCAGACATCGAGGTCGATCTGAAATTGCCCAAGTTCAAGATCGCCGACCGGCTGGACCTTGCCCCGATCCTCCAGGCGTTGGGCCTCAAGACTGCGTTCGAACCCTTCAAGGCCGATTTTACCGCCATGGCCGATGCTGCGCCCGGACGTCCGCTCTACCTCAGCAAGGTGATCCACCAGACCGAACTCGACGTTGACGAACGCGGTACGGTGGCAGTGGCTGCAACCTCATTGGAATATGCCGCAGCCGCAGCCGAAATGGAGCCGCCCAAAAAGTTCATCGCCGATCACCCGTTCCTGTTCGTGATCCGCGACCGGCGCAGCGGTTTGATCTTGTTCATCGGCCGCTTCACCGGCGGAACAGCATAGCGCAGCCGCGACCTTGCCAGCGCCGCAAAGCGCCTTTATCGGCCCATCATGTCCATCCAGCCTTCCGACTCCATCCTCATCGTCGATTTCGGCAGCCAGGTAACCCAGCTGATCGCGCGCCGGGTGCGCGAGGCCGGGGTCTATTCCGAGATCGCCCCGTTCAACAGCGCCGCCGCGGCCTTTGCCCGGATGCAGCCCAAGGGGATCATCCTTTCGGGCGGACCCGCCTCAGTGCTCGATCAGGATGGCCCGCGGATCCCGCAGGAAATCCTCGACAGCGGGCTGCCGATCATGGCGATCTGTTATGGCCAGCAGGCCTTGATGCACCAGCTGGGCGGCGAAGTGATGCTGGGCGACAGCGGCGAATTCGGCCGCGCCTTTATCGAGATTTCGGACGGCTGCGCGCTGTTCGATGGCTTGTGGGCTGAAGGTGAGAAACACCAGGTCTGGATGAGCCACGGTGACAAGGTGACCGCGCTCGCCCCCGGCTTCCGCCCGGTCGCGTCCAGCTCTGGCGCGCCCTTCGCGGTGATCGCCAATGACGAAAAGCGCATCTACGCGATGCAGTTCCACCCCGAGGTGGTCCACACCCCCGATGGCGGCAAGCTCTACAAGAACTTCGTGCGCCACGTCTGCGGGCTGCCGGGCGACTGGACCATGGCCGAGTTCCGCAAGACCAAGATCGCGGAAATCCGCGCCCAGGTCGGAAAGGGCCGGGTGATCTGCGGGCTATCGGGCGGGGTCGATTCGGCAGTGGCCGCGGTGCTGATCCACGAAGCGATCGGTGAGCAGCTGACTTGCGTCTTCGTCGACCACGGGCTGATGCGGCTGGGCGAGGCCGACCAGGTCGTCAGCCTGTTCCGCGGCCACTACAATATCCCGCTGGTCCACAAGGATGTCTCGGCGCTGTTCCTCAACGGCCTGGCCGGCATCACCGACCCCGAAGCCAAGCGCAAATTCATCGGCAAGACCTTCATCGACGTGTTCGAGGAAGAGGCCAGGCAGGTCGGCGGCGCGGACTTCCTGGCCCAGGGCACGCTTTACCCGGATGTGATCGAGAGCGTCTCCTTCACCGGCGGGCCGAGCGTGACGATCAAGAGCCATCACAACGTCGGCGGCCTGCCCGAACGCATGAACATGCAGCTGGTCGAGCCGCTTCGCGAACTGTTCAAGGACGAAGTGCGCGAGCTCGGCCGCGAGCTCGGCCTGCCCGACGTGTTCGTCGGCCGCCATCCGTTCCCGGGGCCGGGCCTGGCGATCCGCATCCCCGGCGAGGTTACCCGCGAACGCTGCGACGTGCTGCGCAAGGCCGACGCGGTCTACCTCGAGGAAATCCGCAATGCCGGGCTTTACGACGCGATCTGGCAAGCCTTCGCGGTGCTGCTGCCGGTCAAGACGGTCGGCGTGATGGGCGATGGCCGCACTTACGACAACGTCTGCGCGCTGCGCGCGGTAACCAGCACCGACGGCATGACCGCCGACATCTACCCCTTCGACGCCCAGTTCCTGAGCCGCGTCGCGACCCGGATCATCAACGAGGTCAAGGGCATCAACCGGGTGGTTTACGACTATACCAGCAAGCCGCCCGGCACGATCGAGTGGGAGTGAGGACAACGGCCAAATGACCGACCTCTGGCTGGGCACCGCCGTCGCGGTGATGCGCGACCATTTTGGCATCGAGGCCACGGCTTCCCCATTGCCCGGCGAGTATGATCGCAATATCCGGATCGATGCAGCCGATGGCCAGGCCTCGGTCTTGAAGATCATGCGGCTTGGCTGCGACCCGGCCTTTGTCGATATGCAGATCGCAGCGATCGAACACTTGCGCCAACACGGGCTTGGCGACCGGGTGCCAAGGGTGCTGGCAAGCCAGTCTGGCGCGACCCGCATCGATCTGGTCGATCCCGATGGCCAGCCCCGGATCGCCTGGGCGATTTCGTTGCTTGCGGGCCAGCTGATGGCGCTGATCGACCCGTTGACCACACGCGACGCCGCATCGGTCGGTGGATTGCTTGCCGCGGTGGACCAGGGGCTGGAGCATTTTCGCCACCCGCTTGTGACCCGCAGCCACAAATGGAACTTGATGGAAGCGGGCTGGATTGCCGAGGAGGTTGGGGCTGTACCCGATCGGCAAAGCCGCGCCATGGTTGCGCGCATTGCCGAAGGGTTCTCGGCGCATCTGCGGCCTGCGCTCGCGGCTTTGCCGGCGGTCCCGATCCACAATGACGCGAACGACATGAACTTGTTGTTTGCAGGCGAACGCGAGCAACGCCACGCCTCTGCCCTGTTTGATTTTGGCGATATGACCCAAGCCCCCCGGGTCTGCGAAATCGGCATTGCCATGGCCTATGCGATGATGGGCGCGGGCGATCCGATTGCGCGCGGCGCAGCTCTGGTCGCGGGCTATCACGCCGTTGCGCCGCTCAGCCAGACCGAGCAACGCCTTGCCGCCCACTGCGCGCAGATGCGGCTGGCGGTCAGCGCGACAAATGCCGCTGTCGAGGCGCGTGAACGGCCCGACATGCCCTATCTCCAGATCAGCGCGGCACCGGCATGGGCGCTGCTGTCACATTTGGAAGCAGTCGGGATCGATCACCTCATCCGGGAGATCGAGCAGGCCTGTGCAGAGGGATTGGCTCACGCAGTGCAGCCTCCGATCGCCAGCCTGATCGAGCGGCGGCGGCGGGTAACGCCAGGAAATCAGGCGCTGTTCTTTCGCGATCCGCTTCATATTGTGCGCGGCGAACGGCATTTCCTCTACGCTGCAGACGGCACGCAATATCTGGATGTCTACAACAACGTCCCGCATGTCGGCCATGCCAATGCGCATGTGAATGAAGCGGTCGGCCGCCAGATGGCACTGGTGACGACCAATACGCGCTATCTGCAGGACGTGCACCTGACTTACGCCGAGCGCTTTCTGGCGCGCTTGCCGGCACGGCTGACCCGGATCATATTTGTCAATTCCGCCAGCGAGGCAAATGAGGTTGCGCTGCGGCTTGCCCGCGCGGTTACGGGCGCGCGTGACATGATCGTGATGGAGCATTGCTATCACGGCATGACGACCGGCGCGATGGACATCAGCCCCTATAAGTTCGGCCACCCCAAAAGCATGAACTCCAAGCCGGATTGGGTCCATGTGACCAGCCAGCCAGACCCTTAGCGCGGCGTCCATGGCGGCGATGCGGAGGGCTATCTGGCCGATTTGCAGGCGATCCTCGATGGCTTGGCGGCGGCTGGCCGCAAGCCTGCGGGCTTCATCTCGGAATGCGTGCCAAGTGTTGGCGGGCAGGTGGTTCTGCCGCGGGGTTATCTGGCCCGGGCCTATGCAATGGTGCGCGCGGCGGGCGGGGTTGCGATTGCCGATGATGTGCAGACCGCTTTGGGGCGGCTCGGCGATTATTTCTGGGGCTTTGAAGAACAAGCGGCAGAACCGGATATCGCCGTATTCGGAAAGCCGCTGGGCAATGGCTTCCCGCTCGGCGCTGTTGCTATGACCGAAGAGGTTGCACAGGCGTTTGAGCAGGGACCGGAGTTCTTTTCGACCTTTGGCGGATCGAGCGCAGCCTGCGCGGCAGGGGCGGCCGTGCTCGATGTGCTCGATGCCGAAGGCTTGCCCCAAAAGGCAGCGCGAACAGGTGATCTGTTGCTCGATGCCTTCCGCGATATGGCCACGCGCCATGACCTGATTGGCGACGTTCGCGGTTATGGCCTGTTTCTGGGCATTGAGCTGGTTGAGGACCGGCAGGCAAAGACGCCGGCAACCGCGCTGGCCGGCCGTATCAAGAACGGCCTGCGCGATCGCCATGTGCTGCTGGGCACGGAAGGGCCGCATGACAATGTGCTCAAAATCCGGCCGCCAATGACTTTCGACGCTGCCGCCGCGGACCAGTTGCTGACAGCGATTGAGGCCGAATTGAAAGCACTCTAGCGGCCTTTGCCGCCGTGGGGCTGGTGCCTTGACAATTATTGGTGCGCATGCGCTTTTGGCTTGGGAAAGGGCGCCGGAACCTAGGGCTCTTCCCAGTCGAGCGGTTCGACCAGGATCATCAACGTGGTCAAGGGGATCAACCGGGTGGTTTACGACTACACCTCGAAGCCGCCGGGGACGATTGAGTGGGAGTGAGAGACCTTGAGGTCCGCCGCGCCGAGCGCGGTGATCTGGCCGGAATTGCCGGGCTGGTCAGACAGCTAGGTTATGAACTCGACCTCGATGTGGTGGCCCGCAACCTTGCCCAGCTGATTGAAGGCGATTGCGTGTTTGTTGCCGAGGTGGATGGCGAATGCGTTGGTTGCCTGACCACTTCGCAGATGCAGGTGCTGCACCGGCCTGTGCCGGTTGGCCGGATTTCGATGATGGTGGTGGACGAGGCCCGGCGCAGTCAGGGGATAGGGGCAGAGCTGGTCCGCGCCGCCGAGCGTGATTTGGCGGAGAAAGGCTGCGAGATCATGGAACTGACCAGTCGGCTGGACCGGGAAGATGCTCACCGCTTCTATGCTGGGCTCGGATATGATCGCACCAGCATCCGGATGGCCCGCGATCTGTGACTTGAACAACATTCCGGTGACACCTTGACCAACCCCCGCCGCCTCGCCTGGACCGACCTTTCGCTTGACCGCGTGCCCACGCCCAAAGGCGAAATGGCGCTGCACCGCAGCCTGACCTCTGGCCTGTGCCGCCGCGCGGGCGATCCCCCCGGCACCTTCTGGGGGGTGGGAGACCGCGGGCCCAATATCAAGCCGAAGGATGCGGTGGCGCGCTATGGGCTGGATCACCTGGCGCCGCTGGCCGCGCTGGAGGGGGCCAAAGTCATGCCCGCGCCCCAGGTCGGCCCGGCCTTGGCGCGGTTCCGGCTGGTGGGGGAGCGGATCGAGCTTGAAGCGGTCGCGCCGCTGACCGCGCCCGATGGCACCGCGCTCAATGGTCTGCCCGCGCCCGAATTCCCCGGCGCCGAAACCGAGCCGGTCTTCGCGCTCGATGGCTCTCGCTTGCCGACCAGCCCGGACGGTGCCGACAGCGAAGGGATCGCGGCGCGGCGC
>JANPMA010000004.1:0-31325 GCA_031422595.1 Novosphingobium sp. | reverse complement strand
GCCCTGACCCGCGACAGTGCCGCATTCGACAACATCGCCGCACGCGTGCGGGCCATCGCGCCGTGGATCAGGACCACCAGCATCAAGGTCGAATATTCCGGCTCGGGGCTGGGTTATGCGGGCGACCCGACCATCGCAATGGCACCGATCGTCACCGTCAAACTTGAGAACATGAACATTCGGCCAATGTCCGGCTTTGTGTTTGGGGCCAGTTTCGGCCTTCCCACCATCATCCGGTCGCTGACCATGGAAGATGGCCGGGGAACCAGGGCAAATTGAGGGAGCAGATGGGTAAACTTGATTATCTTGATTTCAGTCGAAAGGACGCCGGCGTGCGGATGTGCGAGAATGTCTTGATTGTGGCCTCGCCGCGCAATGTCGAGAATATCGATTGGGCTTCCGATCCCGCGGCGTTTCCGGGCCTGGTCGTGATACCTTGCGAAGGGCGCGATCCCATTCCGCCCGCGGCGCTGGCATCGTGCTCGTTGTTGCTGCTTGAAATCGATCCTGGCAGCCGCAAGTCGATGGAACGCCTCGCCGCGATCAAGGAAGACCAGCCGGACCTTCCGATCATCGCCGCAATTCCCGATGCTTCGGTCTCGCTGGTGCGCACCCTGGTACGCGCAGGTGTGGCTGACGTCGTTTCGCTGCCGCTGCAGTTCGATGAGGTTTTCGAAACGGCCGTTGCCGTCCTGGGCCAGCAGAAGCAATCGACCAAGCAAGAGGCGCGGCTTGCACCAATGTTCGCGGTCGCACGCTCGATCGGCGGCTGCGGCGCAACTTCAGTGGCCACCCACCTCGCCGCGGAGCTCGCCGAAATTGCCCCGGGATCACGCGGGGTAGCGATTGTCGATCTGGATTTGCAGTTCGGCAGCGTTGCCGATTTCATGTCCGGTGACGGGAAGGGCTCGATCGTCGACTTGCTGACCGCCGAGGAACGCCTCGACGAAGACCTGATGCGTTCGATTGCCAGGCAAGTTGCAGGGAATGTGTGGGTATTTGCCGCCCCCGAGGCGATTCCACCGCTGGAATCGGTTGATACCGACCGCTTGCTCAGCGTGCTCGCAATGATCCGTCGCAACTATGACTATGTCATTCTGGACCTACCCGCAAACTGGACCAACTGGGCCCTGTCAGCCCTTTCGGCAGCGGATGTCGTCTTGCTGGTTGCCGAACTCTCGGTCGGCAGCTTGCGGCAGGCCAAGAGGCGGCTGGAGTTGTTTGACTCGGTCGGCATAGAAAAAGACCGGATCGCGGTGGTGGTGAACCGGGTGCAGCGCCGCCTGTTCCGGACTATTGATGTCAGTGATGTTGCAGAGACTTTGGGGCGAGAGGTCCTTGGCAGCATTACACTGGAAGATCCGCTGGTGGGTTCTGCGCAGGATCAGGGGGTGCTGGTTCAGCAGCTCCAGCGCAAGAGCCGCTTCCACGCCGACGTCCGCCACCTGGCCGAGCTATTGAACGCGCGCTGTCCAACCGGGGCCGGGCAATGAACTGGCAAATCAAGCGTTCGGTCGATCAATCCAAGTCGAGCGCCCAAATCCCTGCGGCCGCCACGGTGGCGCGCAATCTTGCGGCGATAAACCAGAGCCAGGACCCGCGCCTGCTGGACCTCAAGGTGCGGGTTCACCGGCAGCTGCTGGAGCGACTGAACCTTTCCCTTCTCGACAAGCTGCCCCGTGACAAGATCGAGGACGAGGTCACCCTGGTTGTCGTCGAACTGCTCGAAGCCGATGGCGAAGCCCTCAACAAATCCGAACGGGCCAGGCTGGTCGACGACGTGCTCGACGAACTGCTGGGTCTGGGGCCGTTGGAGCCGCTGCTTGAAGATGAAACGATAACCGACATTCTGGTCAATGGTCCGGACACCGTGTTCGTTGAACGCAGCGGGCTGCTCGAACGGGTTGCGACCCGGTTCCAGGATGAAAAACACCTGCTGCGGATTATCCAGAAGATCGTCAGCGCGGTCGGTCGGCGGGTCGATGAATCTTCGCCGTTTGTCGATGCGCGCCTTGCCGATGGTTCGCGCGTGAACGCGATCGTGGCGCCCCTGGCTATCGACGGTTCGCTGCTTTCAATCCGCAAATTCGCCAAGATTCCGATCAGCATGGCCAAGATGATCGCGATCGGGAGCGTTCCGGCACCGGTTGCCGATATTCTCCAAGCCATCGTCAAGGCGCGGCTCAATGTGATCATATCGGGCGGAACCGGCTCGGGTAAGACGACCATGCTCAACGCCCTTTCGTCGTATATCGACGAGCGCGAGCGGATCGTGACAATCGAGGATTCTGCCGAACTGCAACTCCAGCAGGAACATGTCGCCAGACTGGAAACCAGGCCCCCGAATATCGAGGGCAAGGGTGAGGTGACCCAGCGCGATCTGGTCAAGAATGCGCTGCGGATGCGGCCAGACCGGATCATCCTGGGCGAGTGCCGGTCGGGCGAAGCGTTCGACATGCTTCAGGCGATGAATACCGGTCATGATGGTTCGATGACGACTGTCCACGCCAACACACCGCGCGACTCGCTTTCGCGGATCGAACAGATGATCGGCATGAGCGGCATCGATATCTCACCGCGATCGGCGCGTGCGCAGATCGCCTCGGCGGTCAACATCGTCATCCAGATCGGCCGCCTGAGCGATGGCAAGCGCAAGCTGCTAAGCCTGTCGGAACTGACCGGCATGGAAGGCGAAGTCATCACCATGCAGGAAATCTGGCGGTTCAAGCTGACCGGCCGCGACGAGCATGGCGCCGTCCTGGGGCACTTCGAAGCAACCGGCATCCGCCCGAAATTCTCGACTCAGTTGGAGGCCCATGGCATTCACCTTCCGGCCGATCTGTTCCGGCCCGGATCGCGGATCGGCGAATGACGGCGCTGTACATCCGGCTGTTTGCTCTGGTCGCGGTCTTCGCTTCGATCTTCCTGTTTACCCAGTTGATCCTGGGTTCCTATCTGAATCGAAGGTCGGAAACGCGGACCGTCAACAAGCGGTTGCAATTGCTGCGCTCGGGCCTGTCGGCCGAAAGCGTATCCTCGATCCTGCGCAAGAATGCCCCCGATCGACTGCCCGACAATGCCGGCCCGTTGCAGCGAATGTATTTTCGCTTCCAGCGTAACGTGCGCATGTCGGCGATCCAGTACGAACCACGCAGCGTGTTGCTGACTTGCATTCTGGCCTTTGCCGGCCTGACCAGCGTGATGCTGATGCTGGCCTGGACCACGAAATTCAGGATTTCAATCGGAGTCATCGAACTGATTGTCGGTGTGGCCAGCGCAATCGCGCTGGTCTTGCCGATCATGTGGATCAGTCGCATGGCCGAGAAACGGCGCAAGAAGATGGAGGCCCAGTTTCCGGTCGCGCTCGACATATTCACCCGGGCCTTGCGGGCCGGCCATCCGATTGCTTCGGCCATCGACCTGCTTACCCGTGAGATGGAAGACCCGATCGGCAGCGAGTTCGGCCTTGTTGCCGACGAGGTTTCCTATGGCGCCAGCCTTACCGATGCACTGATGGGAATGGCCGAGCGCTGGAACCTTGATGATATCAGAATGTTCGTGACCTCGCTTTCGCTGCAAAATGAGACCGGTGGGAACCTGGCCGAGATTCTGGGCAACCTGTCGGGCGTGATCCGGGATCGGGCAAGCATGTACATGAAAGTGCGCGCGCTGAGTTCGGAAGGACGGATGAGCGGCTGGATGTTGTCCGTCCTGCCGGTTCTCACACTGGTCAGCATGTTCATGGCCAACCCGGCTTTCTACCTCGATGTGGCTGGCGAGCCGGCCTTCATTTACGGATTCTCTGGACTGATTGTTCTCTACATTATCGGCGTTCTGACAATTCGCCGCATGGTGGATATCAAGGTCTGACACATGCTCGACGTCGTTGCCTCAACACCGTCCGTTCGTATCGCCGTGCTGATCGGCCTGTTTGCCTTGGTTGTTATCGCGGCCTGGGGCGCAATGAATCTGGCAATGAGACGGGTGGCGGTCCGGTCGGAACTGCGCAGCATTTCCGGCAGCGAAGGGAAAATCGGCTCTGGCGCGACGCTGACGGGCAGGAACCAGACGGCGTGGGTGAAACTGGTTGACCGGATCGAGCGGGCCGGCCTGAGCCTTGCCGATACGAAAGGCGATGCACTCAGGGAAACACTGCTTGCGGCTGGCTATGAATCTCCCGCAGCACCGCGGCTTTACAATTTGCTCCGGCTGCTTCTGGTGGTTGGCCTGCCAAGCCTGTTTATCCTGCTGTCGCTGGCAGGCGGCAAGGAAATGTCATTTTTCCAGCTTTATCTTGTCGGTTCGTTGATCGCCATTTTCGCGCTGTTGGTCCCGGCCTTGTTCGTTCGCGCCAAAGCGGATCGGCGACGCGATGTGATCATCAACGAATTTCCCGATTGCCTTGATCTGATGCTGGTTTGTGTTGAGGCCGGACTTGGCCTTGAAGCGGCGCTGGACCGGGTTGCGCGCGAAATGATTTCCTCGCACCCGCTGGTCACGCAGCTTCTGGCCACGGCCACCATGCGCCTGCGGGCCGGAGCGAGCCGCGAAGAGGCCCTGCGCAAGATGGCGGATGACGCGCGGGTCGAAGAGATCCGCTCGTTTGCAACGCTGCTGATCCAGTCCGATAAGTTGGGTACGAGCATTTCCACGACGCTGCGTATCTATGCGGCGGAAATGCGCGAGCGGCGCAAGATGCGCGCCGAGGAAAAGGCGCATCGCTTGCCCGTGCTTATTTCAATTCCCCTGGTCGCGTGCATGTTGCCGGTCATGATCGGCACCCTGATGCTTCCGGCGGCCATTCGGGTTGTAAACGAACTTGTTCCGGCATTGGCAGGAGGTTAGCATGTTAAGAACTGCTTCAATCAGCGCGCTCACGATTTGCGGTGCATTCGCACTTTCCGGATGCCAGCTATTTGACAATTCGCACCTTCAGGCATCCTCACATCGGCACCAAGACAGCCGGGCCAGCAACCCGGCAGCTCAAAGCCTGGCGATCGATGAGGGCCGCCGTCATTTGCGCGGCAATCGCTATGGAATGGCAATTGACGCGTTCAACCGGGGGCTGGCCCAGGGCGAAGATCCGGCCGCAGCCTACAATGGCCTTGGCGTTGCCTATGCCCGTATCGGCCGCAGCGATCTGGCGCACCGCTTCTTCAAGAAGGCGGTGATGTCTGATCCCGCAAATCCGATCTATTCGCGCAATCTGGCCACGCTGATCGTTTCGCCAGAATACCAGCTTGCCATGACTGCTCGCGCGGCACGCCAAACCGCCAATGCTGCTGTTGCCAATCAGGGCGCACCCCGTGCGGCAGCGGCCAGATCGGAAGGCGTTCAGTTGCTACGTGAGAGCAATCGCCAGTTCAGCCTGGTAACCGTTTTGCCCCAGGCTGCTCCCGCCAGAGCCCATCCCGGCACTGCCTTGGCCTTGTGCGATACCAAGTCACAGGCGGTCTCTTGTCAGAGCTTCGCCCTCGCGAAGACTGCCAGCAGAAACCGGGCAAGCGGAAAAGCCGCACCGGCAAGCGCGGGATCACCGCTGGCGGCGGGCCTCACCCCGCTTACGGGGTCGCCAGATGAAGTCGCGCAGGCGCCCGCCGGCAAGCGCAAGGTGGTGGATTTTTCGGGAACTAGCCTTCCGGCTCGGCCAAGCGAAGCCAAGCCAAAGGAAGCCGCGCCGCCAAACGAAACGACCTGATGTTTCAGCAGTTGTCGATTGCAGTCCTTGGTCTTGCGGGTCTTTATGCTGCCTGGTCTGATATCCGCTGGCGCAGGCTTCCCAATGCCTTGTGCCTGCTGGTTGCCGCAGCAGGCATCGCCGCGACAATCTATACGGGCGGAATCACGCTGGCAGCGGGCCATTTGGCTCACGCAGCTGTTGCGTTGGTCATCGGCATAGCCCTGTTCAGCCTGGGCGCAGTCGGTGGCGGAGATGCCAAATTCTACGCCGCAACCGCTGTCTGGTTTCCGTTAGGTGGCGGGCTGCGCCTGCTGCTGTGGGTCTCGCTTGCGGGCCTTTGCCTGTTTGTCGTCTGGGTGGTTTGGCGAAGGCTTCGCGGAATCAAGATCAAAGCCAAGGCAGCCGAAGATTCAGACAAGTTTCCTTATGGAATTGCCATTGCTGCAGGCTCGTTTACGGCTGCTCTGCTTGCTTCCTAGCAGTCGCCGGCGTGTTGCAGCGAACTTCCTGCTTGCTGAACCTGAACTCCCTTCAAATACCCTAAGAGCAGGCAATATCGGAGTGAGAGCAGTTCGTTCCGGACTGCGCCCTGCACCACGCAAACTCCCTTAGCTTCGCCTTCAGCCGGCTTTCGCCATGAACGGCTAGCACGGTCAGCAGTCGCAGGCGCATTCGGTTGCCCGCGCGGAGGACCCCATGGCGGCACAGCGCAGCAAGACAGCGAAAGCGGGCGAGCAGCGCAGCGGCCAACGCTACACATTGTTGCTGCGTGCGGGAAAACTGGTGACCGCGGCTGGCGAGTTCCTGTGCCTGGTCCGCGACCTTTCCGATCGCGGGCTCAAGGTCCGGTTGTTCCATCCGCTGGAGATCGGCGAGCAGTGCCAGGTCGAGCTCAGCGGCGGCGAGCGTCTGGCGCTTGAATGTGTCTGGCAGCACGGCAGCCAGGCCGGGTTCAAATTTGCCGAAGGGCCGCTTGATGTGCACCGCCTGATCGATGAAACCGGCCCGTTCCCCAAGCGCCATTTGCGGCTCAAGCTGGGGCGGCCCGTGCCGTTGCTGCTGGCCGCTGACGGACTGAGCGAAGCCGGCTTGCTGTGCGACATTTCGCAGCACGGCGGCGCCATATCGCTCGAGCGGCGCCTGCCACTTCACGCCCAGGTGCGGATCGATGCTCCCGATCTTCCGCAACTGCACGCCCGGGTGCGCTGGCGGCGCGGCGGGATGCACGGGCTGGTGTTCCAGCAGGGCTTCCGGCTCGACGAGCTGGCCGAGCTGGCCTGGCAGCTGCAAATGCCGCGTGAGGACAGCGCGAGCCAGCCCAAAACCGCGCCAAAAACCGTGGGCGCGTTAACCATCGATTAGGCAATTTCCTTCACTCCTGCCGCCAGACTTCAATTGGGGGCAAAATGTCTGTTGCTGGCTTCTCCGGGGCGTCAAAGCGCGCCAAATCCCGCGAAAAAGCGGTCGATGTGGCGATCATCGGGGCGGGTCCGGCCGGACTTACCGCCGGTTACCTTTTGACCAAGGCCGGGCTTACGGTCGCGGTGATCGAGAAAGACCCGGTCTATGTCGGCGGGATCAGCCGCACTGTCGAGCACGAAGGCTACCGCTTCGACATCGGCGGGCACCGGTTCTTTTCGAAAAGCCAACAGGTTGTCGACCTGTGGAACGAAATCCTGCCCGACGATTTCATCCAGCGCCCGCGGATGAGCCGGATCTACTACGAGGGCAAATTCTATTCCTACCCGCTGCGCGCCTTCGAGGCGCTGTGGAACCTGGGGATTGTCCGCTCCACGCTGTGCATGGCGAGCTTCGTCAAGGCGCAGCTATTTCCCAACAAGGCGGTGAAGAGCTTCGAGGACTGGACCGTCAACCAGTTCGGCCACAAACTCTATTCGATCTTCTTCAAGACCTATACCGAAAAGGTCTGGGGCATGCCCTGCGACGAGATGAGCGCCGACTGGGCCGCGCAGCGGATCAAGGGCCTGTCGCTGTGGGGCGCGGTGATCGATGGTCTCAAGCGCAGCCTGGGGCTTAACAAGGCCCCCAACGACGGGCAGGAAGTGAAAACCCTGCTCGAAAGCTTCCGTTATCCGCGCCAGGGCCCCGGCATGATGTGGGACGCCGCGCGCGACAAAATCGTGGCCAGCGGCAAGGGCGAAGTCATGATGGGCCACGCGCTCAAGCAGCTCGCCGGCGACGGCCAGGGCGGCTGGCGCATGACCGCGACGCACCTGGGCGGCGAGGTTACGATCCGCGCCAAGCACGCGATAAGCTCTGCCCCGATGCGCGAACTGGCCGCGCGGCTGCACCCGCTGCCCGCGACCAGCATCAATGCCAGGGAACTGCGCTACCGCGACTTCCTGACCGTCGCGCTCAAGATCAAGGCCGACGATCTGTTCCCCGACAACTGGATCTATATCCACGACAGCAAGGTCAAAGTCGGGCGGATCCAGAACTTCCGCTCGTGGTCGCCCGAGATGGTGCCCGATGAAAGCGTCGCCTGCGTCGGCCTTGAATACTTCTGCTTCGAAGGCGATGGGCTGTGGTCGATGGCCGATGGCGACCTGATCGAACTTGCCACCCGCGAGCTTGCCCAGCTTGGCCTGGTTTCGGCCGAGCAAGTGATCGGCGGCGCGGTGGTTCGCCAGGAAAAGGCCTATCCGGTCTATGACGAGGACTATGCAAGCCACGTGGCGGCGATGCGTGCCGAGCTGGAGGAACGCCATCCCAGCCTGCACCTGGTCGGTCGCAACGGCATGCACCGCTACAACAACCAGGACCACGCGATGATGACCGCGATGCTGACGGTTGAGAACATCCTTGCCGGTACCCGCGTCTATGACGTGTGGTGCGTCAATGAGGATGCCGAATACCACGAAGCCGGCGACGAGGGCGAGCAGGTCAAACTGCCCGAGAGCCGCCGCGAAGTGAACGAGGACCAGGCCGCCGCGCTCGCCTCGGTGCGCGAGGTGCCCGCGCGGATCGTCCCCGCCAAGCGCCGCGACGCGGCCTGAGGCACAGGCGATGCTGGCCACTTTCCAGCAGCTGCGGCAGATCGTGCTGGTGCGCTATCTGGGTGCCAGCGTGATCGCACTGGGCTGCGACCTGGCGAGCTTCCTCGCGCTGCTCAGCCTGGACCTGGCCCCGGGATTGGCAGCGGCCCTGGGCTACGCGGTGGGCATCGTGGTCCACTGGCTGGTTTCCAGCCGCAAGGTCTTTACTGAAAGCGTCGCCGCGCGCGGCACTGCGCGGACTCGCCAGAAGGCCCTGTTCGTGGTCTCCGCGCTGATCGGGCTGGGTGTCACCACCGCAATCGTTACGACGGGATCGCTGATGGGGCTTGATCCGCGGCTGGCCAAACTGGTCGCCGTGGGCGCCAGCTTCACCATCACCTGGCTGCTGCGCGACGTGGTGGTGTTCCGCCGGGACGCCGCCGCGTGACCCAGACCCCGCGGGGCTTCTGGCAACGGATCGTGCTCGCCTGGCTGGGCGTTGCTGCGGTGCTGGTGGTCCGCACCTGGGCCTCGATCCACGACTTCCAGCTGGCCGATCCT
Organism: Novosphingobium sp.; assembly: GCA_031422595.1. Taxonomy (GTDB): domain Bacteria; phylum Pseudomonadota; class Alphaproteobacteria; order Sphingomonadales; family Sphingomonadaceae; genus Novosphingobium. Next base: position 22,088 of record JANPMA010000004.1, on the reverse strand, counting down.
GACGATGTGCTGCGGCTGGTGCAAGTCCGCGACCTCTTGGCCGGGCAAGGCTGGTTCGATCTGCACCAATACCGGATCGATGCCCCGGCCGGGGTTGCGACCCACTGGTCGCGGCTGGTCGATGCGCCGCTGGCCTTGGTGATCCTGCTGCTGAAACCATTGGTCGGGCAAGCCTCAGCCGAACTCGCAGCCGCAGCCATCGTGCCGCTGCTGACCCTGCTGTGCGCGATGCTGCTCAGTGCACGGATCGCGCTCAAACTGTTCAACGAACGCGCCGCCTATGCCACTTGCCTGGTCTGGGTCATGGCGCTGGCTGCAATGGCCCAGCTCCAGCCGATGCGGATCGACCACCATGGCTGGCAGATCGTCGCCGAACTGGCAGCGATCAACGGCTTGCTCTCTTCAAGCCCCAAACGCGGCGGCCGGATCATCGGCATAGCATTGGGGATCGGGCTGTCGATCAGCCTGGAACTGCTACCCTTTGCGGCGCTGTTCGCGGGCGTGCTGGGCCTCAAATGGCTGCGCGACTTCAGTCAGCGCGGTTGGCTGGTGCAGATGCTCGCCAGCCTGGCGCTGACTTCGATCGCCGCATTCTTCCTGACCCGGGGGGCAGTGTTCGACACCCACTGCGACACCGTAACGCCGACTTACCTGATCGGCTTCACCCTGGCCGCGCTGCTGACTGGCCTGATCGCCCGGCTTCAAGATCCTTCGCGGATTCTGCTGGTCGCGCTGCTGGGCGGAGCGGCAGTGCTGACCGGGGCGGTCTATCTGGCGCTGACCCCCACTTGCCTTGCCGGACCCTTCGCCGCGCTCGATCCGCTGGTCCGCCAGGTGTGGTACAACAATGTGCTCGAGGGCCTGCCGGTAACGCGCCAGGATCTGCCCAACATGGTGCAGATGGTGGTGCCGCCACTGGCCGGGCTGGTGATCGCCGCTTTGTGCTTCCTGGGTTCGAGCAATGGCCGGCGAGAGCGGCTGAGGGATTTCGCGCTGGTGCTGGCTGGATCCATGGCTATCGCCATGATGGTCGCACGGTTCAGCGGGGTGGCTGCGGCGATCGCAACGGTTCCGCTGGGCTACGCGATTTCGGAATGGCTGCGCCGGGCGAGCGAGATGAAGCTCGCCGCGCGGCTGTTGGTGCTGCCGCTGATCATGCTGGTGCTGGTCCCGGGCTTTGCCGTGGGCAAGTTGCGCAATTCGCTCGCCCCGCCCGCCGCCGACCCGCAAGGCGAGGCTCCGGTGCTGGGCCGCGGCTGCGGCCTGCCCGCTTCACTTCCGGCGCTGCAGGCCATACCTCCCGCGAAGATCTTTGCCCCGTTCGAGATCGGTCCAGCGCTGCTGCGCCACACCCGCCACAGCGTGATCGCCACCAACCATCACCGTGCCGCCAGGCAGATGAGCGACGTGATCCGCGCCTATACCGCCGATCCGATCAAGGCCGAAGCCTATGTTCGCCAGCACAAGGCCGCCTACCTGATCGCCTGCTCAGACCTGGTCGAAGCGCGCAATTACGCCGAGATGGCGCCGGGGGGGCTGATGTCCCAGTTGCTTGCCGGTCAGGCTCCGGCCTGGCTCGAGCCGGTGCCGCTACCCGCCAGTGCGGGCAGCCTCAGGCTGTGGCGGGTCCAGCCAGCGCCCAATGCCAAATTGCGGTAATTCAGACCGGTAATGCCCCTCCCCGGCGGGGAGGGGTTGGGGTGGGGGTTCCACGCCAGCGGTGACGCTCGGCCATACGGCCTTGCTCCCCCATCCCCGACCCTTCCCCGCCGGGGAAGGGAGAAAAAGAGCACAGCTGTCTGAGTTAAGCACAAACCACTTTCCTACACGACGCTGCGCTGACATCCTGGCCGCGCCCGATCTGCGGGTCGGCTCTTTGAAATGTTGATCGCTCTCAAAACCGCATATGTGTCAACTTATGGCACTTAAGATATTGCTCTGTAAGAGAAAAACAGGGTGACACCGCTGTCAAGCAAGTGTCAACTTGTCGCCTGCCGCCGCAGACCTAAGTTTTTGAAAATCATAGATTGTTGGGATTCGCCCAAGCGACGCTGCCAAGCAGGGTGTCAACCAGGCACGAACCGCAGCGCGTCGCCGTTCATGCAGTAGCGTTTGCCGGTCGGCTTGGGGCCATCGTTGAACACATGGCCCAAATGCCCGCCGCAGCGGCTGCAGTGCACTTCGGTGCGTTGATAGCCGACATCCCAGTCGGTCGAAGTGGCAATCGCGCCAGGCAGTGGCTGCCAGAAGCTGGGCCAGCCGGTGCCGCTGTCATACTTGGTCGCGCTGGAATAGAGCCGGTTGCCATCGGCCGCGCAGACGAACGTGCCCTTGCGGTGTTCCTTGAGCAGCGACGAGGTGTAGGGTACCTCGGTACCTTTCTTGCGCAGGATCGCGTACTGCTTGGCATTCAGCCGCTTTTTCCATTCGGCATCGCTGAACTGGACCGGAAAGCCCTTGGCCTCAGCCGTGCCGCTGCCGCAGGCAACCAGCGCGGTTCCGGCCACCCCGGCACCAAGCCAGCCAAGCAGCAAACGGCGGGAAAGCTGGGTCATCGAATCCTCCTGGCCTGGCGCACCTTGCGCGCCTGCAAACCACTATACGTGGGAAACCGGCAAAAGGTTTCAGTGCAACAGGCTCAAAACTTCTCGATGGTGGTTTCCAGCGTGCGGAACCCATGGACGAAATTGGCCCGGACCCGCTCGACCTTGCCGGTGACCTTCACCCGCATCCGCCGCTTGTGCATTTCTTCCATCAGGATCTTGAGCTGCAGTTCGGCCAGCCGGGCCCCGACGCAGCGGTGAATGCCATAGCCGAAAGCCACGTGCCGCCGCGCGTTTTCGCGGGTCAGGATCAGCTTTTCGGGTTCGGCAAAGACTTCTTCATCGTGGTTGGCTGAAATGTACCACAGGACCAGCTTGTCGCCCTTCTTGATCGCATTCCCGAACAAGTCGGCATCGGCGGTCGCGGTGCGGCGCATGTGCGCCAGCGGCGTGGCATAGCGGATGCATTCCTGAACCGCGTTGGGGATCAGTGAAGCATCGCTTTCAAACAGTGCGCGCTGATCGGGGAACTTGTCGAGCGCGTGAACGATGCTCGACATGGTGTTGCGGGTGGTATCGTTGCCGCCAACGATCAGCAGGATCAGGTTGCCCATGAATTCCTGCGGGCTCATGTCCTTCATCGCATCGGAATGGATCATCATCGAGATCAGATCGCGCTGCGGCGGCTTGCCCATCCGGTCGATCCACAGCGTCTTGAAGTACTGCGCCATCTCGCCAAACACTTCCCAGCGGGTGTCGTGCAGTTCCCTGGCAAAGGCCAGCTCGGTGCCGCCGGCCCAGTCGGACCAGAAAGTCAGCAGGCGGCGGTCTTCCCAGGGGAATCCGAACAGGATCGCCAGCATGCCGGTGGTCAGCTCGATCGAGACCTTGTCGACCCAGTCGAACTGCTCGCCAATCGGCAGACTATCGAGCACGGCTGCGGTGCGCATCCGCACTTCGACAGCCATCTTCTCGATCTCGCCAGGGGTGAAGGCCGGGGCAACAGTACGGCGCTGGCCGGTGTGATCGGGCCGGTCCATCGCGATGAACATCGGCAAGCGGCGTTCGGCCAGGCGTTCGGGATCCATGTCGGCCGGCGGATCGCCGATCGTGATCCCGCCCCTGTCCCACGACGAGGAATAGAGCTCGGGAAAGGATTCGACGTGCTGGATCGTCTTGACCGTGGTGACGTTCCAGTACGTACCATAAGGCGTGTCGCGTACCTGGTTGACCGGGGCCTTGGCGCGCATCTCGGCGAAGATCGGCTGCCAGCGGTCTTCGGCATAGATGTCCGACCGGGAAACGTCCCACGGATCGGTGTGCTTGGGCAGCTCGGGTGCGTGGTCCTTGAGCCAGCTCTCGAACGCCTCGGTCACAGTCGGCGAGGTGCGATAGGTGAACGGTTCGGGGCTTGCTGCCTGCGTCGCCATTGAAACTCTCTCCTGCGGCACCGGCATTCTGCAGATGCGTTGCTGGGAGAGACTTATCCCGCTCAACTTACCGAAATGTCAATAGCGCCTCGGTGAACTGCATGGGAGGCAAGTCAGGCAGTTGCAGCAGCCTTGCGCTGCCACCAGCGCTTCTTCTCGCGCCCGGCCGGACCGCTTTGCATCACCCGGGTCTTGAACAGCATGGCCCCCAGTCGCACAAGCACTGCCACCCAAACCAGTTGCCAGGCGATCGCCACCGCATGGACCCAGAGCGTCTCGTCCTGTGCGGCGTGAGCCAGCATGGCGTAAGGCGAACTGAAGGGAAACACCATGGCCATTTTTTCGAGCAGGCTCCCCGGCCGGGTAACGGCATAACTCGCGACAAAGAACACCAGAACTTCGAGCAGGGTTGCCGGAAGTGAAAGTGTCTGCACGTCGCGAACCGTCGCTGCCATCGATCCGATCGCCAGAAAAACGGCGCCAATCAGCAGGTAGCCGATGCTGAAGTACGCAACGCCAAGCGCAAGGAACGCCGGCCATCCGACCGCCGGCGCCGGCGGCGGAGTGAACGCGCTACCTGCAAGCGCCAGAATGGCGCCGCCTGCGGTTGCCCAAACGCAAATCCCGACGAACGAAACAGCCAGCATCGCGAACAGCTTGCCAAAAAAGACCGCATCCATCGGAATCGCGGCGGCCAGAACCTCGATGATCTTGTTGCCCTTTTCCTCGACAAGGTTGGAAAGGACCATCCCTGCCAGCAGCATGGTCAAGAGCAGCAAGACGATCTGCCCCATCTGGGCGGTCAGGGTCCGGTTCTGGCGGTCGTCAACTTTGCTCGAGTTGACCGTGCTGATCGCAACGTCTGGCAACGCGCTCGGTCCCTTTCCTGCTGCCTGCGCCGCGACCAGTGCCACCATGCCCCGCCAGGCTTCGGCGCGTGCCTCCAGGCCGGTCAAAGTTGGGGACTCGGGAGTGCCGGTCAGCACAGCGGCGACATTCAGGCTCTTGTCCTGCAGCGCGATCTTTGGGTCGAAAGTTTCGCCGGGGGAGAGGCGTTTGATCACGACCATTTCGGGCATCCGGCCGGCCAGGACAGGTTCAAGCGCAACCAGGCCGGACAGCATCCGGTCCACGTCGTCGCTCCGCATCGCGATCCCCAGCTCGCTGTGCCTGGCTTCGGCCTGAACCCTGTGACCCAGCCCTCCCGCCATTGTGCCAATTGCCATGGTGAACAACGGGCCGAGCAGGAAGAACAGAAAGCTGCGCGAGAACAGGATCGCCACGAAATCGCGCCGTGCCACCACATAGGCAGCCTGCAGTGTTGAGAGGCGTCCGCTGCGGATTTCGGTGTTCATCGCCCTGCCTCGTCCTTGTCCTGTTCCAGCGCCCGTGCGGCGGCCTCGCCGGCGATCGCGACGAAGGCATCGTGCAGCCCGGCGCGTTCGATTGACAACGAGAGGATCCCCGCCTCGCCTTCGATCAGCGCGCGCAGCAACGGCTCGATCCCGCTTTCGGGCAGTGAGAAATACCAGTGAGTGCCTTCATGCCGGGCGTCCTGCGGCAGGGCCTGGCGCCAGGCGCCATCCTGGGCGCGGGTTTCAAGCCGGACTTGCGGGCGGATCCGGTCACGCGCCAGGTCGACCGGCCCGGCGAAGGGGACTTTGCCCCCGACAATAATCGCCACTTCGTCGCACAAACGCTCGGCATGGGCGATCACGTGGGTCGAAAAGATCACCGTGGTGCCCTTTTTGGCGAGGCCGCGCATCACCCGTTCCAGCTTGCCCTGATTAAGCGCGTCGAGGCCCGAGAACGGCTCATCGAACACCACCAGCCGCGGTTCATGGACCAATGTGCCAAGCAGCTGGACCTGCTGGGCCATGCCCTTGGAAAGCTGGCGGATCTGCCGGTCGATCGCATAGCCCAGGCCATTATCCTCGAGCAGTTCCTTGCCCCGCCTGCGCCCTTCGGCCAGCGGCAACCCGCGCAGTGCGCCAAGGAAGGCGATCGCCTCGTAAGCCTTCATCGAGGGGTAAAGCCCGCGCTCTTCGGGCAGGTAGCCGATGGTATGCGCCACTTCGTGCGGACGATCGGTTCCCAGAATTCGGCGCAGGCCCGCGTCGGGATCGATGATCCCCAGCAGCATCCGCAGCGTGGTGGTCTTGCCCGCGCCGTTGGGACCAAGAATACCGTAAATCGCGCCTTCGGGGACCGTCAGGTCGACCCCGTCGACTGCGGTGAACCCATCGAACCGTTTGACCAATCCGCGTGCTTCGATCGCCAGCGGCCTAGCCGAAGTGCCGCCCGCATTGCCGTGCATCTGCCAATCCCCTAGCTTCATGGTCTGGCGCATTAATGGGCGTGCTGTGAACAGGAGCAACAGGAAGTTTGGTTAACGCGGCAGAAATCGCATCGCTTCACCGCGATCTGACCGCCGAAGCCGCGCGACTGGGCTTCGTGACCTGCGGGATCGCCCCTGCGGGAGAAGATTCCTTGCGCGCCGAACGGCTGGAGCAATGGCTGGGCGAGGGTTGCCACGGCACGATGGACTGGATGGAGAGCCGGCTCGAACATCGCCGCAGCCCTCAAGGCCTGTGGGACGAAGCGCAAAGCGTGATCGCGCTGGGGATGAGCTATGCCCCGGCGAGCGATCCGTTAGCCTTGGCGGACAGCCCGGACCGGGCGCGGATATCGGTCTATGCCCAGGGCAAGGACTATCATGACACGGTCAAGAAGGCGCTCAAGGCGTTGGCGCACTGGCTGGTCGATCAGTCCGCGCGGCGCGGGCTTGGCGAGGCCGGGGTCAAGGTCTTCGTCGATACCGCCCCGGTGATGGAAAAGCCGCTGGGCGCGGCGGCAGGGCTGGGCTGGCAGGGCAAGCACACCAACCTAGTCAGCCGGACACACGGCTCATGGCTGTTCCTCGGCGCGATCTATACCACCCTGCCCTTCGCCCCCGACACGCCGGGCGAAGACCATTGCGGAACCTGCACCGCTTGCCAGGATGCTTGCCCGACACAGGCTTTCCCCGCGCCCTACCGGCTCGATGCCCGGCGCTGCATTTCCTACCTGACGATCGAGCACAAGGGGCCGATTCCGGCCGAGTTCCGCAAGGCGCTGGGTAACCGGATTTATGGCTGCGACGATTGCCTGGCGGTCTGCCCGTGGAACAAGTTCGCCGCCACGGCGCACACCATGCAGGCCTTCCTGCCCCGCGCCGAACTGGCCGCGCCGCGCCTGGCCGAACTGCTCGCGCTCGACGAAGCGGGCTTTCGGGCGTTGTTCTCCGGCTCCCCGATCAAGCGGATCGGGCGCGACCGGTTTGTGCGCAATTGCCTCTACGCTGCGGGCAACAGCGGCAATCCGGCCTTGCTTCCACCGGTGCAGGCGCTGTGCGCCGATCCCGACCCGGTTGTGGCCGAAGCCGCACACTGGGCGATCAGCGAGCTCGCCTAACCTGACAAAGTTCACATGGTTCAAAGATCAAAGAAGCAGCCGATTCCTGCCGCTTTTGCGACCATGACAACCTGCTGCCATGTAGGAAACCGTTCTGCGCCCAAAGCCTCGATTACCGCGCCAGCAGGTTGCGGGCCTGGCTGGCGATCTGGGCCAGCATTGCCGGGGCGGGCGGGACTGCGGCTTGTGCCCGGACGATCACCGTGCGGAACTGGCGGATCGCCTGGGCCTGGTCCGCGGCCCAGCGCTCGACAGCCTTCGCCGCCTCGTCATTCTTGCCGGCATTGCGGCGCAGGAAATCCAGCCGCATCTGCTGGAAATCGCGCGCCAGGCCATTGACCAGCAAGCGTTCCCACGGGTCCGATGGGCTCATCCGCGCGGCGGTTTGCTGCGCCCAGTCAAGCCCGAGGCGTGCGCCCAGATCGGTGAAGGCCGCAGTCAAGTCGCGCGCGGCGGTGCCCTTTTCGCGGGCCAGCCGGGCCAGGCCGATCGCCCCGTCGAGGTCGAACAGCCGCGCGACCATGGCCGCTTCGGAGGCTGGTGCACCTGCATCGGCCAGCATAGCCAGCATCTTGCCCGATTGCGCCTTGGCTTCGCTGGCGAGCAAGCGGCCCAGATCCGAAGCGATCTCGCCCACCCCGCCTTCGAGTTCGACGACCAGTTTCGAAGGCACCAGGGTACCTGCGCCGACGCGCAGCAGATCGGCCATGTGATCGGTCATCGCCGACGCGGCCCGGTCGAACAGCAAGATTCGCGCGGTTTCGCTCATCGCTGCGGTCTCGATCGCCCTCCAGTTCGCCGGCATTCCAAGCAGCCGCTCAGCCGCCACAAAGACCGCGGCGACCTGCGCCAGGGTGGCACCTTCTTCTTCGGCAAGCTCGTAAGGATGGATCAGCCCCAGCCGGTTGACCATACGGTTGGTCAATTTGGTGGCGATGATCTCGCGCCGCAGGCGGTGATCGAGGATGTCAGCCTTGAACTTGCCGCGCATCGGCAGCGGGAAAGCGGCCAGCAGTTCCTCGGCCAGCCCCGGATCGTCGGGCAAGTGCGAATCTTCCAGCGCTTCCTGCAGTGCCAGCTTTGCCGAGGACAGCAGCACCGCCAGCTCGGGCCGGGCCAGGCCCTGCCCGTCGGCGGCGCGGCGCAGCAGCACTTCGCCTTCGGCCAGTCCTTCGGTCTTGCGATCGAGCTGACCAAGACCTTCGAGCGTTTCGATCAGGTGCAAGTGCGAGGCGGTGGCTTTGGCTCCGCCAGCATGTGCGATCGACAGCGCGAGGGCCTGCAGGCGGTTGTCTTCCAGCACCAGATGGCCAACCTCGTCGGTCATTTCGGTGAGGAGCTTGACCCGCGCGGGTTCGGACAAGCGCCCGGCACGCTTGGCCCCGGCCAGCGCGATCTTGATATTGACCTCGTTGTCCGAGCAATCGACCCCGGCCGAATTGTCGATGAAGTCGGTGTTGATCCGCCCGCCCTTGAGTGCAAATTCGATCCGCCCGGCCTGGGTGCAGCCCAGGTTCGCACCCTCGCCAATCACCTTGGCGCGAATGTCCGCGCCGTCGATCCGCAAGGCATCGTTGGCCGGATCCCCAACCTGGACGTTGTTCTCGGCTCCCGCCTTCACATAAGTGCCGATCCCGCCGAACCACATCAGGTCGATCTGAGCCTTGAGGATTGCGGTGAGCAGGCTGTCGGGATCGATTACCTCGACCTCCAGACCCAGCATCGCGCGCACTTCCTTCGAGAGCGGAATTTCCTTGAGGCTGCGAGCAAAGACCCCGCCGCCCTTGGAAATCAGCTTCTTTTCGTAGTCCTCCCAGCTCGAACGCGGCAGCGCGAACATCCGCGTGCGCTCCTTCCAGCTCTTTGCGGGATCGGGATCGGGATCGAGGAAGATGTGACGGTGATCGAACGCCGCGACCACCTTGATCGATTGGCTCAGCAACATCCCGTTGCCGAACACGTCACCCGACATGTCACCGCAGCCGGCAACGCGGACGGGGTCCTTCTGGACGTCGACGCCCATTTCAAGGAAGTGGCGCTGGACCGAAAGCCAGGCCCCCTTGGCGGTAATCCCCATCGCCTTGTGGTCATAGCCCTTTGAGCCGCCGCTGGCGAAAGCATCGTCGAGCCAGAAATCGCGTTCCTCGGCGATGGCATTGGCGGTGTCGGAAAAGGTCGCGGTGCCCTTGTCGGCAGCAACCACGAAATAGGGGTCTTCGCCGTCGCGGATCACCACGCTGGCGGGATGGACCACCTTGCCGTCGGCCAGGTTGTCGGTGATCGATAACAGCGTGCGGATGAACAGCTTATAGCTTTCCTTGCCCTCGACCAGCCAGCCATCGCGGTCGCGGCTGGGGTCTGGCAGCAGCTTGGGATAGAACCCACCCTTGGCCCCGGTCGGGACAATCACCGCGTTCTTGACCCGCTGGGCTTTCATCAGCCCCAGGACCTCGGTGCGGAAATCGTCGCGCCGGTCGGACCAGCGCAGCCCGCCGCGCGCGACCGCGCCGGAACGCAAGTGAATCCCCTCGACCCGCCGCGAATAGACGAAAATTTCACGCCACGGCAGCGGCTTGGGCAGACCCGGAACCAGCGCGGAATCGAGCTTGAAGGCCAGCGCTTCGAGCCCGGCTGGGGCAAAGGCGTTGGTCCGCAGCATGGCCTCAACCAGCGCGCGGTACTGACGCAGCAAGCGGTCGTCATTGATCGCGGAAACCTGGGCCAGTCCTTCGCGGATCGCATCCTGCGCCGCCTTTTCGGCCTTGGCCCGGTCGCCCCTGAAGGCCGGATCGTGGTTCGCCGTAAACAGCTCGATGATCCCGCGCGTGACTTTGGGCGCGTGCTGCAAGGCATCGACCACCGTCGGAATGCCATAGGTCATCCCGGCCTGGCGAAGGTAACGGTACCAGGCGCGCAGCCAGTTTGCTTCCACCGCCGAAAGCCCGGCAGCGACGATCAGGCGGTTGAACGGATCGTCCTCGGTTGCAGCATTGAGCACATCGGCAATCGCCGCCTCAAGCGCTTCCGAACGGGCGAGCAGCGCAGTGCAATCGAGCCCGGCGGGCACGCCCAATGCAAAATCGTGGATCGTGCCCAGCCGCCCCTGGTCGAGGTCGGTCGGAACATCCTCGATCACCCGGAAGCCGAAGTTTTCGAGCGCCGGGACGGCATCTGACAGTGCGATAGCCCCACTGCGCTGGTAGAGCTTGAGCCGCAATTCGCCGGGGGTCAGGGCGTCGCTGCAATGCAGCCGGGCACCGCGGCGCGGGCCTTCCTCGCCTTCGTCGGCCAGGCGGCGCAGGCGGGAAATGTCGACCGCGGCTTCGCTCGCACCATAGGCGCTGCGGTAAGCCTGCGGGAAAGCCTCGGCAAAGCGCGCGGCGATCGCGGCGGCGCGGCTGGGTTCCTCGCTGGCGGCGATCTCGGCCTCGACCGCGTCGGTCCAGCCGCGCACCATGCCTTGCAGCTGCTGGTCGAGATGGGCCTCGTCGGGCGTCGGCGCACCTTCGCGGATGTCGAGCACGAAGCGGATCAGCGCCAGATTGCCGCCTTCAACCTGCAGGCTCCAGTCGAGCACCGGGGCTTCGGCAGCGTGGCTCAGCATGTCGGCAATGGCGAGGCGGACCGTGGTGGTCAGCGCATCGCGCGGCAGCCAGACGAAAGCAAACAGGTGCCGCTCAAGCGGAGCCTGGACCAGCGCCAGACTCGGACGCGGGCGGTCGACAAGGCTCATCATCGCCATCGCGATGCGTTCGAGGTCGGCATCGGAGAATCCGATCAAGAGATCGTGCGGCAACGCGGTCAGCGCATGGACCAGCGCCTTGCCGGCATGGCCATTGGGGGCGAACCCGAACTTGGCCATCAGTTCAGCCAGCTGCGCGCGCATCCGCGGGATCCGGTCGGGCGAGGCCGACAGCGCGGCGCTGGTCCAGACCCCGGCGTGGACCGACAGTGCGGTAACCTTGCCGCTTTCGATCACCGGGACCAGGAACAGGTCGAGCGGCACCCGGCGGTGGACATTGGCGATCAGGTTCGACTTGATGATCAGCGGCACCCGCCCACCGGTCTTGCCGACCCCGTCAAACCAGGCAAAGGCACGGTCATAGCTGGCTGGGGCGAGCAGAACCTTGGCGCTCTTCTTGCAGATCCCCAAGGCATCGCTGTGGCTGCCGTCGCGCTGGCGCGTGACATGGCCCAGCTGGGTCAGCATCCCGTCCTTGAACCAGCGCAGCAGTGCCGCGCCTTCGCCGCCCGCCAGGGCATCGGCGTCAGCCCCCATGGCTTCCTGCATCCGCGGCCAGTCGGCCACTGCGGCGCGGACATCGGCGAGCGTGGCCGCCAGCGCGGTTTCGAGCGCGCGCCGAACCCGGGCATCGCCGCGCTCGGTCTCCAGATAAATCATCGATTCGCGCTTTTCGCCGGCGGCATGAGCATCGAGCACTTCGAGCAATTTGCCCTTGCCGTCGCGGCGCACCGCCACGACCGGATGGAGCAGCCGGTCAATCGCCAGGCCGTGAGCCGAGATTGTCGCCGCGATTGAATCGACCAGAAACGGCATGTCGTCGTTGATCAGCGCGATCCGCATGAAGCGTTCGCTGGCCGCGCCGGATATCGATTCGATCGCGATCGAAGGTTGCCCGGTCTCGCGCTGGTGGGCCGCGGCGAGGACAAAGGCGCCTGCCTGATCGAGCCCATTCGCGGCAAAAGGCGGATCGCCCGGCAGCAGCGAAGTGGAAAGGTGACCTGCCAGGGCCTTGCTCAAGGCGGACTTCGAATTCATTGCGAACGCTCCTCGGACGGGCTCCGACCCCATCGGTTCCTGCTTGTTATTTTATTGCTAACACTCGTAGTATCTTTGCGCACTGTAAAGCCAACAAGTCTCGACTGCAACCACCTTGCCCCTAGGGAAATGGGCCTAACGCAGGGCTTTTTTGGTTAATTCGAGCGAGCGTCGCCGCGCTGCCGGATCGTATGTCGCGCCCGAAACGATGATTTCGTCTGCGCCAGTGCGTTCGACAAACCGGGCCAGTTCGCGCGCGACCGTTTCGGGACTGCCAACCGCGCTGGCCTGGCGCATGTGCTCGAGCATGGCGAGCTGGCCGGGCGGAAGGCTTTGCCGATAGCCTGGCACCGGGGGCTTCAGTCGACCGGGATTGCCGGAGCGCAGCGCGACGAAACTCTGGTCCATCGAGGACCCAAGCAGCGCGGCTTCCTCATCGCTGTCAGCCGCGATCACGGTCATCGCCGCCATCACGTGTGGGCGCCCGAGCCATTGATTGGGGCGGAACTGGCGGCGATAGACCTCGAGCGCCTGGTCGAGATAGTCGGGCGCGAAATGCGAGGCGAAGGCATAGGGCAGGCCCAGTGCGGCGGCGAGCTGCGCGCCGAACAGGCTGGAACCAAGGATCCACATTTCGACATTGGCGCCAAGGCCCGGAGTGGCGCGGATCGGCAGTTCAGGCTCACCAGTTAGAAGCGCCCGCAGCTCGACCACATCCTGCGGAAACATCTCCGAAACCCGCGCCAGATCGCGGCGCAGCGCCTGGGCGATCCGCATGTCGGCCCCCGGCGCGCGGCCAAGGCCCAGGTCGATCCGGCCTGGATAGAGCGCGTCGAGCGTGCCGAACTGTTCGGCGATCACGAATGGGTTGTGATTGGGCAGCATGATCCCGCCCGCTCCGATCCGGATCGTGCTGGTGGCCTTGCCGATGTGGGCGAGCACCACCGAAGTCGCCCCGCCGGCCACGCCGTCCATCGCATGGTGTTCAGCCACCCAGAAGCGCTTGTATCCGGCGCTCTCGGCGCATTGCGCCAGCTTGGCCGTTTCATCGAGCGCTTCGGCCACGGTGCTGCCCTCGCGCACCGGGACAAGGTCGAGGACGGATAGTTCGGTCACTTGTCGGACTGTGCAGGCGGCGGCCCCAGCTGGTCAAGGTATCCTTGCGCGGTTCTTGCCGCCGGACTTCCCGGGGCGGCCTTGAGCACCGATTGCCAGCTCTTGCGCGCCGCCTCGTCGCGGCCTGAGAGTACCGCAATGATCCCGGCTTCGAGGCCGATTTCAGGGTCGATCGGCAGCAGTTCGGCAGCGAGCTCGATCTGTGCCTGGGCTTGGGCCAGATTGCCCATCCGCCGCGAAAGCGTGGCTGAAAGCAGCCAGGCCTGGGCGCTGTCGGGCATCAGCTCGCGCGCTTCCTTGAGTGCGGCGGCGGCATCGTCGGCCCGGTCCAGCCCAACCAGCGCGCGGGCACGGTCGATCTGGATCACCCCGCCCAGCTTGACGTCCCCGGCCTGGTTCGCATCGGCCCGGGCCGCGTCGAGCGCGGCCAGCGCGCCGGGCAAATCGCCACTTACAATCAAGGCGTTACCGCCCATCGCCCCCAGCCGGGCGCGTTCACGGGCTTCGTGGGCAGGGGTATCGTCGCGGGCCGAGAGGAGCAAGGCGCCGGCCTCGCTCCAGCTTTCGATCCGGGTCAGCGCGAGGGCCTTGCACTGCTTGGCCGCGGCCCGGTCGGACATCGACTTGGCCTCGGCCAGCCAGATCTCAGCCACTTCGATTCCATCGGCGGGGCGCAGCATGGCGAGGTCGAGGCAGTCCTTGAGGCGATTGGGCTGAGCGGTCACGGTGGGGCCAGTCCGGCTGTGACGATCGGGGAGCGGGGCTTGCGGCAGGGCTCCGGAGGGCCCGACCTGGGCGAGCAGCGGGAGCAGCACTAGGGCGATGGGCATCAGGAAACTCCTGGCAGCGCAGACAACACATTGATCAGCAACGCAATATCCTGCTCGCGCGAGAGGCGGTGGTCGCCGTCCTTGACCAGCTGCACCTGCACATCGGCTGAACGCAAGGCCTTGGCGAGCCGCAGCGAGAGCTCCCACGGCACGTCGGGATCGGCCTGGCCGTGGACCAGCCGAACCGGGCAGAGGAGCGGAATTTCGCGGTCCAGCAAGCGGTTGGCCTGTCCGTCGGTCCAGAAGGCCGGATAGGTCGGCGTCGGTTCGGGGCCGTAGGGGTTGTCCTCGAACAGAATTTCATCCGAAGCGAGTTTGAGCTTTTGCTCGTTGTCAAAGCCCCATTCGGTGAAATCCGGTGCCACCGCAATTCCGACCAGTGCGTTGATTTTCAACGGTAACTCAAGCGCCACCAGGAGCATCAACCACCCGCCCATGGATGAACCCACGAGTACCACCGGATGCACACAAAGCGCACTCAACAGGCACACCACGTCCCCACGCCAGCCACTCAGCGTGCCATCGGCGAAAAGCCCCTCGCTGCCCCCACAGCCCGCATAGTCGAGCAGCAGGCACTCCCGCCCCTGCGCCACCGCCCAGTCGAACACCGCAGTGGCCTTGCCGCCCGCCATGTCGCTCATATAGCCGGGCAGGAACACCAGCGCAGGGCCGGTGCCGGGGTTGTAGCGATAGGCCATCCGGCGTCCATCGGGCAGCGTGTGAAAGCGGACCTCGTTCACAGAGCCGCGCGCATTGCCCGGCAGCGCGGCTCCCACGGGGCGGCGGCTTCAAGCTGGGTTGCAAGTTTCAACAACAAGTCTTCTTCGCCGAACCTGCCGATCAGCTGAGTGCCGATCGGCAACCCATCGGCCGACCAATGCAGCGGAACGCTCATGGCAGGCTGGCCAGTCGAGTTCTGGAGCGCCGGGAAGGGATGGAACTCGGCCATGATGGCGAAGTTCTCGGCGAAATCACCGGTATGCGGTTTGAGCGTACCAAGCCGCAGCGGCGGCAGGCCCGTGGTTGGGGTCAAGGCCACGTCCCACTGTTCATGCCAGGCCGCCATTTCGCGGCCGAGCTGGTGCATGAAGGTCCAGGCCTGCTGGTAGGCGCCGCCGGTCACACCTTTGCCGAGTTCATAGACCGCGAGCGAATAGGCCTCGAGGTTGTTGCCCGAAGGAGTCTGGCCGGTCTCCTGCGTGATCGTGTCGATCTGCGAGACCAGGCTCGAGGCGTAGATTGCCCCGTAGCAGTTGGAAATCTGCTCAAACTTCTCGGGAGTGATCCGCCAGGCTTTGACCGGATCGACCTCTTCGACGTGATGGCCCAGATCCGCACAGATCGCGGCGGTGCGATCGACTGCGGCGAGGCACTCGGGATGCAGCGGTGCGCCATCGGGCCGGGTGCGGATTGCGGCGATCCGCAGCGGTCCCGGATTCTGCAGTGACGCCGCAAGCCAGTTCGCTGGGCCGGCCGGCGCCAGGTAGGGATCGCCCGGTGCCGATCCGGCGGTGGCGTCGAGCATCGCCGCAGTATCGCGAACGCTGCGGCTGACGACGTGCTCCACCTCCAGTCCGCCCCAGCCATCGCCGATGAACGGGCCGATCGATGTCCGCGCCCGGGTCGGCTTGAGGCCGACAAGCCCGCAACAGGAGGCCGGAATGCGAATCGAACCACCACCGTCATTGGCGTGGGCCACCGGCACCATGCCAGAGGCCACGGCCGCCGCCGCTCCGCCGGATGAGCCACCGGTGATGTATTCGGTGTTCCAGGGGTTGCGGGCCGGGCCATAGAGCCGCGATTCGGTCGTGGACATCAGGGCGAATTCGGGCACGTTGGTCTTGCCCAGCGGGTTTAGCCCGGCGGCCAGATAGCGGTCGGTCAGAGTCGAATTGTGATCCTTTGGCGTCGCCGGTTCGAATGCAGAGCCTTGCCGGGTCGGTACCCCGGCGAGATGGCCAAACGAGTCCTTGAGCAGGAATGGCACCCCTCCGAACATGCCCGAGGGCGGCTCGGAAGCGGCCGCCCGGGCCCGGTCGTAGAACTTGTAGACCACTGCATTGAGGGCGGGGTTGAGCGCCTCGATCCGCTCGATCGCGCTCTCGACCAGTTCGGCCGCAGAAACCTGTCCGGTGCGGACCAGATCGGCCAGGCCGGTGGCGTCGAGTTCGAGATATTCGCTGATCATGCTGCGCTCTCCTTCGCTGCCCCGACTGTGCGCGAGGCGGCGAGCGGGAGCAAGGTTCAATCGCGGTTGAAGATCGCCTCGATCGGAGCCTCGAACAGGTCGGCGATGCGGAAGGCCAGCGGCAGCGAGGGGTCGTATTTGCCGGTCTCGATCGCATGGACGCTCTGGCGCGAGACGCCGAGCCGTTCGGCCAGGTCCTGCTGGCTCCAGCTGCGTTCCGCGCGCAGCACTTTGAGGCGGTTTTTCAAGGCTCACCATCCCGACGGTCGCGTGCGTTGAGATACAGCCCAGCGAGGCCCTGGCCGATCGCAAAAACTGCGACCGACCACCAGCCTTCGGCGTGCGGCACCGCTCCAAAGGTTTCAAGAAAACCCCAGCTCGATGACACCATCAGCAGCACGCCGGTCGCGATCATTCCGGCCTGGATCTGGCGCATCCGCAAGTACTCGTCAGTCTCTTCGACCAAGTAGCGGCCCAGCGACCAAATGTAATAGCCGATCGCCAGGCTGGGCAGCAGAGCCAGCAGCCACAGTACCGGCCCGGTCGGGTGCCAGATGTTGCGCGCGGTCAGCGCCAAGCCCAGTGCTGCGACATAACCGAAGGCCCAGATCATCGCCCGGCGGTTGTACATATCAAGCGCGGCTGAGGCGATCCCGCAGGCCTGCGAGCGATTGCGGGCAGCCAGTGCCAAAGGGACGAAGCTGAGCGAGAAGAACGCGATCAGCGCGACATTCCACGGCCAGTCGATCTGCCCGGTGCGTTCAAGCCATGCCGTCAGCGCCAGACCCAGCCCGAAGGTCCCGCCCCAAACCAGCGGATGCCGACCGGCCAGAATCCGGGCAAGCGCCTCCCGGCTCATGCTTGGACGCTCTTTGGGCAGCTGCGAGCGCAGCCCCGGCTCGTGAATGCGACCCACATGGCAGGAATGATCGCGAACATCACCGCCGCGTCCTTGTCAGCGATCAGGCCGAATTTGTTGGCGAGCGCCAATGCGATCAGAATGGCAGCCCAACACAGGGCTCTGGTTGTCTGGGTCATTGGTCAAGCCTCCTTGCAATTTTGTAAAGTTACCTTGTCATCACGAGGCGCCGATGTCAAGCGTCCTGGCATTATTATACTTGACATACCCACGCGAAACCGACATTGAATGCTCACAAGGAGTAATTCGATGGTTTCCGCACTTTCCGCCCCGCACTTTCACAGCGAAGCCGCTGCCTTCGCTTATGTCGAGGCGCGTATCTGGCCAGAAGGCCCCGTCTGCCCGCACTGTGGCGGCTGCGAACGCATCTCCAAGATGCAGGGCAAGAGCACCCGCATGGGCCTCTACAAGTGCTACCAGTGCCGCAAGCCCTTCACCGTCAAGATCGGCACCATCTTTGAA
Organism: Novosphingobium sp.; assembly: GCA_031422595.1. GTDB lineage: Bacteria > Pseudomonadota > Alphaproteobacteria > Sphingomonadales > Sphingomonadaceae > Novosphingobium. The sequence goes on along the minus strand of JANPMA010000004.1, from coordinate 4,367 downwards.
GCCAGCCACGTTGCGCTCAATATCTGGCTGCAAGCGATGTATCTGATTGCTGGCAGCAAGAAGGGCATTTCGAGCAACCAGCTTCACCGCGTGCTTGGCGTTACCCTCAAGACCGCTTGGTTCATGTCGCATCGTATCCGCGAAGCTATGCGCACTGGCGGGCTTGCTCCGATGGGCGGCAATGGCGGCGTGGTCGAAATCGACGAAACTTTTATCGGGCGTGACCCGGATGCACCCAAGTCGCGTATGCCTATCCGCAACATGAACAAGGTTATCTCGCTGATCGATCGCAGCACTGGCCGCTCGGCCTCGGTGGTTTTCAATGGCAACTTGAGCGCCGCAGCGGTTGCGCCGATTGTCGCTGAATACGTCGCCAAGGAGGCGCATCTGATGACCGACGAAGCGCACTTCTACAAAGTCATTGGCCGCGAATACGCCTCGCACACCTTCGTTTCGCACACCGCTGGCGAATATGTCCGCAAGGGTGACGCAGCGATCCACAGCAACACCGTGGAAGGCTATTTCAGCATCTTCAAGCGCGGGATGCGGGGCATCTATCAGCACTGCGCCAAGAAGCATCTGCACCGCTATCTGGCCGAGTTTGATTTCCGCTACAGCAATCGCGTGGCGCTCGGTTACAATGACAGCGACCGCGCCGACGCGCTGCTGCAAGGCATCGTGGGCAAGCGCCTCACCTATCAAACAGTTGGTTCGCGGTGATGCCAAAGAAGAGCAAGCAGGAGACGCAGGAAGAGCAGAGCGCGAGGTTTCGCGCCGAGGTAGAAAGGCTGATCGCCGCTGGCGAACTAAGTCCCACCGAGGCCGACGCGGCGCTTGATAAGCTGGTCGGCCTTTCACGGGACAAGAAGGATGCCTGAGGACGGTCCTCGCTGATAGTCAGGCAAGTGAATGCTATTTCCATGAATAGCCTCGCCAAACTTATCGCCAAAAGGGAGACCAGCGAAATACCGCTTTAGGCCGTATGCACAGGCGTCAGCAAGCCATACCAAATCGTCCTCGCCTTTCCCGACGAAATGGATCGTGCGCCGTATGCGCGTTACCTTCATAACACCATCTTGGCTGTTGTAGCCCTGCGCAATATCGACATCTCGATCAGTCAGGTGACCCGGCCCAGCTACGAATCCTTGCTCTCGTAGCCAAATCAAAATCCCACCAAATTCCTTCTGAACATCGGAGCGCTCAGCGACAATAGTTCCAATGACATTAGGCTCTGATCGCAAGTTCTTGTCAGCCCTGCTTAGCGCATTGGCGAACGCTACAAATATACGCTCCCTAGTGGGTATGTCCCGTCCATTGGTTGGACTCTTCGCCCACACCAAACCGCCAGCTATTGGCATTCGAAGCTTTCTGGGAATGGACATGACATTTACTAGCAGGTTTACCCTGTCAGTGAGCCTCCACCTATCTCGGTATTTCGGGTTATTCATAATGTCTTCCGCGTGAAAGACAAAACCATCTCTAAATTCAGACGGAACACAAGAAAACGCTTCGTCTAGCAATGCTTCAGCGTGGAGCATCTGCTTATCGGCGTCCACTATAACAGCCGCGACAATGCAAACCCGTTCTTCGGGTGCACCAGACGAACCGGCTTCGTCCATAAAAATGAACTTCACTGCATTGTCTCCGAGCAGAACGTGCCCGGTAAGGGAACGTGGGACGCCAGTCATCTAGCACCCCCAATCCTGCTTGGGTATGCCAAATATAATAATGCCAGCGTCCTTGTCAGAACCTCGTCCTTGCCCCGTCACAAATGCCCGCTAGTCTGGCCGAACTGATCTAGTCGCCCCTCCCCGTCCTTCGACAAGCTCAGGATGAACGAGGGAGGGGTTGGGGTGGGGGCTCCATGCACGCGAGGGCAGAACCCCCATCCCAACCCTTCCCCCATGGGGAAGGGCTTTCTGTTGAAACCCTCGTCCCGTGGGAGACCTCCGCATGCCCCTTCCCCCTCCCGAACCCGCGCCGATCGTCCAGACCAGCCGCCGCACCGCGCTCAAGCTGGCCTTGCTGGGGCTGGCCGGGGCCGGGGCGCCGCTGCTGGCACAGACGTCAAAGGGCTTTTCGCATGGAGTGGCGAGCGGTGAACCCGGTGCCGATCGGGTGCTGCTGTGGACCCGCTATGTCTCGGGTCAGGATGAACGGCTCAAATGGGAAGTGGCCGCAGATGCCGCCTTTCGCCGGATCGTCGCCCAGGGCGATGCCATGGCCTCTCCCGCCAACGATTGCTGCGCCAAGGCCTGGGCCAAAGGGCTGAAACCGGGCCGCTGGTACCATTACCGCTTCGTCGCGCGCGATGGCAGCAAGTCGGTAACCGGGCGCACCCGCACGCTGCCGGTGGGCAAAGTGCCGAGCTTCAAGCTCGCGGTGTTTTCCTGCTCCAACTATGGCTTCGGCCACTTCAATGCCTATGCCCACGCGATCGAAAGCGGCGAGTTTGACCTGGCGGTGCACCTGGGCGACTACTTCTATGAGTACCCGCGCGGCGACTATCCCAATGCCAAGCAGGTGCTGGCCGGGCGCGAAGCCCCGGTCGAGGAATCGGTGACGCTGGAGGGGTACCGCGAGCGGTTCCGCATGTATCGCAGCGACGCCGACCTCCAGCGGCTGCACCAGCTGTTGCCGATGGTCTCGGTCTGGGATGACCATGAAACCGCCAACGACAGCTGGCACGGCGGGGCCGAGAACCATCAGCCGAACGAGGGCGACTGGGCCACGCGCAAAGCCTTGTCGGAAAAAGCCTACCGCGAGTGGCTGCCGGTGTCGGATCACGATTACGCCCAGTATGAGATCGGCCAATTGGCCACCATGTTCCGGCTGGAAACGCGGCATCTGGCGCGCAGCGAGCAACTGGACCTGCTCTCGGTCTTCAAGAGCGCCGCGCCCGGCCAGGCCGAGGCCGCCTATGCCGCGTTCCGCGACGGGGCCTGGCGCGCGGAAGACCGCACGCTGCTGGGCGCCAGGCAGGAGTCCTGGCTGGCCAGTGGAATGAAGGCATCGAAGCGCGCAGGGAAACGCTGGCAGGTACTGGCCCAGCAGGTGGTGATGGGCGAAGTGGCGATGAGCGACAAGCTGGTCGCCGGGATGCCTGCCAACAGCGCCGACTGGCTTAAGCAAGAGCTGAAGTCCACCGTCGCGGCGGGCCATGTCGGGGTCCCGCTCAACATGGACGCCTGGGACGGCTACCCCGCCGCGCGTCGCCGCCTGCTGGACAGCGCGCTGGCCGCCAATGCCGAACTGCTGGTGCTGACCGGCGATACCCACAACGCCTGGGCCTTCGACCTTGACCACCACGACGAGCGGGTGGGCGTGGAAATGGCCGGGCACTCGGTAACCTCGCCGGGCGCCGAAAGCTCGATCCGCTGGCTGAAGCCGGACGAGATGGCGCGGGTTACCGTTGAGCGGAACCGCCAGCTCAAATGGTGCGACACCTCGCAGCGCGGCTATATGGCCGTGGAGCTGACCCCGGGAAGCGCGACCAGCGAGTGGCGGTTTTTGGCGAGCGTGCGGCAAAAGGGCACGGCGCTGGCGGGGGTGAAGCGGATGACGGTGCTGGCAGGGCAGCGGAAGTTTTCGGTTTAGGTTGGCGGCCGTTTGTCAGGCATCGGCCAGCAGGGGTACAATGGCGGCTTTGTTGGGGAAACCGGACCGGCAGCCTTGATGTAGGACAGCGGAAAAGCAGCCGTTGGTGTCCATTCGAAGTCATCAGCAGCAAACGCTGACAAAGCAGACGTTCACAGCATTTCATTGGACGGTTGGAATCGGTCCTCCGTTGATGCAGCGGAAGGAGGAGGTCATTGGCTGAGGGTTGGCCATTTGGTTGCCAGCATGGGGGAAAATACGATGTTCGTCTCATCGTTGACCCTGAAGGAGGTAATCAAACCGAGTGGCCTGGAAATAGTTACAGCACAACCCTCCTCAGTCGCAGCGAATTGCCGATCACGCTGACCGAGGACAACGCCATCGCCGCCGCCGCAATGATCGGTGAAAGCATCAGACCGAACAGCGGATAGAGCGCGCCCGCTGCCACCGGTATGCCCGCGACATTATAGGCAAAGGCGAAGAACAGGTTCTGCCGGATGTTGCCCATCGTCGCCCGGCTGAGATGCCGGGCGCGGGTAATCCCGGTGAGATCGCCTTTGAGCAGGGTGATTCCGGCGCTCTCGATCGCGACATCGGTGCCCGAACCCATGGCGATGCCGACGTCTGCAGCGGCCAGCGCGGGCGCGTCGTTTACCCCGTCGCCGGCCATCGCGACGATCCGTCCTTCCTCGCGCAGCCGCTTGACGATCGCGCTCTTCTGGTCGGGCAGGACATCGGCCTCGATATCGGTGATGCCCAGTCTCCGGGCG
>JANPMA010000003.1:0-4243 GCA_031422595.1 Novosphingobium sp. | reverse complement strand
TCCGGGGACCAGTCGGGGTGGGGCAGCTGGCAGGGGTGGTGGCTCATGTCGCCGGTGATTGCGGCGTGCTGGCCGAGGGACTGGATCGCCACGCTGACGTGGCCGGGGGTGTGGCCGGTGCTGGGGACCAGCTGCACTTCGTCCGACAGCACGTGGTCAAGCGCGACGAATTGGGCGAGGCCGGCGTCGACGATCGGCTGGACCGAGTCGGCCATGATCTGGCGCTGGCCTTCGTCCTCGTGCTTGTTCCAGTGGTCGTACTCGGCCTGGGCGAAGAGGTAGCGGGCGTTGGGGAAAGTCGGCACCCACCCATCGCCTTCGCGCATGGTGTTCCAGCCGACGTGATCGACGTGCATGTGGGTGCAGACCACCGCATCGACGCTGTCGCGGCTCCACCCGGCGGAGGCCATCTTTTCGAGAAACCGGGTTGAGAGCACCTGCCCGCCGAGCAGGCCGCGCGGCTTGTCGTTGCCGATGCAGGTATCGACCACCAGCCGCAGGCCCGGCGCATCGACCAGCAGCGCGTGGATCGAAAGCAGCAGCTCGTTCTCTTGCGTGACGAAATGCGGGTAGAGCCAGGGGTGCCGGCGCAGCGCCTCGGGCGTGGCCTGCGGCAGGAAGCTGCCCTCGGTTCCGCCTTTGAGCGGGAGCATCATCTCGACGATCCGGGTGACGGTGACTGCGCCGATTTGCCAGCTGAGGGGGGTGTCGCTCAAGGTGGGTCTCCCGGTTGGTGTGGGGGGAGGGTAGCCCGAACGTTCCCAACCCAAAAGATCCTTCCCATTTTTGCGTAGCACAAATGGGGAGGTGGATCGTCCGCAGGACGAGACGGAGGGGTTTCTGGGCAGGCGTTGATACCCCTCCGTCAGCCGCCTGCGGCGTCTGCCACCTCCCCATTTGTGGCCGAGGCCAAAAATGGGAAGGATCTAGGTCAGTCCGCCACCACCAAAGTCAGCACAAAGCACGCCCCGCGCGGGGCTTCCTCCAGCTCGAGCGAGCCGCCCCGACTCTCCGCCAGCGCGCGGGCGATCGGCAGGCCGAGGCCGGTGCCGCCGGTCTCGCGCTTGGAGGTGAAGAAGGGATCGAACACGCGGACCCGGTCGGCCTCGGGCACGCCGGGGCCGTTGTCGCTGAGCGCGATGCTGGCGAATTTGCCGCGGTGGCCGGTGGTGATGGCGAGCGCGCTGGCTCCGGCCTGGCGGGCGTTTTCGATCAGCGTGGCGAGTACGGTTTCGAGCGCCTCTTCCGCGATGGCGAGCAACGGATAGTCGGGCTCGATCGTATAGGTCACCGCGAAAGTGGGCGCGGACTGCGCGTCGGCCAGCCGCGCCAGCACGGCGGAGAGCTGCGCGCGGGCATGGTCCTGGCTGCGGGCCATGTCGGCCTGGGCGAGCTCCATCAGGCGGCTGACCAGGCGCGAGAGGCGCTCCGCATCGCCCTCCATGTTGGAGAGGAAGCGCGCGCGTTCCGCCTTGCTCATGCTTGTCCCGTGGTCCTGCAGCAGCTCGATCCCGCCGCGGATCCCGGCCAAGGGCGTCTTGAATTCGTGGCTGAGGCTGGCGGCGAAATCGCGCAGGTAGCGGCTGCGGCGCTCGATCGCTTCGGCCATCACCGCGAAATCGGCGTTGAGGCTGCGGATCTCACGCACTTCGAGCGTCGGCGCGGGCAAGCTCGCGCTGCGGCCCCGGGCCAGCGCGCGGGTGGCGGCGGAGAGGCGCTCCACGGGGACCACGATCGCGCGGGCCAGCACTGCGGCAATGGCCAGCAAGAGGCCGAAGATCACCACCACCCCGGCCGAGATCTTGCCCCAGTCCTCCCACATCCCCCGGAACAGCGCCGAGGGCGAGCGCGAGACCAGGACCACGCCGACGACCTGGCCGTTGACCGTGATCGCGCGGGCGTGGTGGAGGCGGATGTCGGTCGCCGGGCTCAGCCAGTGGAGCAGCCAGCCGCGCCGGTAGCTGGTGTTGTAGCGCATCACGGTGAGCGAGCCTCCGGCCAGCGCGGCCTGGACTTCGGTCAGGTGACCGAGCGTCAGGCCCTGCTGGCGGCCGCTGACCATCGTGCCCTCGCGGTCGGTGAGGACGATCGAGGCGAGCGTCGCGGCCTTGGTTTCGGCGAGCGCCGGGGCGATCCGGTTTGCAGCCTCAAGCGCGGCGGGATCGGGCGGGCTGGTGGCGGGGCGGGCCCGGGGGCGCTCGGGCAGGATCGGGGTCGAGCGCAAGTCGATCCCGGTGGTGGTGGCGGCGGCATAGGGATCGAGCCGCGACATCTCCTGCACCGGGGTCTCAACCTCCGCGGCCGGCTGCGCGCCGGGCCACAGCAGTGCGGTGGCAGCGGCGAGCGCGGCGGCCTGGGCGCTGACTTCGGCCTCGGTCCGGCGGACCAGTGCGTTCTCGTAAACCCTCAGCCCCAGCGCGGCGATCCCGGGCAGCGCGGCGGCGAACAGCAGCACGCTCAGCAGCAGCCAGCGCAGCCGCGGCACCGGCCACAGCCGCCGCGCCGGCGCCCGCAGCGAGGCAATCAGCCGCCGGATCGCGGCACTCCCAGGCAGGGCCCGAGCTTGTAGCCCACCCCGGCGCGGGTCTCGATCACGTCGTGCCCGCCGGCTTCGGCGAACTTGCGGCGCAGGTTGCGGATGTGGCTGTCAATCGTCCGGTCGGTGATCGCAAAGCCGGGGCCGTGGAGCTGGTCGATCAGCTGGTCGCGGCTGAGGATCCGCCCGGGCGCCCCGGCCATGGCCTTGAGCAAGTTGAACTCGCTGACGGTCAGCGCGACTTCGGCCCCGTCCCAGCGCGCGATCCAGCCTTCGGTGTCGAGGCTGAGCAGGCCTTTGGTCTGGCTCTCGGCGGCGGCGGGGGCAGCGTCGCGGGGGGCCGAGCGGCGCATGATCGCGTTGGCGCGGGCGACCACTTCGCGGGGGGAGAAGGGCTTGACGACATAGTCGTCGGCGCCCAGCTCGATCCCCAGCACCCGGTCGAACTCGTCATCGCGGCTGGAGAGGAACAGCACCGGCACTTCGCTGCTGGAGCGCAGGCGGCGGCAGACCTCGAGCCCGTCCATCCGCGGCATGTTGATGTCGAGCACCACCAGGTCCGGGGTCTGCCGCGCCACTTCGGCCAGCGCCTCCTCGCCATCGGCGGCCTCGCAGACCTCCATCCCGGCCTTGTCGAAAGCGAAAGCGAGCAATGCACGAATGTGCGGGTCGTCATCGACCAGAAGAACGCGGCGGGTCATGGGGCTAGATGGCGCGGTTTGGGGCGCGGCGTCAATCGTTGCGGTTTGGAACATTGGGGGCCTCTGCATCAGGACTGGTCATGGGAGCGGCGGGTTCGTCGGCGTAGCTGCGATAGGGGCGGCCGTTGCAGTCCGACTCTCCGGTATCGAACAGGCCGATCGTGCCGACCCCGCTCAGGCGGCGATACTCGGCCAAGCGCCAATGGTTGCGCAGTGACCAGAAGCCGTTTGGAGTCATGTTCGCGGCATGGCTCTGGCTTTTCAAGCGCACGCGGCTGACCCGCTGGCCGAATTCTCCGGGCAGCTTGCGCTGGTCAAGCTCGAGCAGCGGGAGCAGCGCGCTGTCACCCAGCCCGCTGAGATAGCACAGGTCGATGCCCGCGCCCTTGCCGTCGATCTCGCGCGCATGGCGCACGTTCCAGCTCGCCGCCACTGCGCCAAGGTCAACGAAGCAGACCACGGTCAGCAGCGCGCCTGAGGTGACCAGGTTGGCATTGATCAGCCAGCTCGCGCTCTTCTCGCGCAGCATCCGCCACAGCACCAGCACCAGCCCGGCCGCGACCAGCGCCATCCACAGCAGCGCCGCGATGCGCAGGCGGGTGAGATCGTAGGCCAACACATAGTCCCAGGTCCGCCAGGCCGCGCTGGCCACCAAGACCAGGTTCTGCGCGATCCACAGGCTGACGAGGCCGCGCGCCAAGGGGCTGGTCGCGGTGCTCGATCCGGGGCGCAGCGCGACCAGCACGAACAGCGCGGCGAGCAGCGCGGTCGCGACCAGCGGATAGGCCCCGCGGTGGGCATATTCGGACAGCACGATCCCCTTGGGCAGCTCGGCGAGGCCCGAAAGGTAGGCAAGGTCCATCAGGTTCTGCAGCGCGAACAGCGCGTTGAAGGCCACCAGCGAGACCGTCACCGAAGCGAGTGAGAACCCGGGAATGCTGAGATCGCCGCTGCCATCGAAAGTCCCGAAAGTGCGGCGCGGCGGGCGCGGGCGCAGCACGCCCCA
>JANPMA010000002.1:0-13944 GCA_031422595.1 Novosphingobium sp. | reverse complement strand
ATCGAGGGCGAATTGTCCAAACTGCCGATGGGCCGAACCCCCACGATCAACGATTGGCAAAAAATCAGCCGCTCGCTGCGCAAGGAGATCGACAAACGCATCGCGCTGCTCAACCGCTCCCGCGCCAAGCTCGACGAATGCATCGGTTGCGGGTGTTTGAGCCTGCAACGCTGCCAGCTCTACAACCGGGATGATCGCGCCGGGGCGGCGGGGCCAGGGCCGCGGTATGTGCTGGGTTAGATGCCCAAGGCTTTGCGCAATTCGGCATTGATTCGCGATTGCCAGCCCTTGCCGGTGGCGCGGAACTTTTCGACCACATCGGGATCAAGGCGGAGTGTGACCTGCTTCTTTGGGTTTTCGGATGGCGGGCGACCGGGCTTGGTCCACGTTCCATTGGCCGGACGGATCAGCTTGCCTCCAACATAGATCGCCGCGCGCCGGAAGTGATCTTCGGTCCACTCAGGCGCGTCGTCAGGGTCAATCCAAGGCTCTTCGGCGGGCTTCAAGTTCTTGCTCATGTACGTGCCTCATCGAAATGATCCGGCGACCGGAACTGCGTGAAGTCCAGACTACGGCAACCGGTCGATCACCAAGATAGCCAAATGAAATCATCCGAGTTTCGCCATAGTCCTGGCGATCGTCCTCCAACTCCATATCTACCGATTCAAACACCCTGATCGCATCTGCGAAATCTAAGCCTCTCGCTGCGAGGGTCAGGCTGCGCTTCTCTTCATCCCATTCCAACGTCATAGTCGAATCCCAGACAAGTGCGCGCGTAGCACGCAATGGATGGCAAATTCCAACTTCTTGTCGGAGACTCTATATCGCATTTTGCCTTATGCGATGGAGTTTTTATAACTACAAAAACTCAAAAGTCAACCCTACTCCGCCGCCAGCAGCTCTTCCGCCCCTTCAAGGTCCACACTGACCAGCCGCGAAACCCCGCGCTCGACCATGGTCACCCCGAACAGGCGGTGCATCCGGCTCATGGTCACGGCGTTGTGGGTGACGATCAGGTAGCGGGTCTGGGTTTCGCCGACCATCGCGTCGAGCAGGTCGCAGAAGCGTTCGATGTTGGCATCGTCGAGCGGCGCGTCGACTTCGTCGAGCACGCAGATCGGCGCGGGATTGGTGAGAAACAGCGCGAAGATCAGCGCGATCGCGGTCAGTGCCTGTTCGCCGCCTGACAGCAGGGTCAGCGATTGCAGCCGCTTGCCCGGGGGCTGGGCGAAGATCTCGAGCCCGGCCTCGAGCGGATCGTCGCTGTCGATCAGCGCGAGGTGGGCCTGGCCGCCTTCGAACAGCTTGGTGAACAACCGCTGGAAGTGCGTGTTGACGGCTTCGAAGGCGGCGCGCAGGCGTTCGCGGCCTTCGCGGTTGAGGTTGCCGATCGAACCGCGCAGGCGGCTGACCGCTTCGGCCAGTTCGGCCTGTTCGGCCAGGCTCGCGCCGTGCTTCGCCTCGGCCTCGGCCAGTTCGTCGGCGGCGAGCAGGTTGACCGGGCCCAGCCGTTCGCGGTCAGCGACCAGCTTGTCATGTTCGGCGCTTTCCTGGCTGGAGTGGCCGACCGTATCGGCCTGAAATTCGAAGCGTTCGGGCAGCAAGGGCGGCGGGCACTGGAAGCGTTCGCCCGAGATCCCGGCCATCTCGGCACGGCGGGCCTCTTCGTTTTCGGCCCGGGCAGCAGCCCCGGCGCGGCTCTCTCGGGCCGAGGCGAGGGCTTCGTTGGCGGCGGAGAACTGCGCTTCAACCTTGCGGGCCAGTTCGCCTAATTCACCCACTTTGGCTTCGGCGCTGGCCAGTTCGGCGGTGATCCGCTGGCGCACTTCGTCACCGGCCTCGATCTCGCGCATCAGGCTGGCGGGCTTGGCGGCGACCACCGCGCGTTCTTCGGCGATCTCCTCGAAGCGGCGCTCCATCCCGGCCAGGCGGCTGGCGGCATCGCCGGCGCGGGCCTGCCAGCCCTTGATATCGCCGCGCAGGGCATTGGTGCGCTCGCGCGCCACGGCGATTGCCTGATCGTGCGCGGCGAGGCCGGCGGTGGCCGATTGCAGCCCCTGGCGCGAAGTATCGTGGCGGGCTTGCGCTGCGGCAAGCTGGGCGCGGCCGCTTGCGGGATCGGGCAGCTCGGAGCGGCGGGCCTGGGCAGCGTCGCGCTCGGCCTCGGCCAGCTTGATCTGCTCGGCCAGATCGCCCGCCGCTTCGGCCAGTTCGGCGCGGCGTTGTTCGAGCCGGGCCTTTGCCGCCTCGGCCTGGTCCACTGCGCGCAGGGCGGCGCGTTCGGCTTCAGAGGCTTGAGCGACAGCGCGTTCGGAGGCGATCAGCGCGGTCTGGAGTTCGGAAAGCTCGGCCTGAACTGCGGCATTGGCACTGTCGGCCTCGGCCACCACGGCTTGCTTGCCGGGCAGTTCAGCCTCAAGCGCAGTGAAGCGGTTTTCGGCCTCCAGCCGGGCGGCTTCGGCGGCGCCTTCGCCCTGGGCAACGAAGCCGTCCCAGCGGCGGATTCGACCGGCCTTGGTCACCAGCCATTCGCCGGGGCCCAGCGTGCGGGAATCGTCACTCTCGGCGACATGAACCAGCGCGAGCCGGGCCTTCAACTCATCGGGGCACTGGGTGACATGCGCGGCGAGGCAGTCTTTGACTGCACCCGGAGCAACAGCGCCGGTCCAGAACCGCCCATCTTCACCCGCCGGAGCCTGTCCTAGCGGAGCCTTGGCATCGCGGCCCAGCACAGCGGCGAGCGCGCGTTCATAGCCCGGCGCGGCGCGCACCGCGTCGAGCGCGGGGCGCAGGCCGTGCTTGCCGCTGGCCTGCTTGGCGCGAGCCTCGCGGTCGCGGCTCAGCGCCTGGAATTCGCGTTCGATCCCGGCCAGTTCGGCCCGGGCGCTGGCGAGGGCAGAACCGGCACTGTCACGCGCGGCTTGGAGGTCGGCCTTGCGGTCCTGCTGCACTTCGAGCGTGGCGCGGGCATCGGTGAGCGCCTTGGCGGCAGTATCGCGAGCACTTTCGGCGTCGGCCAGCGCGGCAAGCGGATCGCCTTCGCGTTCCAGCGCGGCGCGCAGATCGTCTTGGCGGCGGAGTTCTGCGTCAAGCCGCGAGAGCCGCTGCTGCGTGGCTGAGAGTTCGGCATCGGCGACCCGCCATTCAGCCTCGACCCCGGCCTGGTCGGCAGTCGCCTTGGCCAGCGCCAATTCGGCTGCTCGCAGATTGCGATCGGCTTCGTCGAGCGCGGCGGCGACCACCGGGCGGCGGCGTTCGTCGGCTGCGAGCGCCGCATCGCCATCGGCCAGATCGCGTTCCAGTTTGGCCAGGGCGGCGGCGGCGTCCCTGGTCAGCCGGTCGGCATCGCCGCGGTCTTCCTCCAACCGCTGGTGCTGGCGATCGAGGTCCTTGAGGCGTTCTTCGGCGGCCTCGAGCTGGCCCGACAGCTGGGCCATCCGGTGTCCGTGCGCGCTGGCATCGTCGCGGCGGTCGGCCAGCTCGTCGCGGGCTTCGGCGAGCGCCTCGGCGGCCTGGTGCTGGGCCTGCTGCGCGGCCTTCATCGCGGCCTGGGCTTCGGCCACGCGCGCTTCCGCCCCTTGCGCTTCAGCCCGGGCCGCCTCGGCGGCAGCGGCGGCATCGCGCCAGCGGGCAAAGACCAGCCGCGCTTCGGCGAGGCGGATCTTGTCGCTGATCGCCTTGTAGCGCTCGGCCGCGCGGGCCTGGCGCCGCAGCGAGCCGATCTGGGCATCGAGCTGGCCCATCAGATCTTCGAGCCGCGCGAGGTTCGCCTCGGTCGCGCGCAGCTTCTGCTCGGCATCCTTGCGGCGCACGTGGAGCCCCGCGATCCCGGCCGCCTCTTCCAGCATCATCCGCCGTTCGGCCGGCTTGGCGGCGATCACCGCGGCGATCTTGCCCTGGCTGACCAGCGCGGGTGAGTGCGCGCCGGTGGCGGCATCGGCAAAAATCAGCGAGACGTCCTTGGCCCGCACATCGCGGCCGTTGACCCGGTAGGCGCTGCCGGCCCCGCGTTCGATCCGGCGGACGACTTCCATCTCGCTGTCGTTGTCTCCGGCATCGGCCATCAGCACGACTTCGGCGAAATCGCGCGCCGGGCGCTGGGCGGTGCCGGCGAAGATCACGTCTTCCATGCCCCCGCCGCGCATCGACTTGGGGCTGTTCTCGCCCATCACCCAGCGGATCGCTTCGAGCAGGTTCGATTTGCCGCAGCCGTTGGGGCCGACAACCCCGGTCAACCCCGGTTCGATGCGCAGTTCTGCCGGTTCGACGAAGCTCTTGAAGCCAGTCAGCTTGAGCCGCCTGATGCGCATGGAGGTGATCCGCCGGTCCTCGGCTCAGCCGCTCAGCGCGCCCCGGCGGCGCGCAGCGCTTCGGCGATCTTGGGCCAAGCAGAGAATTCAGACGGCAGCTGGCGGCCATTGAGAACGAAAGTCGGGGTCTGGTTGATCCCGGATTCGCCGTACTTTTTCGCGTTTCCGGCAATTTCGGTCGCGGTATCGAGCTTGGCGAGGCAGGCGTGGGCCTGATCGACCGCAACCCCGCGCGCAGCGAAGAACTCGGTGAAGCCGAGCGCATCGGACAGTGCCGGGAAGCGCTGCGCCGGGGGCAAGGTGCTGGCAGCCTGGGCGCGTTGCTGAACTTCCGGGTTCTGCAGCGGGGCGTTCATTGCCTCGAAATTGGTATAGATCTGCTCAACCAGCGGGAAGAACGCTTCCTTGGGCGCACAGCGCACCAGCACGGTCAGCGGGATATCCTGCGGGTGGATCGCGAAGCTGCGGAATTCCAAGCTGACCCGGCCCGAGGAGACGAATTCGGCCTTGAGCGGCTCCATCCCTTCCTGGCCGAACTTGGCGCAGCCCGGACACGACAGCGAGGCATATTCGATCAGCTTGAGCGGGGCATTGGGGTTGCCCATCAGCATCCCGCCATCGGCGGTTGGCGCAACTACGTCCTCCCACTTCTGTCCTGCGGGTGCGGCAATCTTGCCGACGGCATCGCCCTTCGGCGCAGCGTCAGCGCCGCCATCCTGCTTGCAGGCGGCGAGCCCAAGCATCAGCGGAACCGCGGTGAAAGCCAGCAGCATGCGGCGGGGGCGAAGTGCAGTCATGGTTCCTCACAAGTCCTTGTCGTTCGAGTCGCTGAAACTAGCCGGGATCGCCCCGGCGATGAAGGATCGGCCCGCTGCGCGGCGGGCTTCTCCACAGGTGAATCAGATCGTTGCGGGCGGCAGCAGAGTGTTCTGGATCAGCGGCTTCAATTGCGGCCAGCCATGGACATCGAGCAGTTTGCCGTTGATCTTGAACATCGGCGTGCCGTTGACCCCGTCATTCATGGCCTGGGTGCTCATCGCGGCGAGCTGCTTGGCCTTCACGTCATTGGCCAGGCACAGGTCGAGCTGGGCGGGGGTATAGCCGCGGCCCTGCATCAGCTTGACCAGACCCATGTCGCGCGCCACCACTTTGCGCTGCGCGGGCTTGTTGGTTTCCAGCGCCTCCCAGCGTTTCTTGTAGGTGGGGTCGGTCGGTTCCTTGAACCAGCTGGCCTGCGCCGCCAGCACGGCATCGTTGTTGCCGAGCCACTTGTCCTTGGTTCCGCAGGTCACCAGCAGCGAAGCGACGAGGTCGAATTCGTTGCGCAGGAATGGTTGCAGCTCAAGCGAGATCTTGCCCGAACGGACCATTCCGCCACGCAATTCGCCATGCGATTCCGCGTTGAAATGAGCGCAGTGCGAGCAGGTATAGGAGATGTACTCAACCACCTTGACCGGTGCCGCCGCATTGCCGAGCAGCACCGAACCATCGGAATTGACCGTCACGCGCTGGTCGAGAGCGGCAGGGGCATTGCGCTTGGCCTGGTTGGCAAGGCTGGCCTCGGCGGTGAACAGCAGCAGGCCGATGCCAACGGCGGATACAATTTTCTTCATCGCTTCACAGGCTCGCATCGAGTTGGGGGCGCAGCTCTGACCATTCGGAGGTATTGTCGAGCAGTTTGCCGTTGATGGTGAATGCAGGGGTGGAACGGATTCCCAACGAATAGCCCTGCTGGGCCTGCTTGCCAAGGCGATTGGCCACGGCCTGATCGGCCAGGCATTTGTCGGCGGTTATCCGGTCGTAGCCGCGGCTCTGCATGATCGCATAGAGGTGAAAATCGTTCGCAATCGCGCGGTTGCGCTGGACCAGCGTGCCGGTAACCCAGCGCTGCTTCTGGGTCTGGCTGGCGCTGGCCAGCGGCTTGAGCCAGGTGTCCTGGCTGCGCATGAGTGCCGCGTGGTTGAGGAAGAACTTTTCCTTGGGCCCGCAATTGGCCAGCATCGCCACGGTCAGGTCGATCGGATCGCGCAGCAGGTGCCGCACTTCGATCGAGACCTTGCCCGAAGAGAGATAACCGATCCGCAAGGGTGCCTCGGCCTCCTTGGCGAAGCGCGCGCAGTGCGGGCAGGTGTAGCTGAGATATTCGGCCAGCTTGACCGGCGCGGCCGGATTGCCCAGCACATGGCTGCCGTCAGCCCCCAGGTTGACAACATAGTTCCAGCCCACGGTCTTGGGAGCGGCTCCGGCAGCCGATGCCAGCGCGGCCAGGGCCAAGAATGCGAATCTGGTCCTCACGTTTCGCCTTTCGTGTTCTCATCGCCCAGGCTGCGCGCCAGCGATTCGAGCACCGCGCGCAGTTCCGCATCGCCGATATCGCGCAGGCTGTCACCCAGCTCGATCGGGATCGGGCGAAGCGATGGCGGCGCTGTGGAGCGCTTTTCAGCAGGGGGCGGCTTAACCTCACCTTGCCGAAGCTTGACCCGCGCCACCGCGCTGTAACCGAAGAAGCGGTTCACCCGCTCGATGATCTCGGGCACCACGTGGCTGATCAGCGGGGCGTGGGCGGGGACCACCACCAGCTGCAAGATCCCGCCGCTCTTCTCGCCCTGCGGAAAGCGGATCGATTCGGGGCTGCAGACCCGGGCGTGGCGCTCGCCGACGATCTCGGGCCAGCGGGTCACCACGCTCGACTGGATGAAACCGAACCGGCGAAAGGCGGTACGGCCCACTTCGGGCATCAGTTCGGAAATCGGGCGCACCCCGGCCCCGCGCGGACGCTCATAGCGGCGCGGCTGGCTATTTGGGGGCTTTCCGTCCCGTTCCATTATGCTGCCGGCAATGCCATAGGCAGGCGATGGACGCCAGCGCGCAGACGATTCCGGACAAGTTGCTCGGCTGGTACGACGCCAGCCATCGCAGCCTGCCCTGGCGCAGCCCGCCGGGCGCGGCGCCGCCCGATCCTTACCGGGTTTGGCTGTCCGAAGTGATGCTGCAACAGACCACCGTGGCGGCGGTAGTGCCCTATTTCGAGCAGTTCACCTCGCGCTGGCCCACCCTGGAGGCGCTGGCCGCAGCCGACGAGGCCGATGTTCTGGCTGCCTGGGCGGGGCTTGGTTATTACGCGCGGGCCCGCAACCTGGTGGCCTGTGCGCGCGCAGTGGCCGCGCTTGGTGGGCAGTTCCCGCGAAGTGAGGCCGAACTGCGCAAGCTGCCGGGACTGGGGGCCTATACCGCGGCGGCACTGGCGGCGATCGCCTTTGGTGAGCGGGCGGCCGTGGTCGATGCCAATGTCGAGCGGGTTGTCGCGCGGCTGCAAGCGATCGAGGAACTGCTGGCCCAGGCCCGGCCCCAAATCCGCGCGCGGGTGGCGGCGCTGACCCCGCCCGACCGGCCCGGCGATTTCGCCCAGGCGATGATGGACCTGGGCGCCACGATTTGCATTTCGCGCGCGCCGCGTTGCTTGCTGTGCCCCTTGCAGGACGAGTGCCGTGGACGCGCGCTTGGCCCTGAACGCTTCCCGGTCAAGGCGGTCAAGGCGGCCAAGCCCCAACGTCGGGGCCGGGCCTATTGGATCGCGGCGGATGGCAAGGTCTGGCTGGTCACCCGTCCGCCCAAGGGCATGCTGGCGGGGATGCGCGCATTGCCCGACGATGGCTGGAATGCGCGCGGCGACGGGCAGGGCGAGGCACCGCTCAAGGGGCCGTGGCAGCCGGGCGGCATGGTGCGCCACAGCTTCACCCATTTCGATCTCGATTTGCAATTGATGCTTTATTCGGGAAGCGATTGGGCTAGGCTGGCCGGACAACAAGGCGATTGGTGGCCCTTGGACTTGCTCGAACAGGCCGGGCTGCCGACGCTGTTCGCCAAGGCCGCGCGACTGGCCCTGGCGCAAGACTGAAACGATTGGAGAGAATTTCGTGAGGACAGAGCTGAACCGGCGCGATGTGCTGCTGCGCGGCGGCGGCATGGGGCTTGGGCTGGGGCTGGCCGCACTGCCGCTCGACGCCTTGCAGGCGCGTGCAGCGCGGCTCGATTTACCCGCGATCCACAGCCTCATCGCCGGACTGGTCGATAGCGGCAAGCTGCCCGGGCTGGTTGCCTCGGTCGGGCTTGGCCACGATACTCCGCGGTTCTATTCGCACGGCACCCTGGCCTTTGACAGCAAGGTGCCAGTGGGCCCGGATTCGCTGTTCCGGATCTTTTCGATGACCAAGGTGATCACCGGCATGGCCGCAATGCACCTGATTGATCAGGGCAAGCTCAGGCTCGACCAGCCGCTGGCCGACATTCTGCCCAAATTCGCGAAAATGCAGGTGCTCGAATCAGCCGATGCGCCGCTTGACCGGGTCCATCCGGCCAAGAGCCAGATCACCATGCGCCAGCTGGTGACCCACACCGCCGGGCTGGGCTATACGATTGTCCAGACCGGGCCGATCCAGAAAGCTTACCTCGCCGCGGGCCTTGGCGGCGGGCGGGCCAGCCGCCAGCCGCTTCCCGGCGAAGTGCGCATGCCCAGCGCCCCCAGCCTGACGGCCTTTGCCGATCGTTTGGCGGAGATGCCGCTGGTTTACGAACCGGGCAGCCAATGGTCCTATTCGGTCGGGCTCGATCTGCTGGGCCGGGTGATCGAGGTGGTCAGCGGCATGCCTTTCGACCGTTTCCTCAAGCAGACCTTCTTCGATCCGTGCGGAATGCGCGATACCGCGTTCCAGGTACCGGCCGCCAAGGCCGCGCGGCTGACCACCAATTACGGGATCAAGGACGGCAAGGCCGTACCGATCGACCCCGGTCTTGATTCGATCTTCCTCGATCCGCCGCCGCTTCCGTTTGGCGGAGGCGGGCTGGTCTCCACGCCGCGCGATTTCGATCGGTTCATGGCGATGCTGGCGGCGGGCGGGCGATCGGGCCGCCGCCGTGTTCTGGGTGCGCGGGCAGTGGCGCTGGGGGGATCGAACCTGCTGCCACCGGGCGCGGCGACCAAGGGTACCTGGATGGAAGGTGCGGGCCACGGCGCGGGCGCGCAGTTGGGGCTGGGCGACAAAGCCGGAGTGCTGGGCTGGAGCGGCGCGGCGGCGACGGTGTTCCGGATCGACCTCAAGCGCGGGATCCGTATAGCGATCTACTCACAGCACATGCCGACCAGTGCTCATGAGCTTTACGACAAGTTTCCAAAGGCCGCGGGAAGCGACCTCGGCGCGCCGCAATTGGCGATTTAGGGAGATGCCGGGAATGCATGTGCAGTTCGAACTTTCACGCCGCGATCTGTTTCGCACCAGCGCAATGCTGGGCGGCGCGGCGGCGCTCTCCGCGCTGCCGCTGGGCCGGGTGCTCGCTCAGGCGCAAGTGGCCGGGATTGAAGCGCAGTGGCCGACGGTCACCGCGATGGTCGAAAAATACGTCCGCAGCCGCAAGATCTCGGGCATGGTGGCCACGTTGGGTTGGAAGGACCAGGCCCCCGGCTACATCGCACGCGGCAAGGAAGGCTTTGATGATCGCGATCCCGGCGGCCCCGAAAGCCTGTTCCGGGCCTATTCGATGACCAAGCCGCTGACCGGCATGGCAGCGATGATGCTGATCGACGAAGGCAAGCTCAAGCTCGACCAGCCGTTGGCCGATTTCGTCCCCGAATTCGCGGCAATGCAGGTGGCGATCGACCCCAAGGTCGGGCTCGATGCCCGCCCGGCCAAGAACCAGATCACGATCCGCCACCTGCTGACCCACACCAGCGGGCTGGGATATGCGGTGGTCGGCAGGAACAAGGTGGGCGAAGAGCTGCGCCGGTTGGGGATCAACCCCGGGATCATCACCAAGCGCAAGATCAAGGGCGTCAACGATGGCCCGCCGGTCCCCGGTCCGGACGAATTCCTGCGGCTGGCGGCGACAGTGCCGCTGGTGGCCGAACCGGGCACCAAATGGTCCTATTCGATGAGCCTTGACGTGTTGGGGCTGGTCATCGGCCGCGCGGCGGGGACCAGTTTCGAAGCGTTCGTCAAAGACCGGATCTTCGGCCCCTGCGGCATGGCGAACAGCTACTTTCAGGTCCCGGCCAGCGCCGAAGGGCGGCTGACCACCAATTACGGCTTTTTCTGGGGTTCCCCGGTGGCAATCGATAAGCCGGGCCGCTCGATCTACCAGGATCCAATCCCGTTCGCTTTCGGCGGTTCCGGGCTGGTGACTTGCCCGGCGGACTTTGACCGGTTCCTTTCGATGCTGGTCAATTACGGCATGGCCGGCGGTACCCGGGTGATGAGCGAGGCGGCAGTGCGGCTGGGGACTTCGAACCTGCTGCCCGCCGCCGCGGACCTGACCGGCACCTGGGTGGCCGGGCAGCACTTTGGCGCGGGCGGGGTGGTTGGCACCGGCACGGACGAAGGGCTGTTCGGCTGGTCGGGCGCGGCCGGCACGATCGGCTTCGCGCAGATGAAGCTGGCGTTGCGCACCAGTCTCTATGTCCAGTACATGCCGCAGGACAAGTTGCCGGTCCTCAGGGAGTTCCCCAAAGCCGTCGGCGCTGACCTGACCGCGATGCAGGCCAGGAAGGCGTGAGCCAGATCGATATCGCCTTTGCTGGAGCCGGGCTCGACCGGGCGGATCATATCCGCAGCGACCCCGCTGCGCTTGAGGCGCTGATGGACTGGCGCGCGCGGCTGCTCAAGCTCGACGGGCTGGATCCGGTGATCACTCCCGACGGGACGCTGGACTGGGGCACCTTGGCGGATGCGGCTTCGGAAAGCGAACTGGTGTTCCTTGGCCTGCAAGGCGAGCGTGCCTGCTTTGCGGAAGTGCCACCAGCTTTGACCGGCAGCGTCGCCCCGGCCAATCCGCGGCTGTGGGCAGCGATGGCCAGCCTCGGTGCCCACGAACTTGCCACCTATGGCGGCGCGCGCAGCCTGGTCGATTGGCACGCGCGGCACCGCTTCTGCGCGCGCTGCGGTTCGCCGACCAGGCTCGCCAAGGGCGGCTGGCAGCGCAGTTGCACTTCCGATGCCTGCAAGGCCGAGCATTTCCCCCGGGTCGATCCGGTGACGATCATGCTGGTCGAGCATCAGGACAATGTCCTGCTGGGCCGCCAGCCGCGTTTCCCGCCGCGGCGCTTTTCGGCGCTGGCGGGCTTTCTAGAGCCGGGCGAGACGATGGAAGAAGCGGTTGCTCGCGAGATTTTCGAGGAAGCAGGAGTGCGCGCGCGCGATGTCACTTACGTTGCCAGCCAGCCCTGGCCGTTCCCTTCCTCGCTGATGATCGCCTGCCATAGCTATACCGACGATCCCGCGCTGACAGTCGACATGACCGAGCTGGAAGAAGCGCGCTGGTTCACTCGCGCCGAAGTGACCGAGGCCATGGCCGCGCAGCGCGAGGGCCGCGAAGACGGCGCCTTCATTGCCCCGCCGCCTTTCGCGGTGGCGCATCACTTGCTCAAATGGTGGTTGGAACGATGACTACTCCGGCAAAGCTGACCATCGACATCTATTCCGACGTGATGTGCCCGTGGTGCATCATTGGTTACAGCCAGCTGCAAAAGGGGTTGGCCATGCTGGAGGGCGAGATCGAGGCCGAAGTGCGCTGGCTGCCGTTCGAACTCAACCCCGATATGCCGCCCGAAGGCGAGGGGCAGAGCGAACACATCGCCCGCAAATACGGCCGCACGCCCGAGCAGGCCGAGGCCAATCGCGGTCAGCTTGTGGCGATCGGCGAGCGTGCGGGCTATTCGTTTGCCTACAGCGGCGCGGGCGAGCCGCCCAAGGCGATGATCTGGAACACCTTCGCCGCGCACAAGCTGCTCAAATGGGCGCTGGTCGAGGCTGGGTCCGATGTTCAGAACCGGCTCAAGCTGGCGCTGTTCGATGCCCATTTCCAGCAGCGCCGGACCATGTCCGATCCCGAAGTGCTGGTCGATGTCGCAGCCTCGCTGGGCCTCGATCCCGCTGCCGCGCGTGCCGCGCTCGATGACGAAGCGCTGGGCGTGATCGTGCGGCACGAGGAAGCCCAGGCCTGGGACATGAACATCTCGGGCGTCCCGGCGATGCTGGTCCAGGGCAAGTTCCTGATCCCCGGTGCGCAGGAACCCGAGGTTTACGTGCAGGCGCTGCGCCGGGTGGTGGCCAAGGGACTGGCCGCACCGACATGAGCGACGCTTTCGAAATCGGCAGCGCGGTGATCACCGGCGGGGCCAGCGGGATCGGACTGGCGATCGCGTCGCACCTGGGTTCGGCAGGGGCGCGGATCGTGCTGGCCGATTTGCCGGGTGACCGGCTCGAAGCTGCGCGGGTGCAGTTGCAGGCGGCGGGGATCGATGCCCAGGGGATACCCTGCGATGTCGCCGATCCTGCCCAGGTCGAGGCGATGGCCGAACAGGCCTTTGCCGCGCTGGGGCGGGTCGATCTGGTGCTCAACAACGCCGGGGTCGGCGGTCCGCGCGGCAAGCTGTGGGAAGTCGATCCCGCCGCCGCGCGGCGTCACTTCGATGTCAATTTCTGGGGGATCTGGCACGGCTGCCGGGCCTTCGCACCGCGCCTGGCCGCGCAGGACAGTGCCAGCGCTATCTACAACACCGGATCGGAAAATTCGCTGTTCTGCGCGGTGCCGCAGACCGCCGCCTATCTCGCCGCCAAGCATGCGGTGCTTGGGCTGACCGAGAGCCTGCGCGAAGACTTGCCCGATCACGTCCAGGCCGGAACGATCATTCCCGGCTGGGTCCACACCGCGATCGGTCCCGATGCGGTGATGCGCCACGGCATGGCGGCGGATCGTTTTGCCGAGATCGTGGTGCCGCAGATCCGGGCGCGTGAGCGTTTTGTAGTGGCGCATGCTTTCAATGTCGAACGCATCCACGAACGGATCGACGCGCTTGACGCGGCCTATGCCGCCTCTGCTCCGCGCTATCCGGGTGATGATGAATACGATGTCCGCAGCGTTGCTGCGCGGATGAAGCGTGAGCGGGAGTAGGGCGGCGCGCGGGAAGTCCGAAACGCCCGGCAATCCCAAACCCGACTATCCTGAGCTTGTCGAAGGACTGTTTTTCTTCTTCGTGCCTTGTGCACTGCCGCACGAAGAAAAGGGCGATCCTTCGACAAGCTCAGGATGGTCGGGTGTGGGGCTAAGTCTAGAGCCTGTCCTCTATAGTTAGAAGCGGAAGAAGCCCTTCCCCGGCGGGGAAGGGTTGGGATGGGGGTTCTTCCCTCTCGAGCGTGGAGCCCCCACCCCACCCCAACCCCTCCCCGCCGGGGAGGGGCGATTCTGTGTCAGCAGGGCAGACTCTAGCCCGTCACGGCGCTGAACAAGCCCTCCTGCAGCCATTGGGCGAACCACAGGCCGAAGCGAAGCAGGCCTTCCTCACCGGCCCGGCCCGCTGCTTCGCCAAAGCTGGCACCATCGAGCAGGGGTTCGAGTGCCGCGAACTCGTCTGGCGCCAGCAGGCGAAAGTGCGGGGACAGATCCTTGCGCCAGACCAGCAGCACTGCGGGGTTGACAGCATATCGCTGGAACCCGGAAACCGGGCCATCGGCCAATGCGTGCCACAGCATGGCAAGGTCGTGCGCGACGCTGCGCCTCGCCAGACCGGCGGCGGGGGCCAGGCGCAAGTGCTCCCAATCGGCTTCGCCAAGTCCAGCGGATGC
The DNA here is from genome assembly GCA_031422595.1 of Novosphingobium sp. Taxonomy (GTDB): domain Bacteria; phylum Pseudomonadota; class Alphaproteobacteria; order Sphingomonadales; family Sphingomonadaceae; genus Novosphingobium. Next base: position 20 of record JANPMA010000002.1, on the reverse strand, counting down.
GAGGGCTTCGGGCGTAAGGG
>JANPMA010000001.1:0-2453 GCA_031422595.1 Novosphingobium sp. | reverse complement strand
GGTGACCACGGTATTGGTGGGGAGGTGCGTGATCCGCACCGCCGAATCGGTGGTGTTGACGTGCTGGCCGCCCGCGCCCGATGCCCGGTAGACGTCGATCTTCAGATCTCCATCGTTGATCTGGACATCGACTTCGTCGGGCTCGGGCAGAACCGCGACGGTGGCAGCGGAGGTGTGGATCCGCCCGCCAGACTCGGTCACCGGCACCCGCTGCACCCGGTGGACCCCGCTTTCAAACTTGAGCTTGGCGAAGACCCCGTTGCCGTTGATTTCGGCCACGGCTTCCTTGAAGCCCCCGATATCGGAGGCGTTGGCGCTGACCATTTCGAACCGCCAGCCCTGATCGGCAGCGAATCGTTCGTACATCCTGAGCAGCTCGGCAGCGAACAGCGCGGCTTCATCGCCGCCGGTTCCGGCGCGCACTTCGAGCATGGCCGAGCGGCTATCCGCCGAATCGCGCGGCAGCATGGCGAGCGACAGCGCATGCTCGGCCTCGGGCAGTTCGGTCTTGAGCCGGGCGATCTCCTCCTCGGCCAGCTCGCGCATTTCGGGATCGTCGAGCTTGGCCAGGCTGGCGAGCTCGGCGCGCATCGAGGCGACCGCCGCGGCGGCCTTGGCCACCGGCTCCAGCTCGGAATAGTCGCGGCTGGCGGCGATGAACTCCTTGCCCTCCAACGTCCCCGAAGCCAGCCGCGCCTCGATCTCGGCGAAGCGGGCAGCGATCTGGTGGAGGCGGGCGTCGCTTACCGCCATGCGCCACCCTCTCTCGCTTCGTCACCCTGAACTCGTTTCAGGGTCCATCGTGCGGTTTGCCCGAAGGCGGCGGAAGGGCTGAAACGGCGCGGCTTTACCGCCCCACAGAGCTTCGGTCTGCGGGGATAAATGGACCCTGAAACGAGTTCAGGGTGACGAAGTTGGGGTAAGGTCATTGCTTGCCTGTCAGCGAGGCCCAAAGCCAATCCTGAACGGATTCCAAGTCAACATCGACCTGCTCACCTGTCTGCAAGTTCTTGACCGCGCCCTTGCCAGCCGAAAGCTCGTTGTCGCCGATAATGATCGCGAACCGGGCGTTGGCATCGTTTGCCCTCTGCATCCGCTTTTTCATGTTTCCGCGAAAGGCCAGTTCGACCACCAGGTTCGACTGTCGCAGCCTCGCTGCAAGTTCGGTTGCCTTTTGTTCCGCAGCTTCGCCCATCGGCACAATCGCCACTTCGGGTGGCCGCTGACTCACTTCCCCCACCAGCATCGCCAGCCGCTCAATCCCCGCAGCCCAGCCGACCGCAGGCGTAGGTGCCCCGCCCAAACTTTCCATCAGCCCGTCATAGCGCCCGCCGCCGAGCACGGTGCCTTGCGCGCCGAGCCGGTCGGTGACGAATTCGAAGGCGGTGTGGCGATAATAGTCGAGCCCGCGGACCAGCGAGGGGGCGCGGGTCCACCCGACGCCAGCCGCGTCGAGGCCCGAGGTGACCGCGCCGAAGAAGTCCTGTGCTTCGCCGCTCAGAAAGTCGTCGATCTTCGGGGCACCCGCCACGAACGCCTTGTCGCGCGGATCCTTGCTGTCGAGGATCCGCAAGGGGTTGCGCTCCAGCCGGTCTCGCGAGTCTTCGCTCAGCTCGCCCTTCACCGCGCGGAAGTAGTCGACCAGCGCCGCGCGCCAGGCATCGCGGCTGGCGGCATCGCCCAGCGTGTTGAGCATCAAGATCACGCCATCGGCAATGCCCAGCTCTTTCAGCAACTGATCGGCCAGCACCAGCAGCTCGACATCGGCCTGCGGCTCGCTCGCGCCCAGAATCTCGGCGTCGAGCTGGTGGAACTGGCGGTAGCGGCCCTTTTGCGGGCGCTCGTAACGGAACAGCGGGCCGTGGGTGGCGACCTTCAGCGGCGCGTGCTGCTGCCAGCCGTTGGTCAGGTAGGCGCGGCAAATACCGGCGGTGAATTCGGGCCGCAGGGTCAGCGATTCGTCGCCGCGATCGCGGAACGAATACATTTCCTTGGACACCACATCGGTGGTCTCGCCGATGCTCCGGCTGAACACCTCGGTCTTTTCGAACACCGGCATTTCCACCCGGCGGAAGCGGTACAATTTGCGCACGCGTTCAAAGGTCTCGACGACATGCGCGAAAGCCTCGGCCTCTGCGCCGAAAATGTCCTGGGTGCCGCGAATGGCCTGTGGTGTGTTCATGGCGCTGGCCCCTAGCTTGTTTGTCCTTCGTCGAAAAGGGCATCTCCTATCTTGCGCCTTGGCAGCCATGCCGCCAAAGTCAGCGCCTATGAACAGAAAAGCAGGGATCGCCTTGGCTGTTCTGGCGATGGCACTGGCCGCGCCGGCAGCTTCCACCAACCTTTCCGCGCCGCTGGCCGTGCCGCTTTCGCGCGCTGTGCCCGCTGCCGTCGATGCCCCCTATCCGGGCGGGGCGATGCGGCTGGATATCGACGCGACCGATATTACCCGC